>JBEARJ010000096.1:0-2663 GCA_041163285.1 Actinomycetota bacterium | reverse complement strand
ATCGTTCCCGGATTAGGTGACGCAGGAGATCGACTTTACGGAGTCGTCTAATGGCAAATACTTCTCCAGGTTACGGAATCACAATCCGAGTTGAAGGAAAACCTGAGTTCCAACCTGTCGCAGAGATAACCACAATCATCACTCGCGAAGGTGCGATGATTACCGCGCTTGATGTCGCTGAGTCGCAGCTAGATAATGTTGTTATCGATGTTACTTGCGACGCAGTTGACCAGGGCCATGCTGAGAAAATAACTGCAGCGCTCACTGCTTCTCCGATATTAAGCGTCCGCAAAGTCTCTGATCGCACCTTCTTGCTTCACCTTGGTGGAAAGTTGGAAGTGCAATCCAAAGTGCCACTAAAAACTCGCGATGACCTTTCACGCGCCTACACCCCTGGAGTGGCGAGAATCTGCCAGGCCATTGCTAAGGATCCGGCCGATGCGCGCCGTTTAACTATCAAGCGCAATACGGTTGCGGTTGTTACCGATGGTTCTGCGGTTTTGGGGCTGGGGAATCTCGGTCCTTCCGCCGCCCTTCCCGTCATGGAGGGTAAAGCTGCACTATTCAAGCGCTTTGCCGATGTAGATGCCTGGCCGGTCTGCCTTGATTCTCAAGATGTTGATGAGATTGTCCGCACCGTCCAATTAATCGCCCCGGTTTATGGTGGAATCAATCTTGAAGATATATCTGCGCCACGTTGTTTTGAGATAGAGGCGCGCCTCCGTGAACTTCTAGATATCCCGGTCTTCCATGATGACCAGCATGGAACAGCGGTTGTGGTTCTGGCTGCACTAAATAATGCACTCAAATTAGTAAAGAAAAATTTAAGTGATTGCAAGATCGTTATAAATGGTGCGGGCGCTGCTGGCACAGCAATCGCTCGCCTTCTTGTCCTTGCAGGCGCAAAGCAAATTATTGGTTTTGATCATGTGGGAGTAATTAATAAGAAGCGTGAGGCAGAAAATGAGATGCGCAAGTGGTTCATTGAAAACTGCAATCGTGAGCAATTTGAGGGTTCTTTATCTGATGCGATGAAGAACGCTGATGTCTTTATTGGTGTAAGCGTAGTCGCAACTGGTCGTAGTGATCAACCAAACCAGATCAATAATGTCCTGGCTTTCCCAGGGATTTTTAGAGGGCTACTCGATGCCGGCGCAAAGAAGATTACTGATGAACTTTTGGTGGCTTGTGCGAGTGCGATTGCATCATGTGTGAGCGATTCCCAACTTAACGCTTCATTTATTGTCCCAAGTGTCTTTGATACCAATGTGGTGAAAGCGGTGGCAGAAGCAGTCAAAGAGAGCTGCTAGATGAGTATCGCTGATTGGGTCGAGCAGACCCTTAACGCATCTGGTCCCTTTTTCATATATCTCCTTATGGGGGCGATTGTCTTTGTTGAAACCGGGATTCTCCTCGCCTTCTGGTTACCCGGAGATTCCGTTCTTTTCGCGGCCGGCTTGCTCGCTGGTTCACGTAATGATGTAAACATCGTCTTCTTGATCTTTATTATCTTTCTGGCTGCTTTTATCGGCGATCAGGTCGGTTATGTATTAGGTCGAAAATATGGACGAAGTTATCTTGAGCGGAAAGACTCAGAGAAGATTAGAAAGATGGTTAGTAGAGCTGAAAGCTTCTATGAGAAATATGGCTGGAGCGCGGTAATTCTCGCGCGCTTCTATCCATGGATTAGAACTTTTATGCCGCCAATTGCTGGAATTGGAAAGATGAATTACTACAAGTTCTTAGCTGCTAATGCCCTTGGCGCCCTTTTGTGGGGAGTTGGAATCACCTTGCTTGGTTACTACGCAACTTCAATCCCAGCACTTAAAGGTTCGGCTCGGGGGATCGCGATTTTCTTTGTAGTTCTAACGATTGTGCTTGGAGTGCGAAACTACATCCGGGCTCGACGTGCTTGAGTTGCGCCGCCAACTATAACTCCAACATAAGTAAGCGCAATTCCTGTTACCAAATACCAACTTACTGAGATTCCTTCACTTGGTAGATATAAATCTAAGATCAAAGAGCCAAAGAGTTGGCCACCTACGCTATATAAAGTAAAGGTAAGAACACCTAGATGTTGCACAATCAAGGCAGTGAAAGCTATATAGATCACGCCAATGATTCCCCCGGTATAAATCCACCAAGGACCGCTTGGAAGGGGTTGTAATTCATTTTTTCCGAGTAAAGTCAAGAACAGAATGAAGATAATTAGGAATGATGTTCCGGTAATAAAATTAAGAAGTGAGGTGGTGTAGCTATCTTCGGAATACTCATTTATCTGGCCATTTAGAGCGCGCTGGACTCCCACTAGCGCCCCAGCCAGGGTGGCCAAAATGACCGAAAGTACTTGAAAATCAACGCCTTCAAGTTTGTCCCATACTGAAACTAGAACCGCGAGGACTGTAAGGCCAGCGGCGGTAACTCGCCTCGGTGAGATTAGTTTTGGCCCACCTCCGGTAAGCCCGATTCGATCAACTATTAATGAAACGGCAGTCTGTCCAGCAATTGAGGCAACCGAATAGAGTGCAACGCCAATCAAGAAAACGATGCTGGTTTGGATCGCAACAAAAGCGCCACCGAGTGCACCAGCTAGAAGGCGCCATTTAGGAATCTTCCCGCTTGCTACTGCAGCTCTTAGCTTTCTAAGTCCGTCATGTACTCGT
>JBEARJ010000095.1:0-2646 GCA_041163285.1 Actinomycetota bacterium | reverse complement strand
CAGATCATTGAAGAACTGCTTATTAAATATCTCAAAACGTCCGGTCTTTAAATTCTTGGCAGTAATTTTGATAGGGGATGAGATCTGCTTGACCTCTTGGAGAGCGGGCTTAGGTGAACGGTCTGGGAAAAACATTCCGTCACAGACAAAATTTCCATCGTGCTTAGTTTCGCCGTAATCACCACCGTAAGCGGCGCGGACGGTTCCATCTTCGAGTCGTTGATTTAAGCCGTGATCCCACATCTCCCAGATAAATCCACCTTGAAGTCCCTTTAGAGAGTGAACCGCATCCCAATACTCAGCGATAGTTCCATTACTATTTCCCATTGCATGTGAGTACTCACACATGATTAGTGGGCGAGTAGCTTTCTTGGATTTTGCATAAGAAATGATGGCTGGAATCCCTGGATACATCGGACAGACAACACAACGTCGGTTAAATCATGGTTGATGGTCCAATTTCCACGAATCGCACCTTCATAATGGAGTGGACGAGTCGGATCAAAGCAGCGTGCGTATTGCGCTGCAGCGCGATGATTTAAACCAGCGCCAGATTCATTACCAAGCGACCATAAGACTACAGAGGCATGATGTATATCGCGTTGAATCATGCGAGCAACTCGATCTACCCAAGCCACTAAGTACTTTTGATCATTACAGAGCGTGTTCTGGAATGCATGCGACTCAATATTTGCTTCCCCGACAACATAAAAACCAAGTTCGTCGCATAGATCAAGGAAAGCTGGGTCATTTGGATAATGCGAAGTTCGGACCGCATTGAAGTTCCAACGTTTTAATTCCAGGAGATCTTGGCGCATAAATTCGCGCGTTAAAACTCGGCCAGTCTCTCGATTGAAGTCATGGCGATTTATTCCATAAAAGATGACCGGCTGGCCGTTGACTAAGAGCTCATTACCCTTGATTTCAACCCTTCTAAAGCCGATTTTCTGGGTCGTTATCTCGATTACCTGGCCGGTGGGATCAACTAGCTCATATTCAACATCGTAGAGCGTGGGTGATTCGGCGCTCCAAGGTGAGACGTTGGGGACTTTGATGGTGAATTCAAGTGGGCCCGGAAGTATTGGCTCGGTTGTAAGGAAGGCTTCATATTTCGCCTTCGGCATATTTCCATCCCAATAAGTTCCATGGAAATAGTCAGCGCCAGCCTGTCTCTCAGCAGCGCTTCGCTCAGTCCACTGGGGCGCCTTCTTCTTTATTACGGGCGCAACTTCACTCGCTCCCTTTACACCTAATACTTTTGCTCTGAGCTTGTAATTTTCAATCGGAGCATCATTGATCGAATTTATATGCGCTCTAATTCGAAGAGTTCCAGTTTTGTTATCGGCTAAAAGTCCCGGAGTCGGATAGAGCCGCTCGATAAAGACTTCTTCAGTTGCAAAGAGTTTTACCGATCGAGTGATTCCACCATGCCACCATTGATCCTGATCTTCAATGAAGGTGGCATCCGACCACTTAATAACTTTAATTTGAATTCGATTAGAGCCGTTATTTAGATAATTTGTAATATCAAAATCAGAGGCTAAACGAGAATCTTTTGCGACACCAACCTCATCGCCATTAATCGAAATTATCGCGACCGATTCAAATCCACCGAGAGAGAGCACGACGCGTTTGTTTTTCCAAGAACTCGGAAGTGAGAATTCACGCTCGTAGATTCCGGTTGGATTTTCATCTGGGACTAACGGCGGTAGATGATCAAAGGGCATCTGGACATTTGTGTAGATCGGCTTATCGCCAAAAGGTTGTTCGCCATTGATCATCGTCCAAAGTCCGGGAACGGGGATTGTCTGCCAACGCTTACTTGGCTCTTGATCAGGCCTATCTAGTAGTTGGAAATTCCAATCACCATCGAGTGAGATTGTCATTAGATGCCCAATATTGAGCATTGGTAGACGGTTTACTGAAGTGGTCTCGGGGCTGATCCAGACTGGCGATTTCACGGGTGAGCCTGACATAATTGGCGACTGCATCACGCCTCCCTAGCTCAGTGGTAGAGCATCCGCCTTGTAAGCGGAAGGTCGTCAGTTCAATCCTGACGGGGGGCTCCAGGTACTCTCGCACCTATGAAGCGCCTTGGTTTAGCTCTGATTTCATTATTGATGCTTACCGGCTGCGCAACAAGCTCTGAGAATTCAAACGGTGGGTTTAGCTCACAAGACATCATGTTTGCCGAGATGATGATTCCGCACCATGAGCAAGCAATTGAAATGTCTGATTTAGCTCTTACTAATACAACCAATCCAGATGTGCTCGCCCTTGCTGAACAGATTAGTGACGCCCAAGAACCAGAAATTGAGTTGATGAAGAGTTGGCCAGGTGTTGATGCTGGCGGCCATGCGGGTCACACAATGGCAGGAATGCTGGATGAAAAAGAGATGGAGATGCTTCGCGTTTCAACGGGCGCTGATTTCGATCGACTCTTCTTAGAGGGGATGATCAAACATCATGAAGGTGCAATTGATATGGCTGAGAAGATCACCGATTCCAAAAATCCTGAAGTAGCAAAGTTGGGCAAGGCAATTATCGAGTCGCAAAGTACGGAAATAGCTGCGATGAAGGCGCTACTGGGCAAGTGAGTATTGAGAAGGAGACCCTAAGTTATGAGGAGTTTGGTTTAGCAATCCG
>JBEARJ010000094.1:0-2772 GCA_041163285.1 Actinomycetota bacterium | reverse complement strand
CGCCATTTCACAGGCGCTGACTTGAATCTACGCGATACATACGAGTGGGGAATTGCCCAACTAGAAGAGATAAATGATCGAATGAAACGAGCTGCTGATCGCCTTTACCCCGATGCAACTTCCTTAAGAGAGGTAGCAGACCGTCTTGATAAAGACCCTCGGTACACCGTAACTGGCGAAGAAGAGCTACTACGCAGATTGAAAGAATTCATTGAGAAGGCAGTAGAGCGGCTTGATGGTAAAGAGTTTGATATCGATCCGAGAATTAAAAATTGTGAAGCTCGTCTTGCACCAGAAGGAAGCGCCTCCGCTGCTTATTACATGGGTCCTAGCGAAGATCTATCTCGCCCAGGCACTACGTGGTTTCCCACTATGGGTCGAAAGACTTTTGGTTGGTGGAATATTGTTTCAACTTGGTATCACGAAGCAGTTCCTGGTCATCATCTTCAAGTTGCGACCACAAAGGTGAACACAGTTCGCCTAAATAGATTCCAACGAAACCGTGTCTGGGTATCTGGATATGGTGAAGGCTGGGCACTTTACGCAGAACGTCTCATGGATGAATTAGGAGCATTTGAGGATCCTGGTTATGAAATGGGATACCTATCTGCTCAAGGCCTAAGAGCGGCACGAATTGTTGTTGATATCGGAATGCACTGTGGTTACAAAGATTTCAATGGTGAACTCTGGAATGCCGAATCTGCATTTAAGATTCTTCATGAACGCGCACTACTAGATGAGATCTCGGCAAGAAGTGAAGTTGATCGATATCTAGGTTGGCCGGGTCAGGCAATTTCCTACAAAGTCGGCGAACGCTTCATGATGGAGGCGCGTGAGGATGCCAAGAAACGTCTCGGGGCAAACTTCAATCTAAAGAAGTTCCACTCATATGTATTGAAAGAAGTTCCACTCATATGTATTGAATCTTGGGCCAATGGGACTCGATCCATTTAAGGCTGAGATGGCCGCTTGGAACGGCCAATAAACCTCCGCTAGACTCGCCAAGTTGTTTCCGGGGTCGGTGTAATTCCGAACCGGCAGTCAAAGTCTGCGACCCGCTAGCAGCCAGCTATCGGTGGACTTGGTGAAATTCCAAGACCGACGGTTAAAGTCCGGATGAGAGGAAACAAATACGCGCACTTCTGCGCGTGCTCTTTTGCGCACCCCGGAAATCTATGCGGAGGTGGCGAAGATGGTCGACGCAACAAGCGCCATGCGCCGTGCAAATAATCTCTCCAAATTAGGTTTAGGAATTACCGCACCCAATCCGATCGTTGGCGCACTTGTATTAAACCCAAACGGTGAAGTTGTTGGCGAAGGTTTTCATCATCGGGAAAACGGCGGTAAGCATGCCGAAGTTGTTGCCTTAGAAATGGCTGGTCGTCAAGCAGAAGGCGGCACTCTGGTTCTCACGCTCGAACCATGTAATCATCATGGCAACACTCCGCCATGTAGCGAAGCAATAGTCAAAGCTGGAATTAGAAAAGTCATTTTCTCTGTTGCAGATCCAAATCCAAAGGCAGCCGGTGGCGCCGCACATCTAATTGGAGCCGGAATAGTTGTTGAGTCTGGCTTGCTCGCAGACGAAATCGAATTTACTAATCGTGCTTGGCTAAAGAAAATCAACAGTGGTCGCCCATATATAACTCTGAAGATTGCCACCACTTTAGATGGCAAAGTCGCCGCATCAGATGGTTCATCAAAATGGATTACAAATGAGATGGCAAGAGCCCAAGTACATGAATTGAGAAGCGAGTGCGATGCGATTGTCACCGGCACTGGAACGGTAATCGCCGATGATCCAGCTATGACGGTGCGAGAAGTGAAACGTGTTAATTTCAAATTTAACCCAACACGAGTCGTAATGGGAAAACGTGGCATTCCAGCGGGCTCCAAGATACTTGATGAAAGTTCTCCCACAATCCACCTTGAGAGCCATAACCTCTCGCAATTACTTGAGTTAGCTGATGAAAGAGGATGGAATCGAATCCTGGTTGAAGCTGGCCCAAAACTTACTAGCGCTTTCTTGAAGTCTGGATTATTCGATGAGATTTATCTCTATCAGGCTCCAACTTTGCTCGGCGGGAACTTTGATTTTGTGGGGGATTTTGAGGTTAGAAATCTCAACGAGAGAATGGATTTAGAGATTATCTCAACCGAAGTTATTGGCGAAAGTAACAAGAACGTTGTCATTCATCTGAGGGCGGTGGCTAAATAATGTTCACTGGCTTAGTCGTAGATAAGGGCAAGATTCTCAAAGTGAAAAGCGGAACTGAATCTTCAGTAATTGAAATAGAGAGTTCGTTGACATCAGAACTTAAAGTGGGTGATTCAATCAGTGTTAATGGGACATGTCTTACTGCAATCTCAATCGACTCCGGAACATTTACTGCCGACGTAATGATTCAAACTCTCCGACTTTCCAGCCTGAAGAACTTGCGCGTTGGCGATCTAGTCAATCTAGAACTTGCTGCTCGAGCCGATTCACGACTTGGGGGACATATAGTTCAAGGGCATGTCGATGGCGTTGGAACGGTAAAGGAAAACTCTCCTGGTGAGAAGTGGAATAAATTTGTCGTTTCGATCCCAGATGCATTGACCAAATACATCGTAAATCAAGGATCGATTGCGATTGACGGGGTATCACTAACTGTGGGGGAGATTTCAAATACGGATGTCACTCTTTGGTTGATCCCAGAGACGCTTGCGAAGACCAATTTATCTGAGAAGAAGAATGGCGACCTTGTAAATATCGAAGTTGATGTAATTGCA
>JBEARJ010000093.1:0-2903 GCA_041163285.1 Actinomycetota bacterium | reverse complement strand
TTCAAGTTTAGGTTCACTTGTGGAATATTCTTTATGGAGTTTTCCGCCACGAAGATAAAGCGCTACTTCACGTGGGAGCACGACCGTTTTAGAATCAACGGGAATCAAGAAGCGGTTCTTTAGTAGCCACTCAATTACTCCACCCTTTTTGTGAACATCTCCAACTTCTCCCCTTGGTGGTCCCCACATAAGTTTTTCAAGTAGATCCTTAGCACCATTCGGTGCCTTAGCTAGCGCTTTGAAGTCGATTTCTTGGGCAACGCTTGGGCCAAGGCCAGCAATATATTCACCAAGAATGTCACGGACAGCGCGAGGAATTCGGAACTTCTTTCCATCTCGATATAAGAGTCCAATTCTTACAAACTCATCCACAACCACACTTGCTTGCTTTGCGGTTATTTCGACAATCTCAATTGCGGTAAATGAATCTTCAAAGATTGATGCTGCCTCTAGAACTTGTAACTCCCATTGACTTAATCCTTCGATTGCGCGTATCAAGCTAGGTGCAGAAGTCGCTCGCGATGCAAGGGTTGTTAGGTCGGCTGGGATTGGATTGATTAAGTCAGGCCGGAGCTTAAAGAGTTCAGCTAACTCTTCATCGGTGCGAGCGCGTAAGTCATCAGCAAGGGTTGGGCCCAAATTAGCGCGCACCGAATCGGCAAGTGACATAAGGGGCTAACGCTACCTCTATTTTTTGCGTGCTGTGAGGTAAGTCCAAAATCCTGCGAGACGGCTGACAAGTGGGCCAATAAAACGATTTAACCAGCGGAGTCTTCGGAAATCATGTACCGGCCAACCTGAAGAGAATGAGATAATTCGGAGTTTTGCATCTGGATTGATTGCATTTGGATGGCCAACGCTTTCCAAAAGCGGCAGATCATTATGTGAATCTGAATAAGCAAAGCAATCCCTAATTTCTATGTTTCTGGAATTGACTAAATCTGAAACAGCGCGGGCCTTCTCTTTACCGTGCAATAAATTACCAATGAGATTTCCGGTGTATTTTCCGTCTTTGGTTTCAGCGCGTGTTCCCAGTGCGCCAGTAAACCCGAGTTTGTCTGCGATTAGTTCTGCAAAATCTTGTGGTGATGCAGTGACCAGCCAAACTTCATCACCTGCATCAAGATGCTTTTTGGCAAGTGCCATAGTTCCGCCCCAAAGTGAAGGTGAGACGAATTCGTTGTAGATCTCCTCGCCAATAATTCTTATCTCATCAACTTTATGGCCGGCAATGAAATCAGTTGCAGATTTTTGAAATCGTTCGATAACTTCAGATTTTTCGGTACCGGTCATACGAAAACGGATATTGGCTAGCACCCAAGCTCCGACATCGCGTTTATTGAAAAAGCCACGGTTATACATTCCACGGCCAAGGAAGTAGAGAGTTGAGCCACGCGTAAGAGTGTTATCTACATCAAAGAAGGCGATACGTGGCATGTGGGAACAGTAACGAAATAGCTCTAAGGCTTCTCGTTTATGCTTTCCCGCATGAGTGAGGCGAGCGCGATTTCATCAACAGTTCACGTTGTTCGCCATGGTGAGGTTCATAATCCAGAAAGCATCCTCTATGGGCGACAACCAGGATGGCGCCTCTCAGAGCGCGGGATTGTAATGGCGCAAGCTGTCGCAGATTGGTCAAAAGAATTATCACTTGGCGCTATTCACGCTTCACCACTTGAGCGTGCGCAACAGACTGCATCACCAATTGCTGACACCCATAGATTAAAAATCCAGACTGATGATCGATTAATTGAAGCAGCTAATATTTTTGAAGGAAAACCCTTTGCAGTAGGCGATGGAGTCTTGAAGCGCCCGGGCGCATGGAAACATCTTTGGAATCCGTGGCGACCATCTTGGGGTGAGCCTTACAAAGAGCAGATCGCGCGAATGAAAGCCGCGATTGAGCATGCTCGATTAGCAGCCGGCGGAAAAGATGCGCTAGTTGTTTCGCATCAACTTCCAATTTGGATCTTGCGCTCCTCGGTTGAGGGAAGACCTTTTCTTCTCTTCACGATCCCAGAAAACGTCAATGCTCGCTAGCTTCGGTCACAAGTCTTCACTTTGATGCATCTGGAAAAATTGTTGGACTTACCTATAGCGAACCTGCAAAACACCTTTTACCGGAAAAGAAGAAGTAAATATGAAGCGACTTCTCCCGCTCTTACTTATCTTTACTCTTACAGCTTGTTCGACTGGTGGAAATGAATTCCAACCAAATGAACAATCTTTCATTTCTGGCAACGGCATAGTCACAATCATTGAAAAGTCAGAGCGCGAAATCGCGCCGCCAATCACCGGCCCCCTACTTGATGGTGGGAATTACCTCCAAGATCCAGGCCGGGTTCAACTAATGAATGTCTGGGCTTCATGGTGTTCGCCATGTAGGGCTGAAGCCCCCGCGCTTCAAGAATTATCGGTTGCGCATCCAGAGGTGCAGTTTGTAGGGGTGCTTACTCGAGATAACTTGGTAGCAGCGCGTGCATTTGTGGAGCGCTTTGGGCTTACTTACCCAACAATCACAGATGATGCACTGCTTGCCGATTTCACCGGCCAATTAAGTGTTAACGCCATCCCAACTACATTGCTTATTGATAAAGAAGGAAAGGTTGCTGCTCGAATTAGCGGCGAGATCACCTATTCGACCCTAGATGAACTTCTTACAGATTTAGTAAACGAATGAGCGACTTCTTTGTAGATCAAGTCTTTGACGGCGGGATTCTGCTTGCCTCGCTCGTTGCCTTAGTGGCTGGCCTTATCTCCTTTGCTTCACCCTGCGTTATTCCACTTGTTCCCGGCTATCTTGCATATGTTGGCGGAGTCGCGGGCTCAAAGCGCAAAGTTCTTACTGGAGCATCGCTATTTGTTCTCGGGTTTTCACTTCTCTTTATCTCCTATGGAGCGCT
>JBEARJ010000092.1:0-2506 GCA_041163285.1 Actinomycetota bacterium | reverse complement strand
GAAATGGATGAACCAGAATCGGTTAGCGCCCTAACTCTTGCAGCGCGTGAGAATCTAGATAATTTAACTTTTGTTATTAATTGCAACCTCCAGCGTCTAGATGGACCAGTACGTGGAAATGGAAAGATTATTCAAGAGCTCGAAGCTCTATTTACTGGTGCAGGTTGGAATGTAATTAAGGTGATTTGGGGCCGGGAGTGGGATCCGCTATTTGCTCTAGATTCTGAAGGCGCTCTCGTTGACTTAATGAACTTGACCCCAGATGGTGACTTCCAAACTTATAAAGCAGAGAATGGAAAGTTCGTCCGCGAAAACTTCTTTGGTCGTGATCCTCGTACCGCTGCGATGGTTGCTAATTGGAGTGATGACGATATCTGGAATCTAAAGCGTGGCGGCCACGATTATCAGAAGCTATTTGCTGCATATAAGGCCGCTACGGAACATAAAGGTCGTCCGACGGTAATTCTGGCGAAGACGATTAAGGGCTGGACCCTGGGATCTCACTTCGAGGGACGAAATGCAACCCACCAGATGAAGAAACTAAAGAAGGATGACTTGATTGCACTTCGCGATCGTCTCTATCTTGAAATTCCAGATGAGAAATTAGATGAGAAGTTGCCTCCATATTTCCATCCTGGCCAAGAGTCCCCCGAATTCAAATACATGATGGATCGTCGCGGTGAACTAGGTGGTTCGATTCCAAAGCGACGTAATCACTCGCGTCCACTTCCGCAACCAGCCGAATCACATTTTGATGTAGTTATGCGCGGTTCTGGCAATCAAGAAGTTGCAACCACCATGGCCTTTGTCAGACTTCTGAAAGATCTCGCTAAAGATGAAGGTATTGGCGCTCGCATAGTTCCGATCATTCCGGATGAAGCGCGTACCTTTGGTATGGATTCCTTATTTCCAACCATGAAGATTTACTCACCTCATGGCCAGAAGTACATCTCAGTCGACCGTGAACTTGTGCTTAGTTACAAGGAATCTACAAGTGGTGTGATTCTCCATGAAGGTATCAATGAAGCTGGTTCGACTGCATCGTTTACCGCAGTAGGAACTTCATACTCGACACACGATGAACCGATGATTCCGGTTTACATCTTCTATTCAATGTTTGGATTCCAAAGAACTGGTGATGCTTTCTGGGCAGCTGCTGATCAGATGGCGCGTGGCTTTGTTATGGGTGCGACTGCTGGTCGAACAACGCTCAATGGTGAGGGTCTGCAGCACGAAGATGGCCACTCACAACTTCTCGCTTCAACAAATCCGGCGGTTGTCTCGTATGACCCTGCTTATGGATTCGAAGTAGGACATATTGTTCGTGATGGACTTCGCAGAATGTATGGCGAAAATAGCGAGAACATCTTCTATTACCTAACGGTTTATAACGAACCTTATTTACAACCGGAAGCTCCAAAAAATCTTGATGTTGAAGGGCTACTAAAGGGTATTTACCTCTACTCCCCTTCGTCGAAGAAGGGTAAGAAGAAGCGCCGCGCCAACATATTGGCCTCTGGAATCGCAGTAAATGCTGCGCTCAAGGCTCAAAAAGCGCTCGCTGATGAGTGGGGCGTACAAGCAAATGTTTGGAGCGTTACTTCTTGGAATGAACTTCGCCGCGATGGGTTAGAAGTCGATCGCCATAATCTCCTCAACCCAAAGAATAAGAAGACCGCTTACTTGACCACAAAACTCGCTGACTACGACGGAAGCGTACTTGCGGTAAGTGATTTCATGAGGACTGTTCAAGATCAAATCTCACCTTGGGTTCCACAAGGCTTCACCTCTCTCGGCACAGATGGCTTTGGACTTTCTGATACACGTGGTGCGCTCCGTCGCCACTTCAAGATTGATGCCGAGTCGATAACCGTTGGAGTGCTTGCCCAACTTGCTAACGAAGGAAAACTTTCAATCAGTAAAGTTCAAGAGGCAGTAGAGAAATATCGTCTTAATGATGTGACTGCCGCAGACCCAGGAAATACTGAAGGAACTGGATGATCGGTCGCTTCCCGATCCTGGATATCTCTCCTGTAACTTATTTCGGGGGCGAGTTCATCGGCGCGAAAGCGATTCCAAATGAACGGTTGACTATAGGCGCAACCATAATTCGTGAAGGCCATGACTCTTTTGAGGCTTTTGCAATCCTGCTTGATTCCAAGGGGCACGCTATGAAGCCTTCCTAACTCCCGATCGAGTTGGTAATTGGAGTTTCTGCATTGAAGTAGTGGCTGAGAACCCGGGTGATTTCAAGACGAAATTAATTTCAAAGAGTGAGAACTATCAAATCAAGGTGGAACGTGAGCGAGCACTTGTTGGAAGTTGGTATGAGTTCTTTCCAAGAAGCGAAGGTGCAATCAAGGATTCGGATGGACGAATCACGCCGGGCAACTTAAAGACAGCCGCGAAACGTATTCCTGCTGTTGCAGAGATGGGCTTTGATGTTCTTTACATTCCACCTATTCATCCCATCGGTTATGCGCATCGCAAAGGCAAAAACAACTCG
>JBEARJ010000091.1:0-4220 GCA_041163285.1 Actinomycetota bacterium | reverse complement strand
GTTTAGCCGTTCAACCTTTGAGCTTTTCTGCTCTACTCCAATAAGTCGAATCACCCTTTAGCCCGTTCAACGACTTGAATTAGCTCATTCCAAGGTTTAATGAATTTCTCAATCCCTTCAAGTTCCAACTTCTCTGCAACATCCTCTATCTCAATTCCGACACTGGATAGCTCGGTCATCGTGGCGCGAGCTTCATCAAATCTCCCGATAATCGTCTCACCATTAAAGTCCTGGCTCGCGCGAACCGAATTAAGCGTGGCTTCAGGCATGGTGTTAACGGTCTTGTCGGCAATCAGCTCTAGGACATACATGGTCGGCTGGTACTTTGGATCTTTTACTCCAGTAGATGCCCAAAGCGGTCGCTGGATATTTCCACCAGCGCTGGCAATTTTTTTCCAGCGCTCGCTTGATTCGACCTTTAGGAAATGCTCATATGCCAAACGGGCATTTGCAATCGCGGCCCTACCTTTTAGCGGTTCAAGATCTGGAAGATTGAGACGGCCATCAATCTCAGTATCAACTCTACTGATGAAAAATGATGCGACCGAGTGAATATCTGAGATCGGCAGTCCCTTTGAAATTCGATCCTCCAAACCCAAGATAAACGATTCCAAGACCGCTTCATAGCGAGATACCGAGAAAATAATCGTTACATTAACGCTAATTCCTTCTGCAGTTAAGGTTCTTATTGCAGGAAGGCCCTCCACCGTGGCTGGAACCTTAATTAAAACATTCTTAGATCCGACCAAAGACCAAAGTTCTTTAGCCTGCTTAATAGTTCCGTTGGTGTCACGTGCTAGGCGCGGATCCACTTCAATACTTACCCGCCCATCTACGCCTTCAGTTCGGTCAAAGACAGGAAGGAATAATCCGCAAGCGGCTTTGACATCTGCAGTTGTTAGTTCGGTAATGATCGCTTCTGCGTTCAATCCCTTTAGATAGAGCGAATCAATACTCCAACTACAAAATCTTCCTTTATTAAATCTGGAAGATAACTGGCTTTGCCACCTTTAATCATTCGTTCGCGAGAGAGGTCATCTAGCCAAACCGATACTCCGGCTGCAGATACCTGTGCAAGCGACATTAGCGAACTCGCTTAAGTGAGGCCTCGGCCGCCGCTACAACTCTCTCAACGGTGAAACCAAATTCTTTAAATAACACAGTATGCGAAGCTGAAGCTCCAAAGTGTTCAATTGAGATAGTTTCACCGGCATCGCCTACTAAATCGCGCCAGCCTTGAGATATACCCGCCTCAATACTCACCCGCGCTTTAACATTTGCTGGAAGAAGTTCTTCACGGTATTCCCTTGGCTGGGAATTAAACCACTCAATACAAGGCGCACTTATTACCCTGACTCTTAATCCTTTACCTTGAAGCGCTTCCGATGCAGCTAGGGCTAGCGCAACTTCAGAGCCAGTTGCAATCAGAATGATCTCGGGATTTGCCTCATTGTTAAGCGCATATGCGCCATTGGCTGCGCCATCTGCGTCGTTGAATTTATTGCGGTCCAGAACTGGAAGATTCTGACGTGATAGCAATAGTCCAGCAGGTCTCTTCTCCTTGAGAATCTTGCTCCAGGCTACGGCTACTTCGTTTGCATCAGCTGGCCTGACAACATCTAAATTTGGAATTGCTCGAAGTGCAGCAATATGTTCAATGGGTTGATGGGTCGGGCCATCTTCGCCGAGTCCAATTGAGTCGTGGGTCCAAATGTATGTTACGGGCAGACCCATAAGTGCAGAGAGTCGGACTGCGCCGCGCATGTAGAGCCATGCCATTGAGGATGGCTCCCATTGCATGCTCGCGGATACCGAAAAAAATGTTTCGTCCGTAAGGAGAAGCGCCAGCCATCTTTGATGAAGCAGGCAAGAATGCCCCACCACCTTCGACCATAGTGTTATTGCTTTCAGCTAAATCAGCAGACCCTCCGATGAGCTCTGGCATTGACTTTGCAAAGTGGTTTATGAGCTCACCCGAGGCTTTTCGCGTTGCAATTTCTTTGCCGTTTCCAAATTCTGGTATCCCTTGATCGAAATCATCTGGAAGTGCGCCGTTTTCGAGACGATTTAGAAGCGCTGCTCGTTCGGGATTTGCCTTTGCCCAAGTCTCGTATTGCACATTCCATTCATTCCGGAGGATCTCTGTGCGCGAAGCAACTTTTCTAACATGCTCTTCCACCTCTTTTGGAAAGTAGAAATCCTCGCTCGGAATTCCTAAAACCTCTTTGGTTGCAGCGACCTCTTCGCTACCTAGAGCTGAACCATGTGATTTGGCGGTGTTGCGCGCTTTGGGCGCAGGCCACGCAATCACAGTCCTCAAACGAATCAAAGTTGGGCGAACCTTTTCTTCAAGTGCTTGCTGCATGGCGCCCTCAAGTGCATCCCTATCAACATCGCCATCAGACTTCGCCGCAACTTCAATTACATTCCAACCATATGAGCGATATCTAGCGCTTACATCTTCAGTGAAAGCATGGTGTGTATCGCCATCAATTGAAATCCGATTATCGTCGTAGATGACTTTTAGCGCACCAAGTTCTTGAGTGCCCGCCAGAGATGATGCTTCTGCGCTAACCCCCTCTTGAAGATCGCCATCGCTACAAATCACCCAGATATTGTGATCGAAGATGCTTTCACCAAGAGATGAGTCCGGATCAAATAATCCGCGTTTATAACGCGCCGCCATCGCCATGCCAACAGCGTTTGCAACGCCTTGTCCCAAAGGTCCTGTCGTTGTCTCAACGCCGAGGGTATGCCCATACTCAGGGTGTCCGGGAGTTAGCGATCCCCAAGTTCGAAACGACTTTAAATCGTCGAGCTTCAAACCATAACCACTAAAGAAGAGTTGGATATAAAGGGTTAGTGAGGAGTGGCCACAAGAAAGGATGAATCGATCGCGCGCAATCCATCTTGGATCTCTGGGATCATGACGGAGAAACCTCTGAAACAAGGTGTAAGCAACCGGCGCTAGAGACATTGCAGTGCCGGGATGACCATTGCCCACTTTCTGGACAGCATCCATAGCCAGAGCCCGAGCGACGGCGACGGAGCGCTCATCGAGCGAGGACCAAGTAGGACGTTCCGGATGCTTCATGACCGGGTCAGGACATTACCTTTAATGATCAGGTTCCAGATAGTTAGCCACACTAAAACTGAGCCCAGAATATGAAAGCCCACTAATAACTCGGGAAGTCCAGTGAAGTACTGGGTGTAGCCAATCAAACCTTGAGCTAGGCAGATCAGAAGAAAATTGCGAAGACTAACGCCCCACGTGTTTCGCGTTGCTTCAGATTCGCCTAGGCGCGTAGCTATCAAGAGCGCGACTGTTACCCCGACTAGCGCAATGACGAGATCAGCATGTATCCATGACATCGTGCGCGGATCTAGATTAAAGCGCTCGGCTAGATCATCGCCAGCGTGGGGACCACTTCCGGTAACTATTGTCCCGGCAAAGATAACTAGAGCAGTTAGGGTCAGAGTCACTCGGGCCAGGCGACGAGTTAAAGGCGTTAGCTTGATATCGGTCGGCGTCTTTCCATGGGCTCGCTGACGCAATGAGAGCGCCGCCGCAATAAGGACGATTGAGAGCAAGAAATGTGCTGCCACAGTTGCGGGATTTAGTCCGGTTAACACCGTTATTCCACCTAGAACTCCCTGGGCAAGAATTCCAACTAATTGAATCGCACCTAATTTACGTAGTTCACGTCTCCTATTTCGCAGAATGGCTATAAAGAGAAGTAATGCATTAATTAGTAATACAAAAGTCAGGAGTCGGTTTCCGAACTCAATCCACGCATGTAGCGGGGACTCTGGTTGTTCTGGCGTTGGAGTAAATGAACCCGGGGTGCACTCTGGCCAGGTCGAACAACCCAAACCAGAGCCAGTAATTCGAACTGATGCTCCGGTAACGACAATCGCTGATTGTGTGAAAACCATGAAAGAAGAGAGGCGTTTCAACGCATTCACGCTCTTGAGCACGGGGAGAGCCTACGGTCCAAGGTCATTTGAGGGTCGTTCTTCAATTGGCAGGGGGAGATGAATTACGCAACAATAACGTTGTGAAAACCAGCCTCGCCGCCCCAGACCTTCGCACCCGCGACCAGGTTGCTCGGGCGATTCTCGAATCTGGCCCCTCAACGGCGGGAGCTCTGGCAGAGCGTTTACAGATGACCCCGGCAGGAATTCGGCGCCACCTTGATTCGCTTATCGCAGATGGAATC
>JBEARJ010000090.1:0-2746 GCA_041163285.1 Actinomycetota bacterium | reverse complement strand
GAAGAATGGCTCAGGAATTGTCATCTACTTAAGAGAGCACGAAGGTAGGGGAATTGGCTTGAGTGAGAAGATACGAGCCTATCGACTTCAAGATGAAGGTCTTGATACCGTTGATGCAAACCTAGCACTAGGTCATGAAGTAGATGAACGAGACTTCAATGATGCAGTTGAAATCCTCAATGATTTAGGTTTAAAAGCGGTAGAACTCCTGACAAATAATCCTATGAAAGTCGAGACTCTCAATAACGCCGGAATAAAAGTTACTTCTAAGCCACTTGTAATTCACCCAAACCCGCACAATATTGGTTATTTGACGGCTAAAAGTGAGCGATTGGGACATACATTTAGCGATAGAGAGGATGCTTAAATGTCAGGTAACGCACCGAAGGTAAATATTCCATCTTTGAATGGAGTGAAAATTGCGATTATTTCGGCACGTTGGCACGAGGAAATCTGTAATGCGCTTGTTGATGGCGCAAAGCGTGCGCTAAGTGAAGCAGGTATTAGCGACTTAGATGTCATCTATGTTCCCGGCTCTTTTGAGCTTCCACTTGCTGCTCAATACGCTTTAAAGGCTGGTGCTGATGCGGCGATTGTTCTTGGTGTTGTACTGCGTGGCGAAACACCTCACTTCGACTATGTCTGCCAAGGAGTAACCGATGGCGTGATGCAGGTCTCCCTTACTTTGGATAAGCCAGTCGGATTTGGCGTTTTGACTGTAGATACCTTCGAACAAGCAGTTGCAAGAAGTGGAGTTTCAGGAAGTAAAGAAGATAAAGGTTACGACAGCGCCGTAGCCGCCTTAGATCTCCTTCGCGTAAAACGCGAACTGGGTGATAGGTTGAGAAAGTGACCTCAGCAGGTGAAAAGTTCCGCTCTGCACTTAAGAGTGAATCACCACTTCAAATTATTGGGGCGATAAACGCTAATCACGCACTACTTGCCAAAAGAGCTGGATATCGTGCGATATATCTATCAGGTGGTGGCGTTGCGGCTGGGTCATTAGGTGTTCCTGATCTCGGTATCACTACCCTCGAAGATGTCTTGGTTGATGTCCGAAGAATAACTTCGGTTTGTGATCTACCCCTTCTCGTTGATATTGATACAGGTTTTGGTCCATCCGCGTTTAATATTCAAAGAACTATTAAGTCTCTAATTGATGCCGGAGTAGCCGCTGCACATATGGAGGATCAGATCGGTGCTAAACGCTGCGGCCATCGCCCTAACAAGGAAGTTGTAGCGACCTCAGAAATGGTTGATCGGATAAAGGCTGCTGTTATGGCACGCGGAAATGACCCCTTCTATTTGATCGCTAGAACTGATGCTGTAGCAGTTGAAGGGTTAGATAGCGCAATTGCTCGCTCTAAGGCATATGTTGAAGCTGGCGCTGATGCGATTTTCGCAGAAGCCATTCGCACATTGGATGATTACAAGAAATTCACTTCCCAAATCAAAGTGCCGGTCCTAGCGAACATCACCGAGTTCGGCTTAACCCCGCTTTTTACTCTGCAAGAACTGCGAGATGCAGGCATCGCAATGGCCCTCTATCCACTTTCGGCCTTCCGCGCTATGAATAAGGCAGCTGAGCGAGTTTATGAAGTGATTCGCAAAGAGGGCACACAAAAGTCGGTATTGAACGAGATGCAGACACGCGAAGAGCTTTATGAGCGGATCAACTATTACGAGTATGAGAAATCTTTAGATTCATTTCAGGCCGAGAAGCGCGGAGAATGAACGAGTTCAAAGTTAAGAAATCGGTAGCGCTATCAGGAGTGCCCGCTGGAAACACTGCTCTCTCCACTGTTGGACATAATGGAAATGAACTCCATTATCTTGGATATGACATCAAGGATCTTGCTGAGAGCTGTGAGTTTGAAGAAGTTGCCTTTTTAATTCTTTACGGACGGTTGCCTAAGCGAGACGAACTAGTTTCATATAAAACTAAATTGAAATCATTAAGAGAGATTCCGTCAGCTGTTCGAACAATTCTAGAAAATTTGCCGAAGAACGCTCACCCTATGGATGTAATTCGAACTGGAGTCTCAGCACTTGGCTGCCATGCTCCTGAATCGGACTTTCATACCAATGACTCAGCGCTAGAGATTGCAAATCGACTCATTGCCACAACTCCTTCCATGCTCCTGTATTGGTATCACTTCACAAACACCGGAAAGAAGATAGAGCTTGACACTGATGCAGATAATCTTGGGGAACATTTTTTAACTTTGCTCCACGGAGAAAAGCCAAGTGATTCTTGGATAAGAGCGATGCATATCTCGCTAATTCTTTACGCCGAACAGCTATCGGAGCTCTCCGTGGACCGAAACATGGCGGAGCTAACGAAGTAGCACTTGAGATTCAAGAGCGCTATACAAATGCCAATGAAGCAGAATCCGACATCCTAAAAAGATTAGATGCCAAGGAAGTAATAATTGGATTTGGACATCCGGTATACACCGTTGGCGATCCAAGAAATCCAATCATCAAGTCGGTTGCACGAGAGCTTTCCGGCGGTAAAGGCATTTTTCAGATTGCGGAACGGATTGAGAGTGTTATGTGGGAGAGAAAACGTATGTTCCCTAATCTTGATTGGTTCTCAGCTGTTGCCTATAAAGAGATGAGAATCCCTACCTCTTTCTTCACTCCTATCTTTATTTTTGCCCGCCTAACAGGTTGGTCAGGTCACATAATTGAGCAGCGCCGCGACAACAAAATTATCCGTCCTAGTGCAAACTATGTCGGTCCA
>JBEARJ010000089.1:0-2701 GCA_041163285.1 Actinomycetota bacterium | reverse complement strand
CAAAATCACGGAGCATCGCCATAGTCATCTCAATATGAGGAAGTGAGGGAAGGTTTTTGCCCACATTTCTAACAATCAAACCGTCCAGCATCCTAGGCCCCGCAAGCAAGAGCGCCGATAGAAACTGACTTGATTTACTTGCATCAATCTCTACCTCGCCACCTCGGATTGAACCAGCGCCATTGATCGAGTATTTATTCTTATGATCAATCGTCACACCTAAATCTTCCAGGGCTTTAACTAGCGGTCCGACTGGTCGCTCGTGAGATCTAGCATCGCCATCAAAATTAATTAGGCCCTTTGCTAGCGCCGCGACCGGGAGCATAAAGCGCATTACAGTCCCAGCATTTCCGACATCGATTGAGGCTGGTCCAAAGAGTGGAGCTGGCTTAATCTCCCAAATCTCTTCGTCAGGTTTTCCTTTATCAACACCTTGTCCATCAGCGCTTTTAATAACTTCTATTTGAATTCCGAGAGAACGCAACGCTTCCACCATCAAATCAGTGTCACGCGAGCGAAGTGGGCGAATCAATCTTGAGGGTGAATCAGCAAGCGCTGCCAGAATCAGAGCGCGATTTGTGACAGATTTTGAACCAGGAATATTTATCTTGGCTTTGATCGGCGCGACGCTCGCATCAAGCTTGCCTCGGAAAGGGGCGTTCCAATCCATCTCTTAGAGAACCATGCCCTTCCGAATATTCATGGTACGAGTCTAACCGGAGATAGATTAGCCACATGTGCGGACGGTTTGCCTTATCTGCGATGCTGACTGATATTGCAGAAGAGTTTTCAACGCATAACTCTGAAGGTGAAAAACCTCGATCGCTTCCAGTGGATTGGAACATCAAGCCAACCCAAGATATCTACATAATTAAATCTGATGGAACTCGGAAGATCGATGTTGTTAGCTGGGGTCTAATTGCGCCCTGGAGCAAAACTGGATCCGACGCCTTACGCTCGCAATCTCAGGCAATTAACGCCCGCTTTGAATCGGTAGCTGATAAACCCACCTTTAAGAGAGCATTTCAACGGAGTCGATGTCTGATTCCAGCCTCCGGATATTACGAGTGGGCAACTGAATTGGGGCGTTATAAAACGAAGCAACCAATTTATATTTCGAGATTTGATTCTCAATTGTTGGCTTTTTCAGGAATTTACGATTCCTGGATTTCACCAGAAGGGGTATTGCGAAAAAGCGCAGCCATTATTACAAGACCAGCTGTCGGCGAATTAGCAACAGTCCATGATCGGATGCCACTATTTCTCCCACGAGATCACTGGGATGAATGGCTAAGTCCTGATAACAACAGGATAGAAGATCTACGTTCACTCATGGAGGTCGAAGTTCCAGATGCAGGACTTAGATTCTGGCCAGTTCGCCCGCTTGTGAACTCAATTAAAAATAATGGCGCCGAATTGATAGCGCCGGTAGAACTCGGCGAGCCAGAGACGCTCTTCTAGCGATAGCCTTATACAACTGTGGTCTCGAAGAAGTCAGTTAACAAGAATCCGGAAGAACAACCGGCAGATGACACTGCCCATCTTCTTGAATTGGAGGCTAGCGAACCAAAACATGGTGGCGAATTAGTTCGGGTAGATCGCGAAAAAGAATCTGCTACGGAGCGCGCCAAGAGATTTGAACGCGACGCACTTCAATATATGAATCAACTTTACGCAGCTGCTCTCCGTTACACTCGCAATGCTGATGACGCGCAGGATTTAGTACAAGACACTTATGCAAAGGCGTACACCTCTTTTCATCAATTTGAGCCCGGCACAAATCTAAAGGCTTGGCTATATCGAGTCCTCACTACTACTTTTATAAATACTTACCGCAAAGGTCAGCGTCGGCCACAGAAAGCAGATAGTGAAATTGAAGATTGGCAATTAGCCGATGCCGCTTCACATACAAGTGATCAAGGAAAGTCCGCTGAAGACGTTGCGCTAGAGAATCTCCCGGATAGCGACATCAAGCGCGCTTTACATGAAATACCCGAGGAGTTCCGGATCGCGGTTTATCTCGCCGATGTTGAAGGTTTCTCATACAAAGAGATCGCTGAAATCGTTGGAGTCCCTGCGGGAACGGTCATGTCCCGGCTCCATCGGGGAAGAAAACAGCTCCGCGAGAAGTTGACCGAGTATGCCCGCGAACTTGGATATGTGAAGGGGGGTATGTGATGACTTCTATTTCCTGTGAACTCTGCCAAGAGTGGCTAGTTCCCTTCATCGATAACGATATTGAAGATTCTGCAGTATTTAATGAGATTGCTTTCCACCTTCAAGATTGCTCGGATTGCCGAACCCAACTCGAATTTGAACGGCGCACTATTGAAGTTGTTCGTGCGCTCTTGACGAGATCATGTTGCGAAACTGCCCCTACTACATTGCAGGAACGCGTAGCTCATCAACTTCACTTGCTCCAACTTCAACAATTAGCCGGATTTGCCCAGACAGAGATAATCACTCAATACCGTAGAACTGAGATAACGATAGATGGCGAGACTCAGATTGAAATTGAAACTTCACATGAGATTAGAAGAGATTTTCCGCTAACTTGATTTCTAGTTGTTTGATTCCAAATCACTTATTTCAAATCGCTCTCTTGAAATTGCTTGATTTATGGTTGATTGAGCCCAGCCTCATGACGCTTGACTGTTGAAATAACGCGATAAGTAATAGGCAAGAGAATTACTTCAAAGAG
>JBEARJ010000088.1:0-2725 GCA_041163285.1 Actinomycetota bacterium | reverse complement strand
AACTGTAACTCCAGCAAATGTCCTGGTACTTGGCGCTGGTGTTGCCGGACTTCAAGCGATTGCGACTGCACGAAGACTCGGAGCTGTCGTTTCGGCTTACGATGTTCGTCCTTCTTCAGCCGATGAGGTTCGTTCTATGGGCGCAACCTTTATCGATCTTGGACTTGAAGCCATTGAGGGTGCCGGTGGATATGCCCGCGAGAATTGATTACAACTGCTGCCGTTCCGGGCAAACCTGCTCCACGACTTGTTACTAAAGAGATGTATGGCGCAATGGTTGAAGGATCTGTAATTGTTGATCTTGCCGCTGAATCAGGCGGTAACGTTGAAGGATCAAAGCCTGGTGAGATTGTTATGACTGAAAATGGAGTGAGGATTTGGGGTGGCAAGGATGTTCCAAGCCAGCTCCCCTTCCATGCCTCATCCCTCTACGCGCGCAACGTCGTTAATTTACTTCTTCTAATGGTCAAAGATGGCGCCTTAAATATTGATTTTTCCGATGAAATTATCGATGCCGCAGCGCTTACACATGGTGGCGAACATCGGAAAGCGAGCGGGAAATAATGGAAGCAATTGCAATTATTTCAATTTTTGTTTTAGCCGTATTTGTTGGATTTGAGGTCGTCTCAAAGGTTTCATCCACCCTACATACGCCGCTGATGAGCGGTGCAAATGCGATCCACGGTGTCATTCTTGTGGGCGCAATCATTGTTGCAGATCATGCAGAGACCTCACTTGAGTTGGGGCTTTCAGTTGCTGCAATTGTTCTCGCCACGATAAATATGGTCGGCGGCTTTGTTGTAACTGATCGAATGCTTGAAATGTTTAAGGGTAAAGGCGCGGGTGATAAGAAATGAGTCCATTTCTTTATGACCTAATCGGATTGGTCGCAGGCGTCTGCTTCATTCTTGCTCTTAAAGGTCTATCTCATCCTCGAACTGCCCGGCGTGGAAATCTCTTGGGAGCTGCGGGCGCTGGAATTGCAACAATATTGGTTTTCTTCCGCTCTGAAAATGAAGGTCGAAATCTTGCCTGGATAATTGGAGCGATTGTTCTCGGTGTAATTGTGGGAGTCCCGGCTGCACGAAAAGTTCAGATGACTGCGATGCCCCAACTCGTTGCTCTATTTAATGGCGTTGGCGGTGGAGCTGCTGCGTTAGTTGCGATTGTCGAATATATGAAGCTGGGTGATTCAGCTTCCTTTGCTGTTGTATTAGCAACGGTATTCACAGTCGTGGTCGGATGCGTTTCTTTCTCAGGTTCAATCATCACCTTTTTGAAGTTGCAGGAATTGATGACGACGGCGCCAGTTGTTTTCCCCGGTGGCCGAGTGGTAATCGCCGGAACGCTGGGTGGAGTTATCGGAGTTTCGGGCTGGGTAATGGCCGAGATGGGTACTACCCCACTCCTAATTTTGGCTGCTTTATCGCTCCTTTTTGGCGTCCTCTTCGTGCTTCCTGTTGGTGGCGCGGATGTTCCAATTGTGATCTCACTTTTAAATGCCTTCACGGGTCTCACTGTTGCTGCATCAGGTTACGTACTAGACGCAACTTTGTTGATTATTGCTGGAACTTTGGTCGGAGCCTCCGGAACCATCTTGACTCGACTGATGGCTGAAGCGATGGGTCGCTCGCTATTTGGAACCTTGTTCGGGGCATTCACCGCAAAAGCGCAATCCGGTGGCGGTGCGGCTGACACGCGCCCGGTTAAATCCGGAACGCCAGATGATGTTGCCATTTTGCTTAACTATGCGCGCCGAGTTGTGATCGTGCCTGGTTTTGGACTTGCTGTTGCGCAAGCGCAACACACAGTCCGCGAGCTAGCTGACTTGTTGACGGCTAAAGGAATTGATGTTGCCTACGGAATCCATCCTGTCGCCGGTCGAATGCCAGGACATATGAATGTTCTCCTTGCTGAGGCTAACGTTCCATATGAACAACTCTCTGAGATGGATGAAGTTAATCCAACATTCCCACAGACCGATGTTGCTTTGATTATTGGTGCAAATGATGTTGTAAATCCGGCTGCGAAGACGACGCCTGGTTGTCCCATATATGGCATGCCAATTCTTGATGTCTCACTTGCTGGAAATGTTATTTTCTTAAAACGTTCCATGCGTCCGGGATTTGCTGGAATTGAGAATGAACTCTTGTATGACCCGAAGACAACGCTCTTGTTTGGCGATGCAAAGGCTTCGCTAACCAAAGTTGTCTCGGCTTTAAAAGTGCTCTGATCTAAGGTTTAAAGGATGAGTTCGAAATTTATCCGAGCAGAAGATGGCTCGATACATATTGTTTTTACCTCTCAAGAATCGCATGTGTTAATAAATCTAACTGAGCAAATTCTCGAGCTCTTGGGAGAGGGCGGAATAAGTACTGAGATAGACCTCGATCCCCTCTTTCAAATGCTGGGTATGGGTGGAAGCGAGCAGCCCCCAGAAGATCCGGTCCTGCGAAGATTGCTACCTAGCGCTTATAAAGATGAAAAGTCAGCCTCCGAATTCCGCCGATACACCGAGCATGGATTGCGAGAGAAGAAGCGAGCTCATGCGCTAGCGGTCTATGAGGCCCTGATTCCACAAGATGAAGATTGGGATGCTGATCAGCCAATTGATCGAAGTTCGATTGAGATTAGGTTTGAGGAATCTGTAGCTATGGATTGGTTGGGAGCCTTAAATGATTTGCGATTGGCACTAGCGGTCAGATTGGGGATAAGTAAGGAGTTT
>JBEARJ010000087.1:0-2543 GCA_041163285.1 Actinomycetota bacterium | reverse complement strand
ATGTCCAAGCGTTACTTGATCTCCATTTAAGTACCCCGGTGTTAGCGTTCCATCAAGGAAGTGCACATCAGATAAACAGACCCCGGCTGCACCTACTTTAATCCTTACTTCTCCGGTTGCTGCGCGAGGTGTAGGAACTTCGGTTACTGCAAACTTTCGCGTTGAAACAGTAATTCGTCCAGCTTTCATGAAATCAATCCTTGCGCTCGATTGATAAGAATGTTTACACCAACCCCAAATCCTTTGAAAGCGGGATTTGTGGTTTGTCCAGCTCGGTAGCGAGCCCAGATCTGTTGGATAATCACAGTGAGTCTGAATAGACCAAAGACTTCATAGAAAGTGAAGTCACTACATTTTCTGCCACTTAACTCTAAATATTTAGCAATGAATTCTTTACGGGTGGGCATTCCTTCAAGATGGCTTGGTTGGCGGCGAAGTGATGCAAACTCGACGTCATCATCGCGATCTACCCAATAGGCAAGGGCAGAACCGAGATCCATAAGGGGATCGCCCACGGTTGCGAGCTCCCAATCGAGCACGCCCACTAGCTTTTTCTGCCCTAAATCAAAGACCATATTGTCTATCCGCCAATCGCCGTGAATGATGCAAGAACCAACATCTTCCGGTTTATTTTCAGCGAGCCAGCTCATTACATCTTCGCCATCTGGAACATCATCAGTAATCGCGTTTCGATAGCGTTTTGACCAACCTTCGACTTGGCGGGTGACGTATCCAGCTCCCTTATTGAGTTCGGCGAGCAGAGTGGCATCAACAGCGTGTAGTTGAGCAAGTCCGGCAACAAGACTTGTGGCCATAATCGAGATATCTTCTTTAGTAAGACTTTCGGGTACATCGCGCCGGAAGATATCGCCTTTGATTCGCTCCATCACATAGAAATCAGAGCCAATAATTGAGTGATCCTCACATAGCGCAATCACCTTTGGAACCAAGTCATAAACTGGTTTTAATCTAGATTGAATCAAAAACTCACGTTTCATATCATGGGCAGAAACAGCTTTGGTTCCAATAGGTGGTCTTCGCAAAACTAATTCTCGATCTGGATATTCCAATAAGTAAGTGAGATTTGAGGCGCCACTTCTAAATTGTTTTACTTCCGGCAATTCGCCTTCATTAATGTATTGCGAGAGCCACTCATGAACTTTTGCGATATCAAATGCATCTTCATCGCGAACTGGCGTCAGATCGCTCATGAGATATAGGGCTTAAGCTCTAACTTCGCTAGGTCGCGGATATGAACTTCATCAGGTCCATCGACGATGCGCAGGACTCTTATCCCGGCGAACATCGCGGCTAGAGGCGTATCTTGGCTAACGCCAGCGCCGCCGTGAGCCTGAATCGCATGATCAATGACTTCTTGCGCCATCCGGGGGACCGCGACTTTAATGGCGGCTATCTCTTTACGGGCAGCCTTTGCCCCTTGATTATCAATAATCCACGCTGCTTTTAGAACAAGTAGGCGGGCTTGTTCGATATTGATTCGCGCGTTAGCAATCCAATCTTGGATTACACCTTGGCGAGCGAGCTCTTTACCAAACGGTGTTCTGGTTAAGGAGCGTTCGATCATCAATTTAAGAGCGCGTTCAGCCATCCCGATAGCGCGCATACAGTGATGAATCCGTCCTGGACCGAGGCGTGCTTGGGCAAGTGCAAAACCTTCGCCCTCTTTACCAATCAGATTAGTAACAGGAACCTTTACATCGGTAAAGGAAATTTCAGCATGGCCATGTTGATCAACATAGCCAAGGACATCGAGATTCCGAATAACCCTTACCCCTGGAGTATCAATCGGCACCAAGATCATGGACTGCTGTTTATGTTCTTCAGCGTCGGGATTGGTCTTTCCCATAACGATGAGAATCTTGCATCGCTCATCCATTGCGCCGGTGGTCCACCATTTAGTGCCATTAATAATGTAATGGTCGCCTTCACGTTTAAAACTGGTGCGGATATTACGAGCGTCACTAGATGCAACATCGGGTTCTGTCATGGCAAAGCCAGAACGGATTTCACCATTCAATAATGGAACTAACCATTGCGCTTTCTGTTCTTCGCTGCCGAACATATCTAGAAGTTCCATGTTGCCGGTATCTGGAGCGGCGCAATTGATCGCTTCAGGTGCGATTTCGGGGGACCAACCTGTTATCTCGGCGAGCGTTGCGTAATCCGTAACAGTTAAATGATGATCAAGATGTGGCAAGAAGAGATTCCAGAGTCCTTGCGCTTTAGCTTTCTTTTTCAACTCTTCGATAATTGGCGGAAGTTTGTGAGGTGTTCCGGCTTTGAAGAAGGCGGCCCGTTGCTCGTGATAGATCGATTCGGCCGGAAAAACTTCATTATCCATAAAGGCTTGCAGTTTCGCCGCATATTCGGTTGCCTTGGGGCTTAGGCCGAAATCCATGCGAGTACCGTACGCATACTTCGCAGAAATTAGGAGAGGGAAGATGAGTGTTCTTGACCGCTTTCGCATTGATGGAAAGGTCGCTGTAGTAACCGGAGCCTCATCAGGACTCGGAGTTGCATTT
>JBEARJ010000086.1:0-4861 GCA_041163285.1 Actinomycetota bacterium | reverse complement strand
TTGGCGGGAACTGTTCGAAATTGGATGGCCAATACCCCAAGTCGATTAGTTGTTATGAGAAAAATCGGTGGTCTGGTCATGATTCTGCTCGGAGTTTTCACCCTTCTTGCAGTGGTTTAACCTCAAAATGTCAGTGCCTAACGGCAGAATGTAGTTATGACCAAAGCTCGCGAATTCATAAGCCCAAGTGACCTAACCTTCTCTTGGGATAACTGTCATCGTTGCCTCTGGCTCCACTACAACCATGGCCTAAAGGCTCCTTCTTTCTTTCCATTAGTCGGCGAACTATCCGCCCTTCAAGAGAATCATTTCTCCAACGCTCACTCCTCTGCCCTCCATCCAGCCCTTCCAAATGGAAAGGTTGTAGGTCGAGGCGCTTGGGTTAAATCAATCCCAATTCCATTTAACGGAAACCCCTCCCCGTATGCAATACGTGGAAAGTACGACTTATTGATGGAGTTCGAAGATGGCACTTACGGAATCATCGACTGCAAATTTCAAGGAAAAGATAGTGATAAGAGTGATTTTTACGCTCCCCAGCTCGAGGCTTACGCATTCGCGCTAGAGAATCCAGCTTCGGGGAATCCAATGACAATATCCGTAATGGGGCTACTTGTCTGGTCTCCAAGAAAACCAGTCGGAGATCCTTCCTCGGGCTTTAATCTTGAACTAAATAGTTCTTGGTTTCCGATAAAACGCGACCCAGGCGCTTTACAGAACCGACTTACTGAATTTATAACGATGATATCCGGACCAACGCCGGTGCGAGATAGCGGCTGCGATACCTGCAAATTTATCTCTGACAGACGCGAAGTTTTTGGAGCAGAGTAGCTATCGCTCCTCTTCCTCGTCTTTCTTTCGTCGTCGCTCCTCAGCTATCGCATCTTTAGCTTGAGATGCATAGATATCAACATATTCCTGACCTGACATCTCCTGTAGTTTGCGCATAATTTGATCGGTAGCTTTACGTAACTCCTCGGGACTTCCGGCTTTCTCAGCCCCGGTGAAGTACATGGGCTCTCCGAAAACCATTTTGACTCTCATTATTTTTGGAATAACTTTCCCGGTTGGCTGAATCTCCGCAGTATTGAACATCGCTACAGGCACTACGGGCGCTCCGGACTCGAATGCCAATCGAGCTATGCCAGTTCTACCTCTATATAGTCGGCCATCCGGAGAGCGAGTTCCCTCAGGATAAATTCCAAGACACTCACCCTTAGCTAGTACAGATAATCCAGTAAGTAACGCGGCCTCACTTCTCGATCCACCGGCGCGATCGACTGGCACCTGACCAAGTGCGATAAAAGTTAATTTCTTTAAGAGCCCCTTTGGGCCTGGAGATGTGAAGTACTCGCTCTTTGCAAGAAATGTGACTTTCCTAGGGACAACAAGTGGCATGAAAATCGAATCGCTAAACGAGAGATGATTCGATGCAATTATTACGGGACCATTGGCCGGAACATTCCTAAGGCCTTTGACTTTGGGACGGAAGAGCAAGGTCAATATCGGTGAGAGAAATGATTTAAGCAATCCATAAGCGACTTTGTCGCCTTGCACTACCTGGGTTACCGATTTCTTCCTGCGCCGCAATGCCATGGCGCTAATTTACGGCCTCTTCTGGGTTAGAACGGCGTTTTTGTGACACTATCGGCGGTATGACAATCCCTCAAGCGGAGGCCTTTGAGTTAGGCGGTGGTGAGATTGCCGTGCTCATGGTGCATGGCTTTACCGGCTCGCCCGCTTCGGTGCGGCCATGGGCAGAAGGACTTCATAGACATGGATTCACAGTAAAGGTTCCTCGCCTACCCGGCCACGGCACAACTTGGGAAGAGATGAATCAAACGCGCTGGGAGGCATGGTTCAATGAAATTGAGAGCGCCTTTCTAGATCTTAAGAAGCGTCACCGAAGAATTTTTATTGCTGGTTTTTCCATGGGCGGTGCATTATCCATTCGACTGGCATCAAAGCGAGGTAGAGAAATTGAAGGATTAATCCTCGTCAATCCTTCAATTGGTGATGATCGCGCATTCATGAGGCTAGTTCCAATTTTGAAATACTTTCTTCCATCAATCAAGGGACGCGGTACTGATGTTGCACGGCCCAACCCGCCGCGGCATAGTTATGGCCGAACTCCACTAAAAGCGCTCCATTCACTGCAAAGGTTATGGAAGTTGGCCCAAGCCGACTTAACCAGAATAGATACTCCGTTAATGATTGGGTATTCGATTAATGACCATGTCGTGCACCCAAAAAATTCAGAGATTGTTATTGAGAATGTAGCTTCGATTGATATTAGAGAAGTTATCTTTTTAGAGTTTGATTCCATCGTCTCCGGATTGAGTCTTGATCAATCCTCCCCTACAACTTACCTGGATGAACTTGAGGAAATAGAGGCCGCGGAAAAATATCAAGGTGACAATCGACCACTCCCGGCGCTAACTTCGATTCAACGGGGCGCGCTCTTAGGCGTAACACTTGGTCCGGCCTATATTCTTGTAAATCGTCTAACCTCTTTTGATCCCCTGGGTTTGGGCCTCTGGCCCGGGCTAGTAGCGCTACTTGCTGGAGTATTCACGTTTTTCTGGCAGATCAAGCCCGAGGCAGATGAAGGCGATGGTGTTGCACTTTGAGAAATAAAGAAGCATTTCGGTGGGGCGTGATTGGCACAGGAGGAATCGCCAAGACCTTTGCGCGGGATATCGCGCTCTTAGAGGGTCACTCAGTCGTCGCCGTTGGTTCGCGCACTCTAGGTAAGGCTCAAGATTTCGCATCTGAATTCTCTGCTGTTGGTCTGGGCAGTTATGAAGAACTCGTCGAATCCGATGTAGATGCTGTTTATGTAGCCACCCCTCATTCACTTCACGCCGAAAATTCCATCTTGGCCCTAAACGCAAAAAAGCCGGTTCTATGTGAGAAACCATTTTCAGTTAATGCGCTTGAAGCAGAGAGAATGATTGAAGCTGCTTGCTCAAACTCAGTTGCGCTAATGGAGGCTATGTGGAGTCGATTTTTACCGCACTATGCAACTGTGCGAGAGATTGTAGATTCTGGTGAATTAGGAGAGCTGGTCGCACTCTATGCCGACCATGGGCAGCCGCTTCCTGCTGATCGCTATTACCGGCTACATGCACCAGAACTTGCCGGAGGCGCGCTATTGGATCTTGGTATTTATCCGATTTCGCTCGCATTCATGGTTTTGGGTGAGCCAGATTCAATCATCGCTTCATCTCAGCCAACCGTCTCCGGAGTAGATGCGCAGACTTCAATGATCTTTAGTTACTTCACCGGAGAACAAGCGATTATGACCACGACACTAAAGGTACGCACACCTTGCACAGCTCAAATAATCGGTACTAAGGGCAGAATCAATATAGATAGCAACTTTTATACTCCTACCTCAATGCAGGTTGTTATTGATGGGAAAGTTGCTCGTGAATATCCAAAGAACTATCAAGGACATGGCATTAGAGAGCAGGCAAGAGCTTTTGCTGAACTAGTTAGAAATGGCGAGATTGAAAGTCCAGTTATGAGCCATCAAGAGAGTCTGGCGATTATGCATGTTATGGATGAGATTAGAGAGATGATTGGACTGAAATATCCATTCGAATGAAGTAAAAATGTAGATTAATGCTTGGTTAGGTTCGCTACACCAATCAAACCAGCGTCATTTCCCAGAGTTGCAGCGACAATCTCCGGAGCTGCTCGCCGACCACGAAATAGCGATAACTGAGCCATGGATTCACGGATTGGATCTAGCAGAATCTCACCGGCCGCGATAACTCCCCCGCCGATCACAATTTTGGCTGGATCAAGCGCTGCCTCCAAGGTGGCAACAAGAGCGCCTATCCAATGCCCGGTCGTATTGAATGCGGCAATCGCGACAGGATCACCATCTTTTGCTGCAGAAGTTAAATGCTCTCCACTTAGTCCATCTACTGTTCCATTACCCCTAGCCAATAAAGATCTGGAAAGTTCGGGTGATGCTGAAATAGCTTCGCGGGCGTGGCGCATCAGCGCGGTACCTGATGCATATTGTTCGTAACAACCACGAAGTCCACATCCACATAGATGGCCTTCTGGCACAGCCCTCATATGGCCAAACTCTGCGGCAGATCCCCGTGAGCCTCGAAAAATCTTTCCATCAGTAATCAATCCGCCGCCCAGTCCGGTACCAATAGTTAGCATCACTAATTCATTTGCGCCATCACCTGCGCCAAATTGGCGCTCGCCCCAGGCCGCGGCATTTGCATCATTTTCAAGAACTACTGGGCGACCAATGAGCGCCTCCAAATCTTGGGCAAGCTCAACGCCATTCCAATTAGCAATATTTGGATTGGCAATAATGCTTCTTCTATCTGGCGCAAAGAATCCAGCTGAACAAACTCCGATACCAGAGACTTCGTACTTACTCTTTAACTCATTGGCCATCTCGCCAATAATTGAAGTAAGAGCGGCTCCACCTTCGATCGGGGTCTCGCGTCGGATTTTCTCGACAATCTTTCCTTCGGAGTCGACTGCTCCCGCAAGAACTTTTGTGCCACCGACATCTATACCAATGTCGTAAGTCATTTGAATGACTAACTAGCCTTCGATCTTCTTTTTGAGTTGCGCTAGCGCGGCATCGATTGTGGCCATTTCTGCCTTTCGACGCATCATGTCGGGAACTGGCATCGATACTTGAACGCCTAATTGATAAGTGACTTTGGTAGTGTCGTCGCCATTGTCTTCGATGAGATAAACGCCGTTCATTTCAGTCATCAAGTCTGCCTCATCAAGGGAGAATGAGATTGAATTTGGAAACTTGGAGTAGTCGTAGTTCAAAGTTGCGCGATCCTTGAGAACCCCTGCCTCAATCTTGACA
>JBEARJ010000085.1:0-2582 GCA_041163285.1 Actinomycetota bacterium | reverse complement strand
CTGATTCTTAGCCCGGGTGCAACACCTATCGTTCCGCCGATTGAAGGTGTTGAGAGAGCGATGACCCTTAGAACAGTCGAGGACACGAAGAAAATCTTTAAGGCAGTTAGTAAAAAACCCTCAACCGCCGTTGTGATTGGTGGAGGTTTTATCGGAGTCGAAGTCGCAGAAAACTTAGTTCACAGAGGAATCAAGACTTCTTTGATTGAAGCAACTAATCAAGTTCTTGCGCCGTTGGATCCTGAAATGGCTCTGCTTGTTGCACAAGAGATGAGTAAGCATGACGTTGATCTAAGGCTCGGCGTTTCTGCGACCAAGATTTCACAAGACTCGGTGACCTTAAGTGATGGCGAAGTAGTACCAGCCGAGATTGTAATTCTGGCAATCGGTGTGCGTCCCGATAGTTCACTTGCTAAAGCGGCTGGACTCTCAATTGGAGCGCGTGGTGGGATTTCGGTTGATGATAATAATTTGACCAGTGACAAGAATATCTATGCCTTAGGCGATGCAGCCGAGAAAAAAGATGCCCTTGATGAAAGTGCCACTTTGGTTCCGCTAGCGAACATCGCAAATCGCCATGGCCGAGTCATCGCCGATCACATTAACGGACGAAAGACGCGCCATGTGGACACGATTGGAACCGCAATCGTAAAAGTCTTTGACTTAGCTGTTGCCACAACGGGATGGAATGAGAAGCGTTTGAAAGCTGCAAATATCGAGCATCGCGCAATTCATACACATCCAGGTTCTCATGCGGGCTACTACCCGGGAGCTGAAACAATTTCGCTTAAAATGTTGATTAATCCCAAGACCGGGGAAATTTATGGCGCCCAGGGGATAGGTAAAGACGGTGTAGATAAGCGAATTGATGTCATCGCCACAGCGATTCGCGGCGGAATAACTGCACCAGAGCTAGCAGACCTAGAGCTTGCTTACGCGCCTCCATTCGGTAGCGCTAAAGATCCGGTAAACATGCTCGGATATATTGCTGAGAATGTTGTTTCTGGATTGGTGAAGACAGCTCAGTGGCACGAAATAGATCAATATCGAAGCCAGGGATATACCTTGCTTGATGTTAGAACTCAGGGTGAGTGTGCTCGTGGCATGATCCCCGGTTTTATAAACATTCCAGTCGATGAACTAAGAGATAGACATTCTGAAATTGGAAACAAGAAGATTCTGGTTACCTGCCAAGTCGGACAGCGAGCTCACACAGCAACGATGCTGCTGAAGAACCTTGGCTATGAACCAGTTAATCTTGATGGCGGATATCACCTCTGGAGTAATTCACCTGCGTTCACCAAAGAACCAATAACTATCTAGAGAGAGAAGGAAGAAATGTGTAGCAGAGTCACATGTGGATCATGTGGAAAGTTCACTTGGTCAGGGTGTGGAGAACATATTGAGTCAGCCCTTGCGGGTTTAAGCCAAGATCAAATCTGTAAGTGTGATGGTGATGTGTCAGGCTGGTTACCTAAATTATGAAGCCAATTGATGTTAAGGGCGCTGACTTCGATAGCCAAGTAGGAACAGAAGGAATCGTATTTGTTGATTTCTGGGCAGCTTGGTGTGGCCCATGCCGGATGTTTGCTCCAATCTTTGAAGCAGCGGCTGAAAAGCACAGTGATATTAAGTTCCTTAAAGTAGATACCGATGCTGAACAGGAGTTGGCTGGAGCGGCACAGATAACCTCAATTCCAACGTTGATGGCATTCCGCGATGGCATTTTGGTTTTCAGACAGCCTGGCGCTCTTCCGGGACCTCAATTTGAACAGTTAATCGAGGGTGTTCGAGGCATTGATATGGAGGAAGTTCGCAAAGAAATCGCAAAACAATCAGAGTCAAATTAGCTGTGTTTAAGTATTTGGGTATAGATACAAATAATGGCAAACTGAACCAATGACAGCGATTTCCGTAAAGGGATTAACAAAGAGCTACGGGGACTTGGTAGCGGTCAAAGATGCAACCTTCGATGTACCTCTAGGAACTATTTGTGGTTTTGTCGGTCCAAATGGCTCAGGAAAAACTACGACGATTCGAATGTTGCTGAGTTTGATAACCCCAACTTCTGGAAGCGGCGAAATTTTGGATGAGCCAATTTCGCATCCAGAGCGATATTTGTCTCTAGTAGGCGCAATGATTGAAGGGCCAGCTTTCTATCCTGCCCTCACTGGTGCTGAGAATCTAAGAGTGATTGCAACCCTTGGCGGTTTTCCGCTCGAACGGATTGAAGTACTTCTTGAGACCGTGGGGCTAGCGGGGCGCGGTGACGATAAATACAAAACCTATTCACTTGGTATGAAGCAACGCCTAGGAATCGCAGCTGCGCTACTTCCAAATCCAAAATTATTGATTCTCGATGAGCCGACGAATGGTTTAGATCCAGCTGGAATTCAAGAGATTCGAGATCTTCTCTCCAATTTGGCGAAAGATGGTGTCACTGTTTTCGTTTCCTCGCATCTCTTATCTGAGATTGAGATGATCTCTGAATATCTTGTTATGTTGCGCAAGGGCGAAGTCATTTTCTTTGGCAAGACTGAAGAGTTATTGCACCGATCAAGACCAACAATCGTTGTAAAAAC
>JBEARJ010000084.1:0-2709 GCA_041163285.1 Actinomycetota bacterium | reverse complement strand
TAACTCTGAGATCAGAATTGTGCGCGCTTTAGCGAGCATTCGCTTCTCGCCCGCAGATAGACCGCGATCGAGGTCGCGACGGAAAAGATCACGAACGACTTCAGCGACTTTAATTACATCGCCGGAGGCAAGTTTTTCAAGATTAGCTTTGTAGCGACGGGACCAGTTTGTTGGTTCTTCTGTGTATGGCTGGCGTAAGACGCCAAATACGCGCTCTAGGCCGCTTGCATCAACCACATCGCGTACTCCTACTAAGTCAACATTCTCGGCTGGTACTCGCACCGTAAGGTCGCCAGCAGCAACCTTCAATACTAAGTAAATCTTCTCTTCGCCTTTGATCGTGCGGGTCTCAATCGCTTCGATTAGAGCCGCTCCGTGATGGGGATAAACAACGGTTTCGCCGACCTTGAATGTCATTTAGATTTTTTGCCTTTCGCTAGAGGGCGATTTTATCAGAGTTATCTCACAGATAAAAACTGACCAAAGTGGGCGTAAAACAATGGTTTTCTGCCATTATTCACCCCGTGAGTTCACGCCCATTACTGAAAAAGACCGGATTAATTCTCGCGTTGCTCTTGACATCTTTTGGATTGACAAGTTGCGCAGCCGGTGGAAATGCCGAGACCCGATTAATTAAGCAAGTAACTGATGGCGTTGAGCGCGATATTGCAGACCTCAAGCTCCGCAATGTAAAGATTGTCGGACTTCCAGATGGCTCTGGAACTTTGATTGCTTTTGTCGTCAATCACAGCGACTCACCGGATCAGCTAGTTGGAATCACAATCAATGGCCAACGAGCTGAGTATCAATCCGAAGTCATCTTGGAAAAGAACAAACCGATGTTCTTCGAAGGTGATAACGCAAACGCTAAAGCAAAGGTTGCGGCCCTAAATCAAGTTCCTGGTAAGCGCGTGCCCGTTATCTTCTATTTTGCTAAAGCTGGAAAAGTTGAATTAAGCGCACTAATTGTTGCAAACGAAGGAATCTATAGCTCCATCTTGTAACCAAGGCCGCGTACGGTCTGGATTACTTTCGGATTAGCAGGATCATCTTCAATTTTTGCGCGAAGGCGCTTTATATGAACATCTAGCGTCTTGGTATCACCAACATAATCGCTACCCCAAACTCGATCAATTAACTGCATTCGAGTAAGGACTCGGCCCGCATTCCGCATCAAAAATTCAAGAAGTTCAAATTCTTTAAGTGGAAGTGATGCCGGAATTCCATGTATCGTGACTTGATGTCTATCGATATCCATACGAATCCCATGGACAGCCATGACGCCTGCATCCATTACTACGCCCTCACCACCATTGCGCCTTAGTACCGCATTTATTCGCGCTACTAACTCGCGAGAGGAATACGGCTTAGTCACGTAATCATCAGCGCCAATCTCAAGTCCTACGACTTTATCGACCTCTGAATCTTTTGCGGTCAACATAATGATCGGGACTTTAGATTTGGATCGGATCTGACGACAGACCTCGGTTCCTGAGATTTCTGGAAGCATAAGATCAAGTAGTACCAAGTCGATTCCACCTTGATCGAACTTTTTCAAAGCTTCGGTCCCGGTGGCGGCAGAAACTACAGAAAAACCCTCTTTGCCAAGGAGAAATTCCAAAGCTTCAGAGAATGAACTCTCATCTTCAACAACAAGAATTCGCGTCATTGTTCATCCTCACTTAACTCTTCTTGGGTTGCAATTGGGAGAATTATCGAGAAGGTGCTACCTACGCCAATCTGGCTCCAAACCTTCACATCTCCACCGTGATTTAGCGCAACATGTTTAACAATTGAGAGGCCCAAGCCGGTGCCGCCAGTCTGACGAGAGCGCGCCGGGTCAACTCGGTAGAAACGCTCAAAGATTCGCCCTAGTTCCCCATCTGATATGCCGATTCCTTGGTCTGTTACCGAAACTTCAATCAAACCCTTATTAGATTTGGAAGAGACAGATACGTTGGTATTTTCGGGTGAGTAATTGATTGCATTCTCAACAAGATTATGAACTGCAGCAATAAGTTGCTCGCGATCACCGATTACCGTTGCGTCCTGTACGGCGCCAATCTCAACATAGATTCCGCGCGACTCGGAATTTATCTGTGCTTGACTCACCGCTTCTCTAATTACTTCACTAATCTCGACTGGGTATGCGCGTTGTAACGGGTCACTGCTCTGCAACCTGGAAAGATCGATAATCTCCTGGACCAATTCTGTTAATCGCTTGGCTTCACTCTGCATCTTTGAAGCGAATCTGACTACTTCTTCCGGCTGATTCTTTGCGCCCAATATCGCCTCGCTCAGCAGGCCAAGTGCGCCGATTGGGGTCTTCAATTCATGTGAGACATTTGCGACAAAATCACGACGAACTGCATCAATTCGCTTGGCTTCACTCTCATCAGATATCAAAACCAAAATCAGACCATCTTCAGTCAATGGTGAAGCCGACACCTTCAGTTCACGTCTTCCTTCACCGATAGGACCGCGCGCAATTTCAATAATTCCTCTATGAACTCCATTGCTCCGTCTGACTACTCGGATTAACGCGATTAAATCTTCACTTGTGATTCGACCTTCGCGAACGATTCCAAAATTAGCCAGGCCCTCGCTCTGGTGCACAATCACTTCACCTGGAAGCACCAACAATGATTCTGATTCAAGCGAATCAAGGGCTCGAATCAAAAGTTCGGGAATATCGAGACGTCCTTCAAT
>JBEARJ010000083.1:0-2834 GCA_041163285.1 Actinomycetota bacterium | reverse complement strand
CTGACTTTAAATTTGAGTGCGATAAGTCCATCAGAGATAAAGGCGAGTGCCAGGAGCTGGTTCGAGAAGAATTATCGAACTCTCTCTTCCTGGCACGATCGAACTAGGGATAGACGCTTCTCCTAGGCTCATTTCCGCGCTGTTATTTCTTCTTTTAAGAAGGCGAGACTTCCTTTTGATTTCGCGCCCCAGATATAGAGAACTACGTTGGTGCCCTTCTGGAGGTTCAGTGAAATTGGGTTAATGGCTACTGTGCTTGTTTCGCTATGTAGGGCGTCCACGCTATAGCTTCCAAAAGGAAGTGATCGTTTTCGCTCCATTCCGTTGGTTAATGGAATATAGACCGGATAGCCATTGGTGCGAATCTGAAGAGCAGACGATGCTGCTACATGCCTAATAGAGAGCCACGATCGCTTAGCTCCAGCCTCTGTCACCATATTCTTAAAAAGGCTCAACTTAGGCTTTTCATCTGCGGTTAAGTGAGCCACAAATGAGAGGTTATTCCCATTAGAGAGATAAAAGTTTGTAGAACTCAACAACGGTGAAGTTGTAGGTCCCGGAACAACGCCATTTGAGTAGATACTGATCCTGATATTGCCGCGTGGAATTGAGAGACTTTTGACATTCCCCGGTACGGCGTTGTCAACAACCAAAGTATTGTTTGCATACACATCGACCACATCGGCGCCGTAGCCAAGCGGAATTGCGTGCACAATCGAATAGTTCGCTAAATCACTTGCCTTAGCCTTGGGGCGAGCTTGGGCAGTAGTTATTCCGCTCAGCACAAGTGAAGTCAGAGTTATAAATAGGATCTTTCTTGAAATTCTCATATCTCCTCATCTCTAGAAATTTAAACCAAGGCTAGAGATTTTGTCGATAGCCTCTAAGACAAAATCCGGTTAATGACCAGCTTTGAATTTAGAGATGAGTTTGAGTAAGTCTGTCCAGGAAACTGTGAGGTATCCAATAGCGATAATGAGCAAGTAAGAATCAATGGATATGGAGCTCAATTCAAAGGCGGAGTTCAAAAGTGGAATGTTTAGTAGAGCGAGCAATAGAAGAGTCGCGCCTAGAACAATCCAAGGGACTGCTGAATTTCTACGCTTAAGTATTGTCTCAAGAATAGTTAGCGTCTTTGATCTATTTGCCAGAATCAAAAAGACATTGGCGATCAATAGAGTCCCAAAGGTTAAGGAGCGGGTAATTTCATCAGAGTTTCCAGCTTGCAAGGAATATTGAAAGATTGCAAATACTCCGATTAGCACCACTAAGCCTTGGAAGAATGCATAAGAAATTTCTGAAGACCCGAACATGGCTTCCTTATTGGGTCTGGGTCTGCGTTTCATGATCTCGGGATCTGGTTCTTCAACTTCGAAAATAATCGAACAGGCAGGATCGATAATCACCTCGTGAAAAGCCACTAGAGCTGGAAGCAGAATGAGTGGCCACGACTCTTGCATTAGGGGAACTAGCGCCATCCCAAAAATTGGAACATGAACCGCGATTACATAAGTCATCGCCTTCTGAATATTTGCGAAAATAGCACGCCCCCGATGGATGCCAGCGACTATTGATGTGTAATCGTCATCTGTGATCACTAATGAAGCTGCTTCGCGCGCCACATCAGTTCCTCGGGCGCCCATAGCGATTCCGACATCAGCAGCGCGAAGAGCTGGTGCATCATTTACTCCGTCTCCAGTCATAGCTACGACCTCGCCATTTGCCTTTAGGGCCCTCACAAGTCTCAATTTATGTTCTGGATTTACGCGCGCGAATATGCTCGTTTGCTTCACTAGCTCTCGAAGCTCCTCATCGCTAGAGCCTTCAATCTCTGTTCCCGTAACGCAATGTTTCGCACCGTCGATACCAATCTCATGTGCAATCGCTAGAGCTGTAGTTGGATGATCGCCTGTAATCATGACAGTTCTTATTCCCGCAGCTTCACACTCGCTAACTGCATCAGGCACGCCATTTCGAACTGGATCATGCAATAACGCCAGACCTAAATATGAAAAATTAATAAAATCAGGATCAAACTCGCCTAGCTGGTGAGAAGAAATTCTTGATTGTGCAACAGCTATCACCCGGAAACCACGTTCGGCTGCGCTATGAACCTTCGAAGCTAGCTCTGAACTCTGCTCTGGAGTGAAATTGCACATCTTGGCAACATGCTCCGGCGCACCTTTCGCAGCAATCAGAATCTCATCGCCATCCCGCCAGAGATGAATGTATGCCAATCGCAATTTCGTCAGCGGATATTCACGAAGTGAGCTCAGATGGGACTCGTCCGGCAATCTCTCTGCAAGCCTGCGGAATGCCTTATCCATGGGATCAAATGGCCGAACCGGAGCAGCCAGTGCCGCGGTTCTAATTAGAGTGTGGAACTTCTCTGGAATAGCAACTTCTTCGATGACCAGTGAGTCCCCATCAAGTTGGAGTTCGGCAACCTGCATTTCATTTTGAGTTAGCGTTCCAGTTTTATCTACACACAAAACCGTTATTGAGCCCAACGCTTCAATTACAGCGGGCCGGCGCGCAATAACCCTAACTCGCGCCATTCGCCAGGCTCCGAGCGCCATAAAGAGAGTAATGATGACTGGAAATTCTTCAGGAATGAGCGCCATTGCCGCGGCAATTCCAGCTAATGCACCCTCTAGCCAATCGTTTCTAGTTGAACCATAGATGTAGAAAACAGCAACTACTGCGACTAGGGAAAAGAGTCCAATAACTCGGACTAATCCGTCGACATTCTGCTGAAGACGCGTTCTTGATTGAGGAATTTGTTGAATTGACTTTCCGATTTTTCCTAATTCGGTTTCCATGCCAATTTCAAT
>JBEARJ010000082.1:0-2865 GCA_041163285.1 Actinomycetota bacterium | reverse complement strand
GTAGTAGCAGCCGGCACCTACAACACTCAGAAATTGCTCCATAAGATGAAAGATTCAAAGAAGTTATCGAAGTTATCCCCTTCGCTAGGAAAGTTATCTAGAACCAACTCGGAATCTTTAGTCGGTGCAGTAATGCCACATGGCGGCGAGATTGATTTCTCTCAAGGGGCCGCAATTACCTCATCATTTTTCCCAGATAAAAACACCCATGTAGAACCAGTTCGCTATGGAAAAGGTTCTAACTTTATGGGCTTGCTCCAAACAATCATGACTGATGGAAATTCAGCAAAGGCTCGCCGCCGTCAGTGGGTAAAGACTTTGATTACAAAGCCCTCGATGATTGGAAAGATTTTAGATGTGCGAAAGTGGAGCGAACGAACTGTAATTGCGTTAGTTATGCAGAATGTTGACTCATCCATGGCTGTAACAGGAAAGCGCGGCATCTTTGGCTGGCGCTTGACTTCAAAGAACGATAGCGAGCACCCGAATGCAACCTACATACCGGCTGCTAATGAAGTAGTTCGAAAGATTGCGAAGAACTATGGTGGAACGCCTGGTGGTCATATTGGAGATTTAGTGAGCGCTCCATTCACAGCCCACTTTGTTGGCGGCTGTGTGATTAGCGATGATCCAAATAATGGTGTGATTGATCCCTATCATCGTGTTTGGAATTACCCAACGCTTCATGTAGTTGATGGCGCTAGCGTTACAGCAAACCTAGGAGTTAATCCCTCTTTAACGATTACCGCTCAAGCAGAGCGAGCTTTCTCTTTTTGGCCAAATAAAGGCGAGAGCGATCCACGCCCAACTCAAGGAAGTGGCTATCAGAGAATCGAATGGGTACGCCCTAATTCACCATTTGTCCCAGAGCATGCTTACGGAGCGTTAAGAGTTAATTGATATCCATGATGTGGCGATTGCCGCGATCAAAGGTTAGGTAATTCCAGGTCCAATCAGCCATCGTGCCAATCTTGTTTCGGCCACCTAATAGATAAAAGAGATGGAGCCATAACCAGGCGTACCAAGCAGGGATTCCAGCTAGTTTTAGCGGGCCAACTTCAACAACGGCCTTGTGGCGACCGATAGTGGCCATGGAGCCTTTATCGCGATATTTGAATGGTGATAGTTCTTTGCCTGCAATTAAGTTCTCTATTTGATGCTTTAAGTGGCGCCCTTGTTGCATCGCAACTGGGGCAACCATGGGAAGAAACCTGCCATCTTTACCTTTGGCACCAGCTATATCTCCGATGGCAAATATATGTGGATAGTTAGTGACTTGAAGAGTTGGATCAACTGCAATCCGACCATTCTCGATTGGCAGATTCAACTTTTTCATTACTGGCTCACCAGTAACACCAGCAGCCCAGATCGTGACCTCGGAAGCCAATTTTGATTTATCGCCAAGAATAATTTCGCGAGGCTTAACTTCCTTAACGGAGGTATTAAGAAATACCTTCACATCCAATTTCTCTAAATCTTTCTTGGTTCGATTTGAAAGTAGCGGCGAGAAGGAAGGTAAAAGTCTCGGTCCTGCTTCCACCAAGTTCACTGTTATGTTCTTGGCAGCAGATGCAAAATCAGATTTCAGTGGACCCTTTTTGAGCTCGGCAATTGCTCCTGCCATCTCAACGCCAGTTGGTCCACCACCAACGACAGTTATCGACAATTTAGTGTCATCTTCAAAACGGCAAAGATCTTCAAACCGGCGCAATATCGAGGAGCGAATTTCGAGAGCTTCGGAAACACTCTTCATGCCGAGCGCATTTTCAGCTACACCCTTTACACCAAAATCATTAGTGGCCGAACCAAGCGCAACAACCAGATAATCAAAATCAAGAACTTCGCTCGAATCTAGCTTTACCGATTTGTTCTTGTGGTCGATTGTTAGAGGTGATCCCATCCGAAACTTAATATTTGTCTTGCGTAGTGCGCCGCGAATTGGGTGGGCGATATGGTCAGCTGCGAGGCCCGCGGTTGAGACTTGGTAGAGAAGTGGCAAGAAAGTCTGGAAGTTATGGCGATCCACGAGGGTGACATCTGCGATCGCATCGAGGGCTCTGGCTGCCGTTAGCCCGCCAAAGCCCGCGCCTAAAACAACTACCTTTGGCCGAGACATGCGGGAAAGTCTAGTGTTTAACCATGTCTCAAGAGCGGCGAATTCTTGTCACTGGCGCATCAGGATATGTCGGTGGCCGACTTGTGCGCGCTCTCTTGAATGAAGGATTACAGGTTCGAGTTTCAGTTCGCGATAAAAATAAGATCTCTGGCCAAATTTGGGCAAATGAGGTTGAAGTTGCTGTTGGTAATGCAACTAATTTCGATGAGATGAGAAGTGCACTAGATGGTGTGCATACTGCTTTCTATCTTTTGCATTCAATTGGAGTCGGCGCTCATTTTGATGAACTAGAAGCAGAGATGGCGCGCAACTTTGCTAAAGCAGCGGAAGCTTCAGGAGTAAAGCAGATTGTTTATCTCGGCGGAATAGCGAATGTTGAAAAACAGAGTAAGCATCTTGCTTCACGAGCCCGAACAGGGCAAGAGCTAAGTTCTACTTCAGTTCCTGTCATGGAGCTGCGCGCCGGAATTGTGATTGGTTCCGGATCAGCATCTTTTGAAATGCTCCGTCACTTAACACATCGTCTTCCGATTATGACTACACCCAAGTGGGTTTCAAATCGAACTCACCCAATCGCAATTCGCGATGTACTCTGGTATCTCTCTAGTGCCGCTAAATTGAAGGAACCAGTTAATGGAATCTTTGATATCGGGGGACCGGAGATTCTCTCTTACGCAGATATGATGCAGAAATTTGCGAAGTGTTCTGGGCTAAGGCGACGTTGGATTATTCGAGTTCCAGTACTAACT
>JBEARJ010000081.1:0-2978 GCA_041163285.1 Actinomycetota bacterium | reverse complement strand
GGATGAAGCTCTGCTCTCAAATCAGCGAAGATGGTAGGTGGCTTCCCGCTTCGAAAAAGTTGCTTGAGTAAATTAATCATTGAGTAGTTCGGTTGATCAAATTCGGCTTTTGTGAGAGCTAAATTAGCCATTGCGCCATCGCCTCGTTCATATGCAGCGACTGCAAATAGCGTAGCGGGGGCAGCAACAAATCCTTCTGGCGCTTTTTTCAATAACCACTTCCAGGCATCAAAGTAGAGATCCTTCTCGCGATCCATAGTGCCTAAAGCAAAATCGCGTACTTGTAGATCCTTCAGTCGAACAAGAACCCTGGCAACTAATCGCTTATCCCTGCAGATACCGTCAACTTCGAAGTCATGTAGAAAGTCCAGTATTGAATTAGCACCTTCTCGCTGGATCGGAGTTGGATCTGTGTCGTAATCGATTGGAGCGATTCGTCCCATCATTTCGACAATTACTGGATCTAAATCCGAATCGAGTGAGCCGGCCATCTCGGATAAGTTTTTGAATGGCATCAACTTTCCTTGTGCGATCTCTTCAACAGCGATCCTTGATCCGGAGAGTTCGGGAAGGGGTGAACCCTCGATAGGACAACATTCTGGGTCGCTACAAATCAGAGAGCGCCATCTATTGCCTACGATAATTATCGATTCGCGAAGTGGGATTGCCTCTTCTTCCAGGGCTTCAATTAATGGAAGTAGCACGCTCTCAGTATCGTGACATGAATCCGGAATATATGAGACAAGAAGCGCGCCATCGCTACCCCTTAATTTCTCGATGAGCGCGCTTGCTTCTCTCTTTTCAATCGACTCCGGAAAATCGATCCGAATTGCCATATTTATCGATTCATCCTTGAGCGAGATGAGAACTATGGAGTCACTAGGTTGGTACCCGATGAGAAATGGAACAGCAGCCAATAAATCATTAGGAGTTGTAACGGTTGTCATGGGCGAAGCATTGGCGAGCAAAGGATTGGATGGGAAAAAACTTTTATTTTGTGGATAACTATCTTGTGAAGGTCGTATCGGCTTCGTAAATGGAGATCACCCGCTCAAAGTTCTGATTGATGCTTCCCTTTATCGGTCCGGTTAGGGCGCCGGCTCGCCAAGTTCCGGTCCAAGTAACCTTTAGACCAACCTCGTACTCGCCTGGTTCTAGATATTTGTTCTTAATCGGCGCGGCCGGAAAAGGCGCTCCGGGATGAGTTGTGGTCTGGAAGTTTCCATCGCCGAAATCCCATTTGTAGAGAGCCTTAAGCGTGATGAAAATTGGAACTTCGAGAACGACAATTACCGTTTGAAATGATGCTGGAACCGTTGTCAAAAAATTGACCGGTTCTCTTAATAGAGCCGCGCTCATAGGTTGGGTGAGAATTACGCCATTAGGAATCATCCGCTTTACCTGGTCAGCTAATTGTGAAGCGCTGATCTTCGAAACTCTTGGCTTGCGGACTCTCGGCTTACTGATCTTTGTCGATTTCGGTCGCGGCGTTGAAGTTGTAGCGGGCTTTGGTAACCAAGGAATCCAAGGTTTTCTCGAAATCGCGGTAGTGGTGGGGCGAGGCGATGGACTACTCGTAGTAGTGGTTCCAGGTTTGCTCTTTTTTACCTTAATCACGATGTGGTTATCATCATCAGCGCTTACATCAATGCAAGTGTCGCCATCGCATTCTTCTCCGTGTACGGGAGTCGCAATGGAAATAGCTGCTGTTAGTAAGGCAATGAGTAGACGGAGCATCCACTCACGTTAGAAGTAAATTGCTGCCCCAAGAGCTCATACTCTATTTCTGTGGAAAACTAGCGGTATGGCAGTTCGTGATGGCGATGGTTGGGTGAATTGTCAGTGTGGCTCAAAACATTGGGGCTTAAATGGCGCTGCGGGCCTACTTCTCTTCCGCTCCCGTGAAATCTTGTTACAACATCGAGCCCCCTGGGTACATAACGGTGATACCTGGGGCATACCGGGAGGCGCACGAGATTCCCATGAAAGCGCCTTTGAAGCAGCGCTCCGTGAGAGTAATGAAGAGATTGGAATTGATGCTAAGTATGTGACAGCTCGATTTACCCATCTCGATGATCACGGGGATTGGAGCTACGAAACGATTGTCGCTCACCTTGAACCCGAGGGCATGGTCTTTGAGAATAACCATGAAACGATTGATTTACGCTGGTTTTCTATCAAAGAAGTTGGTGCGGTAAATCTTCACCCGAGTTTTGCACGGAGTTGGCCAACAATTAGCGCCCGGCTTCAAGAAATTGTTGATTAAGCCTTCGCAGTGAATCCCTAACGACACTTCCCTCGCTAGTGCGCCATAAAGGTGGCATTGAATTAAGTAAGACCGATCCATATCGCTTGTTCACTATTCGCGAGTCGAGAATTGCAACGACGCCTCGATCCTCAATTGAGCGAATCAACCTGCCCGTGCCTTGTGCAAGCAGAAGTGCAGCTCGAGGGAGCGATACCTGCATAAATCCAGAACCTCCGGATGCATCTGCCTTTGCAGAGCGAGCCGACATCACCGGATCATCTGGCCTTGGAAACGGAATTCGATCAATAGCAACCAGCGTGCAAGCAGGTCCTGGTACATCTACACCTTGCCATAAACTCATAGTTCCGAGAAGTATTGAAGTTGGTTCATCTGCAAAGCGATCGACAAGTGAGCCAACGCTATCGCCCCGCTTCTGAGTGATTATCTTTATGGGAAGTTCAGCGAGGACTCTCCGTAAATGGTCATCTGCCATTTCAACTCCGCGCCAAGAAGAGAAAAGAGCCAAGGTTCTACCGCCTGCCGCATCTATCAACTCACCAAGTTCAACAAGCGCTTCTGTACTTGGGCCATCTCTTCCCGGCTCGGGTAGATGCTTTGGTAGGTAGAGCATTCCCTGGGCGGCAAAATCGAAGGGCGAGCCAACATCAAGCATCTGAACATTACTTGGGTCGATTCCTGACGATTCAGATTCATCTTCGAACTCGCCGCT
>JBEARJ010000080.1:0-3087 GCA_041163285.1 Actinomycetota bacterium | reverse complement strand
ATCTTTATTTTTGCCCGCCTAACAGGTTGGTCAGGTCACATAATTGAGCAGCGCCGCGACAACAAAATTATCCGTCCTAGTGCAAACTATGTCGGTCCAGAAAACAGGGTCTTTGTAAAGATAGAGGAGCGTTAGATGTCTTCCAACTTCACTAAATCAGATCTACCTTTTGATCAAGAGATTGTTGACATCGTCGATTACGTACTGAATTACAAGATTGACTCTGATTTAGCTAAGAAGACTGCGTGGTACTGCTTCCTAGATACGATTGGGTGCGGACTTGAATCCCTCGAGTACGAAGCCTGTCGAAAACTGTTAGGTCCAGTCGTTCCCGGCGTGAAGATTGCGAATGGTGTTCGAGTACCTGGAACAGATTACGAACTAGATCCCGTACAAGGCGCATTTAGTATCGGAGCAGCGATCCGCTGGCTTGATTTCAACGACACCTGGTTAGCCGCTGAGTGGGGCCACCCATCCGATAATTTAGGCGGAATTCTCGCTGTAGCTGATTGGCTCTCCAGAAACGCTGTAGCAACCGGTGGGAAACCGCTGATGATGAGCGATGTATTCAACGCCATGGTCATGGCACATGAAATCCAAGGCTGTATAGCGCTCGAAAATTCCTTCAATAAAGTTGGGCTAGATCACGTCATCTTGGTGAAAGTGGCATCCACCGCTGTCGTCGGAAAATTACTTGGATTAACTAGAGAACAGATTCTTAACGCTGTCTCCCTTGCCTGGGTTGATGGCCAATCACTACGTACTTACCGACACTTCCCTAATGCTGGTTCAAGGAAATCCTGGGCAGCCGGCGATGCAACATCTCGCGCTGTTCGCTTAGCTCTAATCGCTAAGACGGGCGAGATGGGATATCCATCAGCGCTCTCAGCTAAGACTTGGGGTTTCTATGATGTTTCATTTAAAGGAAACAAATTCAAATTCCAACGTCCCTATGGTTCATATGTAATGGAGAACGTACTGTTTAAGATCTCATTCCCTGCAGAATTTCATGCCCAAACGGCGGTAGAAGCAGCTTTCAAAGTTCATAAAGAGATGGTCGCTCGCGAAAAGAGCGATGCCGATATCGAGCGGATTGAGATTAGGACCCACGAGGCCTGCATTCGAATTATCGATAAAAAAGGCCCGCTAAGAAATCCCGCCGATCGAGATCACACCATCCAATACATGGTCGCAATCCCACTTATCTTCGGACGTTTAACAGCACGTGACTACGAAGATGATATTGCGGCTGACCCACGAATTGATGCGCTACGTGAGCGGATGCACTGCGTTGAAGATCCACAATTCACCAAGGACTATCACGATCCAGAGAAGCGCTCAATCGCGAATGCCGTCACTGTGTTCTTTAAAGATGGAACGAAGGTTGATGAGATATCAATCGAATACCCTGTAGGCCATAAGCGCCGCAGAGATGAAGGAATTCCGCTTTTAATTGAGAAATATCGGACCAACATTGCTCGGATTTTTGATAAGTCCCAGCAAGAGAAAATCGCTCAGTTGACCCTTGATTACGAGAGGCTAGCAAGCACTCCGGTCAACGAACTCATGGAGTATTTCGTAAAGAAGAGTTAGCGGTTTTGGGGGAATCCCAGATTAATTCCGCCATGACTTGGATCAAGCCATCTGCTTGTAACGACCTTGCCACGGGTGAAGAAATGGACTCCTTCAGTGCCATGAGCATGGGTGTCGCCAAATAACGAACTCTTCCAACCGCCAAATGAGTAGTAAGCAGTAGGTACCGGAATGGGAACATTAATTCCAATCATTCCAACCGTCACTTCATTCTGGAATCTACGCGCTGCACCACCATCATTAGTGAAGATGGCCGTACCGTTTCCATATCGATGACTATTGATCAGAGCTAGACCTTCGTCATAACTCTTTACTCTGACTACAGATAAGACTGGTCCAAAGATTTCATCGGTGTAAATGGACATGTTTGGCTTAACATGATCAAAGAGAGTGGGTCCGAGCCAGAAACCATTTGCAGCGCCATCTACATTTGGATTACGCCCATCTACAACTAACTTTGCACCCTCTCGCTCACCAGCATCCACATAGGAAGCAACCTTGTCACGATGTACCGAGGTAACTAGCGGTCCCATATCGGCGCCAGCGCTTCCATCACCGGTGCGAAGTTTGCTCATACGTTCAGAAATCTTTTTAACTAGTTCATCGCCGATTGGTTCAACAGCTACAAGTGCAGAGATAGCCATGCAACGCTCGCCAGCAGATCCAAATCCGGCATTAACGGCGGCATCTGCGGCAAGATCTAAATCAGCGTCAGGAAGGACCAACATATGGTTCTTAGCGCCACCGAGCGCCTGAACTCGCTTGCCCACTTTTGTGCCGTTCTCGTAAATGTATTGAGCGATCGGAGTTGAACCTACGAATGAAACAGAGGCGATATCTGGGTGCTCCAAGATGCGATCTACCGCCACTTTATCTCCGTGAACTACATTGAATACGCCATCTGGAAGTCCCGCTTCTTTCCAGTAAGAAGCCATCAATAACGAAGGTGTTGGGTCCTTTTCGCTGGGCTTCAAGATGACTGCATTTCCTGTAGCTATTGCGATCGGGAAGAACCACATAGGAACCATCGCGGGGAAATTAAAGGGCGAGATGATTGCAGAAACGCCGAGTGGTTGGCGGATGGAGTAAACATCAATACCGGTCGAGACTCCTTCGCTATATCCGCCCTTTAGAAGGTGGGGGATACCGCAAGCAAACTCGACGACTTCAAGTCCTCGGGTCACTTCACCAAGAGCATCCGATAAAACTTTTCCATGTTCATGGGTGATTGCTTTAGCCAACTCTTCCTTCTTTGCATTAACAATCTCTCTAAAGGCAAATAGGACTTGAGTTCGTTTGGCCAGAGAAGTATTGCGCCACTCCGCTGCCGCTTGTTTTGCAGCAGCTACAGCTTCGTCAATAACTTCCGTATTTGCAAAATCAACCTTTGCGCTCACCTCGCCGGTGGCAGGATTAAATACTTCCCCGCTTCGTTGAGCGCTACCGCTCCAGGAAGAACCATTGATGTAATGAGTGATTCGCTTTGTGCTCAAG
>JBEARJ010000079.1:0-3090 GCA_041163285.1 Actinomycetota bacterium | reverse complement strand
ACCTCAACAGCAAACAAATCAGATATATCTACTGGCTCAATTTCAATATCGGCGCTCTCGATAGCGAGCTCTAACCCACGTTCAAAATAATCGTTATCAGCACAAGCGTGGAGCTGCTCAATTACCGGCGCCTTGTGGTGTTTTGAGATGAAGTTGATTCCGACCGCCTCGCCCAGCGCATTCTCGACCTTCTTAGAGAGGGCTTTGATGAAACCCTTAGCATCAACGGTGTATTTCACTTCTTCTTCGCCAACAGCTGCAGTATTAACACAGACAAAAGATTTTTCATTTTCGATGCGGTCATTTATCCGCTCAAGAACTCGAGCATCAAAAACCACGTCGCCATTTAGCCAGAGAACTCCATTTTCATGCGAGTTACGGAGCGCTTTCAATAGACTCTTTGAAGTATTGGTCTGGTCGTAGGCCTCGTTGTAGACGTAAGTGACGTCCGGATGTGCCTCCATGATCATTTCTAGTTTGAAACCAACAACTATTGATATCCGAACGCTCTCACCAAAGACACCTCGGACATTTTCAATCTGTTGTTGCAAGATGGATCGGCCGTCAGCGAGGGGAGTTAATGGTTTTGGCCACGGTTTTCCGAGTCGAGTGCCCATTCCAGCAGCAAGAATCACGACTTGGATGGCCATAGATTTATACTACTCTAAATGAGCGGCCCACTTGATTCACTGACAGTCACCGCCAAAACTACCCTCTTAGAAATTCTTGAATCTTTTAAAGAATCTAAGAGCGATCTTCTTTTGGTTGATGAAAGAACTGTAATCACTCAGCCCCATCTTGAGCTATTAACTGATTATCCGAGAAGCACATCTGCTGCATTAGTTGCGATAGTCAAGAATGGAAATACCTTAGTAAGACAGAATCGAATCGCAAGCGCATCTTCTGCTTCCCATAAAGTAACAGTTGGGAATCGTGATTTTGTTGGAGCGCTCCGGCTATCTAAGAAACAGAGCGAGTCGATAATTCCAGCGATTGAAAGCGCAGTCACCTATAAAGCAAAAGGAAATGCGCTTGATTTACTCCTAGTCGCCCTAGTTCGAGCCACCGTAAGAGTCGATGCCGTAGATGTTTTAGGGGCGCCTTGGTCAAGAAGTGATAACCAAGATGAGCGCGAGCAGGTAAGGAGTGAAATAAAAAGTTTAAATATTGCAACGCTTCGGTTACGAATGGCCAACCGCGCCAACGACGGTTTCTTCTCCGTCTTCTTTCTCCGTAAGTTCTCCAAGATCTTGACTTGGGTAGCGGTCAAGATTGGTGCAACCCCGAATCAAGTCACCCTTCTATCTTTTGCAATCGGTCTTTACTCTGCATACTCATTCTCAAGAGGCACTTTCTTATCAATTCTGCTCGGAGCGTTTCTGTTACAACTCAGCATCATCGTTGATTGTGTAGATGGTGAGTTGGCGCGCTACACCAGAAAGTTCTCAAAATTGGGCGCTTGGTTAGATGCAGTGACAGATCGCGTGAAGGAGTACCTAGTCTTCCTTGGTCTTGCTTACGGAGCCTCCTTAGAAGGTCGCAGTTTATGGATACCCGCAATGGCAATGATGATTATCCAGACCTTCAGACATCTATCCGATTACAACTTCGCGCAGAGTGTGAAGATTCGTGCTGAGGAAAAGTTCGAGACCCCCATTGATTTCATGGCGGAATTTGATGGAATTATTCCAACAGAGCGAGAGCCCAAAGGAAGACTCCGTTATTGGCTAGGCAAGATTATTCAATTCCCGATTGGCGAAAGATGGTTAGTCATAAGTGTTAGCGCTGTAATAGGTGGCGCAGCCTTCACCTTCACAATCATGCCGATACTTGCCTTTATCTCCGCAGTAGTTGTTTATAGGGGAAGAATTCGTAGAACTAAAGAAATGGCGAAGACTTCTCTAAATAGTTCTCTAATTACAAACCAATCGGATTTATTAGGAATCAAAGCAAGCTTCACGAAACGGGCTAGTTGGATTGAGCCCTCCATTCTTCGCCTCTTAGAATCATTAGCATTGCTTGCAATCTTCATTCAGCAGGATGTTTTGGGTATTCCTAGCTTTATTCTTCTTTTCAGCATCATCTTCCATCACTATGACAATCTTTATCGCGCTCTTCAAAATGAGAAGAAACCAATTTGGTTGAGCGCATTAGGTTTTAATGTTGGCGGGCGAATTTTGGTTATTGGAGCGGCGCTATTAGCGGGTGTAGAAATCACCCTGATTGCATACTATTTCGCCACCATCTTCCTCGTGGTCTCATCGATTCAATGGGTTATCGGACATAAGCAGAATAGAATTCGAAGGTGACCCAGCGTCCGGCTAAGCCGACCATTGCTGAACTGCGCGCAATTTGTCAGCCCGCATCAGTAACGGGGCGTTCTAACTCTGAACACTGGGTAGCCGATCTATATCTTCGCAAACTCTCTCCTTATCTCACAAGACTCCTTTTAAAAACTCCGGTCACTGCAAATGGCGTCACCTATTTGATGATTACGACCGGTGTTTCAATCAGTCTTGCCCTACAAATTTCGGGCTTTCTCGGCTTGTTATTGGCCCTTTTTCTCGCTCAACTTCAGATGCTCTGGGATTGCTGTGATGGCGAAATAGCGCGTTGGCGCGATAGCCAATCTCCTAAAGGTGTGTTTCTAGATCGAGTTGGCCACTATTTAACGGAGAGTTTGATTCCCATTGCTCTCGCATGGCGTATCGGTGAGGGCGATTACGAGCTATTGTTTTTAGCATCTCTGATATCTATTTTAATTCTGCTTAATAAAGGTTTTAATGATGCAGTCCATGTGGCTCGTGCTTATGCTGGGTTACCTAAACTTGCTGATAGCAAGAGCGTGGGTGAGCCAAGGTCGCTAATTATTAAAGTAGCCCGCGCTCCGTTTAGAGTTTTTGCAGTACAGCGCCTCTTCCATTCGGTGGAGATGTCAATTCTGATCTTTATTTTCTCAGGCAATGAAAATCTGATTCGTATCGGTCTTCCGTTAGCTGCATTTGTGACCGCCGGCCATCTCGTTGCGATTCTGAGTTCAAGAAAGTTGGAAAAATAGATGCTCTCTATCGTACGCGAGATAAAGTTAGG
>JBEARJ010000078.1:0-3223 GCA_041163285.1 Actinomycetota bacterium | reverse complement strand
TCTAAGAGAACTAATGCATCACCTCGAACTACTTGGCTACTTGGTATCCGCTCTTCTTTTCCATCTCGAATAACTAGAGCTAGAGGAGCCGTCAATTGATGAAGCGCGTGTAGCGCCCGTTCAGTTCTTCGTTCCTGAAAAATAGAGATTCCCAGGATTATTGCTACGGTGCCCATGAGGAGAATCGCATCAATCGTCTCAGCTAGAACAAAACTAATTATTCCTGCGCTCAGAAGCAGGATGAGCATTGGCTCTTTTAGTACGCCTAAAACGATGCGTAGGATCGAACGCTCGTCATCACCTGGTAAAGAATTTGGCCCCTCGGTCAGAAGACGAGCCCGTGCTGATTCATTCGAAAGACCCGCAAGGCTCACTCTGTAATTTTATGCTGCTAGGAAATGAAGTTGTATATGAGCGCAGATGTAAACGCAGCCGCTACCATCATTAACGGGAATGAAACTCGCATTTTGAGCGCTAGCGCTGCAACTGCGACCCCAGCCAGACGATGATCTATTACAACCTCAGAATTAAAAGTCAAAGTTTGTACTGAAACTAAAGCGCTCAGCAGAACTATGGGAATAAAGGTGTTAATTCTCTGTACTCGTGGGTTATTCAACGTCGATTGCGGAAGCGAATAGCCTAGTAATTTGAGGAGATAACAGATAACACTGGCGCCGAGGGTTGCGATCCATAACTCACTCATCGGGCTCTCCAGCCGAGCGCTAGCGCGATAACTACGGTCGCAATTATTGGTAAACCAGAACCAAGAACAGGAGTAAGAAGTAGCGAAAGCAGAAAAGATAAAAGCGCTGCAATCCTTGTTTTTCCATCAATCAATCTCGGCCAAACCAAACCAAGAAAAGCAGCCGGAACGGCAGCATCAAGACCCCAGCTAGAGGGATCTCCAATCGAATTCGCGCCTAGTGCGCCAATTAACGTAAACAGATTCCAGAAGAGAAAAACCCCAATACCGGTGGCAAAAAATCCATATCGCATAGCGCTTTCGCCGCGACTTTCTTGAGAAAGCGCTACACCAGTTGACTCATCAATTGTTATTTGGGCGCCGAAGAATTTTTTAATTCCGTTTAGTTTCAATATAGAGGACATCCGCATTCCATAGAATCCATTTCGAATTCCAAGAAGCGCCCCAGTTGCGATTGCACTTAGCGGATTTCCACCTCCGGCCATGACTCCCACAACTGCGAATTGAGAGGCGCCGGAGAAGAGCAATAATGAAAGGGCGCAAGCCTGCAAGACCGAGAACCCACCCGCTACTGCCGCTGCTCCAAATGCGGCGCCGTAGCTTCCAACGGGGATCGCCACACTTAGTGAGTCGCGTAACACCCTGCGGCGATCGAATGACACGCAACTATTTTGCCCCATCAATCGCCGGCTCATAACCGCTGCGCAGATAGGGTCGCGCTCGTGACGGAGAACGAGAGTTACCCAGATATTGTCTTCCGCGATGATGTAACGGTCGAGTTAGTGAAATCCAGCGCTAACGATGCCGATGTTATCTGGGCGGCTCGGGTTTCGACCGCGGGCGAACAATCTCTCGATGAGATTAATGAGGACCCAAGTAGATCTGCGGGATTAATAAATTATCTTGCCAGAGAGCGTCATGGTTCACCTTTTGAGCACACTTCAATGACATTTTTTGTTAGCGCTCCAATATTTGTTTTTAGAGAATTCATGCGTCATCGAATTGCTTCTTATAACGAAGAGAGTGGACGCTACCGTGAATTGAAGCCCGTCTTCTACGTTCCAAATAAGGCGCGCAAGTTAGTTCAAACTGGAAAGACTGGTCACTATGTCTTTGTAGATGGCACAGACGAACAATTCGAAGTAACTGTGAGCGCAATGAAAGACACATATGTGATTGCTTATCAAAATTATAAGAAGATGCTTGATGCCGGAGTCGCTCGGGAAGTCGCTCGAGCGGTCCTACCGGTAGCCCTCTACTCCTCAATGTATGTGACTATGAATGCACGCGCTTTGATGAATTTCTTGTCGTTGCGCACAAGCAGAGAGGGTTCGCACTTCCCGAGTTATCCGCAGCGCGAGATTGAGATGGTCGCAGAAAAGATGGAGGAGCACTTTGCCCGCCTAATGCCGATCACTCATGCGGCTTTTGAGAAGTCAGGTCGAGTAGCACCGTAGTAGCCTTGGGCCATGTCGCACCCGACGCCATTTGGTCGCCTTCTTACGGCGATGGTCACGCCCTTTAAAGATGATCTGAGTGTAGATTGGGAAGGCGTTGAGAAACTAGCGCTTCATCTCCAAAATTCTGGACACGATGGAATTGTTGTAAATGGAACAACTGGCGAGGCCCCAACCACTAGCGATGAAGAGAAGATTGAGATAATCAAAACTGTTAAGCGCGCTACAGGTGGAAAGCTCAAGGTAGTGGCTGGCGCTGGAAACAATGAGACATCGCATTCCATTGAACAGGCAGAGATGGCAGCCAATGCGGGAGCCGATGGACTACTTGTTGTGACGCCGTATTACAACAAGCCGCCACAAGCAGGAATCGAGGCGCACTTTCGTGCGATGGCCGATGCAACCGATGTTCCTGTAATGATGTATGACATCCCGGGCCGAACTGGAGTACCGATCGATCCTGACACGATCTGTCGGCTCGCAGAGCATAAGAACATTGTTGCTCTAAAGGATGCAAAAGGTGATGTGGCATCTACATCTTGGGTAATTAAGCGCTCTGGTATTCCGGTTTACTCAGGAGATGACATTCTTAATCTTCCACTCCTCTCAGTGGGAGCAGTTGGATTTGTTTCAGTCTGTGGCCACACTGTTGGCGCAAGGCTCCGTGAAATGTTGGATTCTTGGTTTAGCGGTAATTCATCAAGAGCTCTTGAGATTCATAAAGAACTTCTACCTGTTTACACCGGAACCTTCCGAACCCAAGGTGCAATTCTCACTAAAGCAGCTCTAAAGATGTTGGGATTACCGGGCGGCAAAGTTAGATTGCCTCTGGTTGACGCGACTGAATCACAAGTCTCACAACTTCGTGAAGATCTAAAACAAGGTGGAGTGAAACTAAACTAATGAACCATCCGCATCCCGAACTCGGGTTGCCTCCCAAGCTCTCCCCAAAAACGCTCCGCATCGTTGCGCTTGGTGGTCTGGCTGAGGTCGGCCGCAATATGACTGTCTTTGAATACGAAGGTGAACTCTTAGTCGTTGATTGTGGGGTCTTATTTCCAGA
>JBEARJ010000077.1:0-5967 GCA_041163285.1 Actinomycetota bacterium | reverse complement strand
GAAGCGGATTTATCAGCTCGAGCAAAGGTTTTTACAAGAGTCTTTGGTTGGAGGGCCCCGCTTTATCGGGCGGCATTTCTCATTCGCACGAATAATCCATGGCCCGGCATTAGTAAAGCGCTCCGTTTCATATTTGCACGATGAAAACCTTCGCCCATCGCGGCTTCAGCTACAAATATCCCGAAGCAACTCTAGCTGCTTACAAAGCGGCGATTGATGTTGGCGCGGATGGCTTGGAGTGCGATGTTCGCCTAACTAAGGATGAGATTCCAGTTTGTTTTCATGATCGCGACACCAAACGTATTACTGGAATAAAGAAGCGAGTTGCATCCTTGACGCTGGCACAACTTAGAGAATTGACGGAAGTTATGACTCTTGAAGAACTTCTCGAGTTAGCTAAAGTAAATAAGAAGTGGGTGTTGGTTGAGACTAAGCATCCGGTATTAAGTGGTGGTCTTGTTGAGCGAAAAGTTTCCGCATTTGCAGAAAGCTTTGAGTTCACTGCAATGTCATTTTCACTCTTTGCAGTCTTACGAATGAAGCGTAATTTGAAAGATGTTGCCTATGTAATCTCCCATCGATGGCGTCTGCTTTACATACCAACTAAGAAGGTCGCAATTGATATTGAGCTATTAGAGCGCTCACCGTGGGTTAGAAGACGATTACGTAGCCATGAGATTTTGACTTGGACCGTCAATGACGCAAGTTACATTCCAAAGTTGCGCGAATGGAATGTGTCAGTGGTAATAACTGATAGACCCGATCTACCTTTTCGACTTAGCTAACGCATAAAGAACTTCGGCGGTTGGCTCTTCAGTGTCGCTACCCGGTGGATTGTCACTGAGTTTCACGATTACAGTTCTTGATTCTGGATCGATAAAGATGAATTGGCCATGCGGCATAGCCCCAACCATGATCAAGGCTAACGACAGGGGTATTCATGCGATCTAGCCAGTCGCGGCTAATTATTCGGGTGGAGCCAGCAAAACCACCGTTAAGAATTGCCATTCCTACCCGAGCGTAATCACGGGCAGCCGCGTTGAAGCAACAGAATGTCTTTTCGGTTCCGCCAACTCGATCAACGTTCCATGTAGCCGGGAATTCGGCTCCAACTTTCTGCCAGACATTTTCACTAAAGAAATCAGCAACTCGCATACCGGTTACTTTCTTGATGATCATGCCGAGCATCTGGGTATCAATGCTTCGATACTCTGCATTTAAGCCGGGCTCAAAAAACATCTTTCGATTGTTACCAATAAACCATTCAAGATCTGTTGTGGCATACATCTGTGCAATAGCAACGCCCCACCCTTGGGGACCGGTTGGATAGTTATCCGAAACCCCAACTCCGCCTTGCATATCAAGAAGGGATTTGACGGTTACGCGATCAAAAGCTGTGCCATTTCTGTATTCAGGAAAATAGTCAATGAAGAGATCGCTCTCTTTGATTTTGCCTGCCTCAATTAACTGACCAATCATGATTGAAGTCATGGTCTTAGCAACAGAATAGGAGGGCAAGCGTTGTTCAGCGCTAAATCCTTCGCGGTACCACTCATGGGTTAGAACGCCGTTACGAATAATTAAAAAAGCGTTTGTATATGTAGCATCAAGAAATTCTTGCCATGACAAAGGACTCTTTTGATACTGGACTTCAGAAGGAAGTACCTCTTCACCTCTTGGAATATCAATTGGATTACTTGCAGGCGCAATCTCGTGCCACGGCATCAACGTGGGAGTTTGGGATGCAGGAGCCAGGCCGAGGCGAATTGCAGAGATCGGATCGGGATACCGAATTACCTTGGTGAATCCGAATAGCGCTAGCGAGAGAATGACGAGTCCGATAACTAGACGCTTTAAAGCGCGAAACATAGCTATTAACGCTCTTCTTCTTGGGCTCTAGCTAGACGTTGCGAGACGTAGACTGGGATCAAAGAAAGAAGTATTACTACAGTTGCAACGACATTTACAACGCTTGCCTGATTTGGACGTCCCACTTCTTTAAGTATCCAGAGTGGCAGGGTGTCTACGCCAGGTGGAGCAGTGAATATTGTTACAACAACCTCATCAAAGCTAAGGGCAAAGGCCAGCAGCGCGCCAGCGGCAAATGAGGTTCTAAATTGTGGGAATGTGACAAGGCGGAAGGTCTGCCATAACCCAGCGCCCAAATCAGCCGAAGCTTCTTGCAGACTTGGATTCATCCGGCGCAGACGGGCAAAGACATTGTTAAAGACCATCACGATACAGAATGTTGCATGAGCAACAATCATCCCAAAATAACCAATGTTGATTCCGGCCGGAGATAAAAAGTTTGAGTAAGTGTTGCTAAATGCAACACCGGTAACAATTCCTGGTAGCGCAATAGGCAGAACTACCAAAATATTGACCGTGCTCTTGCCAAAGAAGTCAAAACCTTTCATGGCAAATGCAACTAGAGTCCCGAGGATTGAGGCAATCACCATTGCGCCGGATGCAACTAGAACTGAATTCAAGAGCGCAGCTCTAATTGGTTGATAATCCTTGGCGAAGACCCACCATTTGGTTGAGTAATTTTCAATTGGCCATCCAGAGATCTGTGACTCATTAAAAGAATTAAGAATTAGCACAAAGAGCGGGGTATACATAAACACTAGGATCAAGGCGACTATTGAGATTAGGAAGAGCCGGGTTACTCTTGAAAGTCGTAACATGGCTACATCCGCTCCAATGAGCCGGTGCGACGAGCAACCATCAAGTAGATAACCACAAAGAAGATCGGAATCATCGAGTAAGCAGCTGCAACAGGTGGATTTAGATTGATATTGGCTGCGATTATGCTGCCGATCATCTGGGTAGCGCCGCCCGTGAATCTAGCGGCAAGGTAGTCACCGAGGCTTAACGAAAAGGTGAAAACTGAGCCAGCTATCACCGCAGGAATAATTAATGGGAATACAACGCGATAGATTGTGGTGAAACCTTTGGCACCCATATCGCTTGATGCATCAAAGAGATTAGGCGGAATCTGGCGGATTGCGGTGTAAACCGGGAGGGCCATGTAAGGGAACCATAGATAGGTAAGCGTCAAAATCACTATCGGAATTGAAAATCCTGGACCTCGAATCCCAAATGGCGCCATCGCCCAGTTAAAGAATCCTTGCTCAGTGAAGACGAGTCGCATCGCGATGATCTTCACTAAGTATCCCGCCCAAAGTGGAAGCGTTATTGCAACAGCAAGAAGATTACGGATCCAAGGCTTGGCAATCTTTGCCATGTAGATACCCAGTGGCACAGCCAATAGAACACAGATAAGCGTTACCGCAAGGGCAATTAGAAGAGTTCTAATTGAGGTAGCGATATATGCCGGGACAGTAAGAACCATCTTGAAATTCTCAAGATTAAAGGCCGGACTAACTAAAGATGAGAATGGGTCAACTTCCCAGAAAGCGGTAACCAAGAGCAAGAAAAGCGAAACTATATAAACGCCAACAATCCAAGTCATCGGAAGTGCAAGCAGACTCAGGAGCCTCACCTTTGATTTACGGAGCAGGTAAGAGGAGATTGGCCTGGTCTGCTTTTTTGTTGGCGTTGTCATTTTATTTAGAAACGTGGGGGCTGATTACTCAACCCCCACGTTTTACTTAATCAACCTTTAACAGTTGCCCATGCATTGGTCCAATCCTGGAAGCTTGTGCACTTCACATCGGTTCGACCATCTACGCAGGTTTCAATTGGAGTAGTCCAAGGCCAGACTCTCTCGAAGAACTCTTCATCCTCTGCGAAGAAAGTATCGCAGTGAGCTTGAGCTTCTGGGCTTGAAGCACAGAACGCAGTATTGGCAGGTGCCATACCGAAGTTAACGGCGATTGCACCGTTTACTTCTGGCTTGCTGGTGTAATCCATCCAGGCATATGCGCAATTGACGTTCTTGGTTGTTGAGCTAACTAGCCAGGAGTCATACCAGCCAGTCGAGCCTTCAACCGGGAGCGTTGTCTTGATGTTCTCTTTACCAGCGAACTTTCGCAAGACTTCCCATGAAGTTCCAACGACAGTGTTTCCACCAACGAAGGAAGTGATCTGTGCGACTGGGTCTGACCAGTACTCGCCAATTACGTCGTTATATGGATTTTGAATGTTTAGTTCTGGATTGTGATACATCAAGTAAACGGCTGCATCAGCGATATAAATCGGTGCATCGTAAGCAGTGATCTTGCCCTTATAAGGAGTATCTAGCTCCCAGACAACATCCCAGCTTTCAGGTGCGCCACCGGTTACATCCTCGTTGTACTGGAGCAAGTTTGCGCCACGTCCAATGGGTACTCCGTATGGCTTGCCATTTACTGTGTCATAAACATTTCCCTTCATTCCAGCGGCAATGTCATCGCTGAAGTTCGGGATTAAATCAATGTTGAGTGGCTGAACATCGCCACCAACAATTAGACGTAGCGCAGCATCACCCGATGCAGAGACTATGTCGTATTGACCGGTTCGCATGAGGGTAACCATTTCGTCGCTGGTACCAGCAACACGTGGATTTACTTTGCAACCAGTTTCAGCTGTGAATTGATCGGTCCAGGCTGGCTCGACAAAACCAGACCAGTTCACGATATTTAATTCACCTTCAAAATCTCCCATTGCCTGATGCATTGGGATATCTGGTACTTCAATTGATACGCCAGAACTATCTTCGCTGCTTGATGAACATCCACTGATGATCAATACTGAAGCAGAGAGTGCGCTGAGTATCGCTAGTTTCTTCCCCTTCATTACCTTCCTTTCGACTGACGCGCGTCAGTACTAAGCGGGTATCTCTGCGGCCTGGCTGTTGTGCCAGATCACGAGAACCCGATCGCCCGCGGCAAAACTCTTGTCTTGCCCCGGCAATTCTGTATTTGCGTGACTTACATTGAGTTTGAAACCGTATTCGGTTTCAATTACGTAGACAGTATTTGCTCCAACAAAGGCAGCTTCTTGCACTATTCCACTGATTGAGCTTTCATCGCTCGATGTCTTGGAGTCTGGATTTTCTAATCGAATTCGCTCTGGTCGAATACTTACGGTCTTTGACTTACCAAATACCTTCTTTGATACCTCACCACTCAAAATATTGGCCGCTCCAAGGAAACCAGCAACAAAGCGGGTAGTAGGTTTGTTGTAGACCTCTTCTGGAGTTCCGACTTGTTCAACCCTTCCTTCATTAAAGACCACAATTCGATCACTCATTCGCATCGCTTCTTCTTGATCATGGGTAACAAAGATAAAAGTGATTCCAGCGTCGCGTTGAATCTTCTTTAGTTCAATCTGCATCTCTTCACGGAGTTGGCGATCAAGAGCGCCTAAAGGCTCATCCAATAGAAGAACGCGCGGGCGTAATACAAGCGCACGTGCGAGTGCGATTCGTTGACGTTGACCACCAGAGAGTTGATGCGGTAAACGGTCTGCGGTCTGCTCTAATTTCACCGAAGCGATAGCTTCTAGCGCCTGCTTAGCTCGCTCTGCCTTTGGAACTTTTCGAGTACGTAGTCCATACTCGACATTCTCTTGAATAGTCATGTGAGGAAAGAGCGCGTAATCCTGAAAAACAGTATTTACATCTCGATCAAAGGGCGGCAGGTGAGTGATGTCTTGACCATTAAGTGCGATGGAGCCAGAATCTGGATCTTCAAATCCAGCAACCATGCGAAGAACCGTGGTTTTACCGGAGCCCGAAGGACCAAGGAGAGTTATGAATTCTCCGGAGCCGATATCAAGGGTTACACCATCGACCGCTTTGACTGAGCCAAATGCCTTTGCGAGATGACGAATCTCTATCAGCGCCACCCGAAAACCCTACTCGGGGGGGCGCTATTTGTAAGGGGTTTAAGATAACGAAATGGTTGAGCGCCTAACACTTTCAATAGATTGCGGGGGGCTTTATCTAAAAAGTTGTGTTTTGGATGACTCAGGAACAATGCATTCAAAACCAAACCGAATTGAGACCCCGTACCCCCTGTC
>JBEARJ010000076.1:0-3239 GCA_041163285.1 Actinomycetota bacterium | reverse complement strand
CTTGGACTTGGTGGATAAGCACTAAGTGCTAAGCAAAGTATCAAAGGCAGGAAAGGGAGAGCTGGCATTTGCTGGCTCTCTCTTCCTTGTCTCTTTAGTTGTCTTTTGGGATACATCGAAATTAATCCTTCCCACAAATAACACTGTTGTAAGCCCACGGACCTTCCCATATGTTGTTGCAACTCTTCTTTTGATTGCATCCATTGGAATCGCTCTAGAAGTTTTGCGCGGGCGAGAAGCCACCCCGGAAGGCGTGGAGCCCGGTACCCCATTTCAGCGCGCTGATTTCAAGACGATGGGAATTATCGTTTTGGGCATAGGTCTTCATCTATTTCTAATTGAAAGAACTGGTTACATACTTTCAGCGACAATTTCATTTTGGAGCGTCGCTTATGCTTTCGGAGTAAAGCGTGCAGCTAGATTAGGTTTAATTGCATTTATTTTTTCAACTATTGTTTATGTCAGTTTCACAAGGCTACTTGATATCCAGTTACCCCAATGGATTCTCGAAGAGTTTTTATCTGATCTAGGAAGTAGCCAATGAACAATTTTGATTATTTACTAAATGGTTTTGGCGATGCTTTAGCATCAGGAAACCTCATCTACGGGTTTATTGGTACATTCCTAGGAACTTTGGTGGGCGTTCTTCCTGGAATTGGACCAGCGCTTGCGATCGGTCTGCTCTTGCCAATTACACTTACGGTGCAACCCACTCAAGCGTTAATTATGTTTGCAGCAATCTATTACGGGGCGATGTATGGAGGTTCGACAACTTCAATTCTGCTAAATACCCCCGGTGAGAGCGGTTCAGTAATCACTGCTGTTGAAGGTAACAAGATGGCGCGCGCCGGAAAAGCTGGAGCTGCTTTAGCTACAGCCGCTATCGGCTCATTTGTAGCGGGAACGTTAGCAACTCTATTGCTGGCTCTCGCGGCACCGCAGCTTGCGGATTTTGCAATCCGAGTACAACCCGCTGGATTCTTAGCTCTAATTATTACTGCATTTGCAACTGTGGGAACTTTACTTGGAAGTTCGCGCATTAGGGGAGTTCTCTCACTCTCAGTCGGTCTTGTGATTGGACTTGTTGGCGCCGACCTACAATCAGGATCACTGCGACTAACTTTTGGAAGCTTAAATGCAATTGATGGTATTGAAACCGTAACAGTAATTGTCGCAGTATTTGCATTGGGAGAAATTCTTTATCTCGCGAGCCGGTTTAGCCATGAAAAGTGGCAGGTTATTCCTATGGGCGGGAAAGCCATGATGACCAAGAAGGAATGGAAGAGATCTTGGAAACCTTGGCTAAGAGGAACTGGAATTGGATTTCCTTTAGGAGTGATTCCCGCGGGTGGCTCTGAAGTTCCTACCTTCCTCTCTTATGCAGTTGAGAAAAAGTTAGCAAAAGGAGAGAACAAAGAAGAATTTGGACATGGTGCAATTGAAGGAGTCGCAGGGCCTGAAGCCGCTAATAATGCAAACGCAGCAGGCGCTCTAGTTCCTCTACTTGCATTGGGCCTTCCAACTTCTGCGACTGCTGCTGTTGTGTTGGTTGCCTTCCAGAGTTACAACATTCAACCTGGCCCACTTCTATTTATGACAAATCCGGAATTAGTCTGGGCGCTGGTGGCATCCTTATTCATCGGAAACACCTTGTTACTGATTTTGAATTTACCCTTTATTCGATTCTGGGTGAAATTACTTTATATCCCGAGGCCATACCTCTATGCAGGCATTACAACATTCGCTCTTCTTGGTGCCTATGCGCTCAATAGTTCGATTTTTGACCTACAAATAGCCCTCGGAGTTGGCGTGATTGGCTATCTCTTCCGACGATTCGGCGTTCCAATCACACCGTTGGTTATCGGGGCAATTCTTGGTCCGCTAGCTGAGTTGTACTACAAGCGGACATTACAAATTAGCCAAGGAGATCACTCAGTACTCTTTGATGGCCTCTTAACAAAATCGCTTTACACATTTTTGTTGCTCCTGATTATTGTGCCACCGATCTATCGTTTAATTCAGAGAGGTAAGCAGAGCAACACCAAATGAGCGATAAGAATCAACGTTGGTTGTGGTCGCTTTTAATCAATGTAGCCCTAGCCCAGGCAAGCATCTATGTGATGCGCCCGATGATTACTTATCGTGCACTTGAAAATGGCGCTTCAACTTATGAAATAGGTTTAATCGCTGCTGTCTATGCGCTGACACCGTTAGTAGTAGCTGTATCAATGGGTCGATGGGTGGGAAGACTTGGCGAAGCGCCACTCCTTGTAGCTGGGTCATTCTCTTTCATTGTTTTAGCAGTAAGCCTCTCCTTTACAAATAATGTAATTTCGATTGCAGCAATGACTGCAATAGCTGGAGTCGCCCACTTAGCAAATGTAGCGGCGAGCCAATCTATGGTGGCTAGTAAGAGTCCAAATCATTTACAGGACCATAATTTTGGCTATTTCTCATTCTCAACTTCGATTGGTCACACAATTGGTCCGATGCTGGGGGGCTTGATTGCAGGGTCTGCTGGTGTTCTTCCCAAATCTTCATCATCAGCTTTTGTATTTGCAGCAGTTCTCGCATTTTTCTCACTCGTTCCAATATTCGCCATCAAAGAGATGAAGGAGCGGAAGTCAAAGGAAGAGCGCGATCTTGCTGGTGCGATCCGCGCGCGCGATGTTGTGAAGCGCCCAGGAATCAAACCCGCGATTTGGACCTCTCTCTCAGTCGCCTCAGTTAATGATGTTCTGATAGTGATTTTGCCTCTCGTTGGAACCGAGAATGGAATCAGCCCAGTCGTAATTGGAGCAATACTCTCGCTCCGTTCGGCCTCGGCGATGGTCTCGCGTTTCTTACTCGGGACACTCACCTCTCGCTATGGAAGCACCCGAGTAATGAATTACAGCATCAATCTTGCAGCAGTCCTTCTATTGATTACCTTATTTGCGACCTCAGCTTTACCGCTTGCGATTTTGATGGCGATCGTTGGTTTCTTGCTTGGCGTTGGTCAACCACTAACGATGTCAATTGTTTCGAAGAAATCACCCATTGAAGAACGCGCTATGGCAATCTCGATCCGTCTATTTGGTAACCGTCTTGGTCAATTTCTTGTTCCGCTCGGCGCCGGTGCAATTGCTGGACCATTTGGTAGCAGCGCTATCTTTATTGGACTTGCAACGCTAACTGCATCTGCTGGACTTGTTTCGGTTGCGACTTTAGATGATGAGGTTGCTTAGTTTCGAGTGTAG
>JBEARJ010000075.1:0-3273 GCA_041163285.1 Actinomycetota bacterium | reverse complement strand
AAGGGCGGATTTGAGGGCTGGAATAACTCCGCCTAGGCTTGGTGTTAGCACTCTCCGGGTGAGAGTGATAAGTCACCCGAATTTAACTAGATAAGAAGGAGCTACGAAGATGGCCATTGCCATTAAGCCGCTAGAAGATCGAATCGTCGTAAAGACAAGCGAAGCAGAAGAGAAGACTGCATCTGGTCTCGTCATCCCCGATACCGCTAAAGAGAAGCCACAGGAAGGAACAGTCGTTGCAGTCGGCCCAGGTCGCTTTGATGATGGAGTTCGCGTTCCAATGGATATCAAGGTTGGCGATGTTGTTCTTTACAGCAAGTATGGCGGAACTGAGATCAAGCATGGTGGCGAGGAATATTTAGTCCTCTCCGCTCGTGACATCTTGGCTGTCATCGAGAAGTAAAAGAGACGATAAATAACTATGGCTAAAGCACTGCATTTCGACGAGAACGCTCGTCGCGGCATGGAGCGTGGCGTCAATATCCTCGCTGACACTGTAAAGGTGACTCTCGGTCCAAAGGGCCGCAATGTCGTTATCGGAAAATCTTTCGGTGCACCTGTAATCACTAATGATGGTGTCACTATCGCAAAAGAAATTGAACTTTCAGATCCAGCTGAAAATATGGGCGCTCAACTTGTAAAGCAAGTTGCTGAAAAGACCAATGATGTCGCTGGTGATGGAACAACTACCGCAACAGTTTTGGCACAAGCTATGGTTAAAGAGGGACTACGTAACCTCGCTGCCGGCGCACAGCCAATGGGAATTAAAGCTGGAATCGAGGCTGCCGTAACTTCGGTTGTAGATCAACTTCGATCAAGTTCCACCAAAGTTGCGGGCAAAGAGCAGATTGCAGATGTTGCAACTATCTCTGCTCAAGATCGCGGAATCGGTGAATTGATTGCCGAGGCGATGGACAAGGTTGGTAAAGACGGCGTCATCACTGTTGAAGAGTCATCAACTACTGGCTTGGAGCTCGAATTCACAGAGGGAATGCAGTTCGACAAGGGCTATATCTCCCCATATTTCGTAACCGATCAAGACCGGATGGAATCCGTCCTAGAGGATGCTTATCTCCTTATTGCAGGAGGAAAGATCTCCGCGCTCTCGGATCTATTGCCGGTTCTAGAGCAGGTAGCCAAGACCGGTAAGCCGCTAGTAATCATCGCTGAGGATGTTGAAGGCGAGGCGCTTTCTACTCTCGTTGTAAACCGGATCCGTGGCGTATTCACCTCGGTAGCTGTTAAGGCTCCTGCATTTGGTGAGCGCCGCAAGGCAATCCTGCAAGACATTGCGGTTCTGACTGGTGGTCAGGTTATTTCTACCGAAGTTGGTTTGAAGCTCGACCAGATCGGTCTAGATATGTTGGGCAAGGCCCGTCGCGTTGTTGTAACTAAAGACCACACCACAATCGTTGATGGTGGCGGCTCAAAGAAAGATGTCGATGGCCGTATCGCTGAAATCCGTCGTGAAATCGATACCGTCGATTCTGATTGGGATCGCGAGAAGCTACAAGAGCGACTTGCAAAACTCTCTGGTGGAGTCTGCGTTATCAAAGTCGGAGCTCACACCGAAGTTGAATTAAAAGAGAAGAAGCATCGTCTTGAAGATGCAATCTCTGCAACTCGTGCTGCAGTCGAAGAAGGGATCGTTGCAGGCGGTGGCGCAGCATTAGTTCATGCCGCAACAGTTCTTGATAATGATCTTGGATATGAAGGTGATGCTGCTGTCGGTGTTCGACTAGTTGCAAAAGCTTGCCAAGAACCACTTCGTTGGATTGCCGAGAATGCCGGAGAAGAGGGATATGTAGTCGTATCCAAAGTTCGCAACTTGAAGAGCAACGAGGGCTTCAACGCTGCAACAGATGAGTATGGTGATTTAGTAAAGGCCGGCGTAATCGATCCGGTTAAAGTGACTAGATCAGCGCTCGCAAATGCTGCTTCAATTGCTGCAATGTTCTTGACCACTGAAGCACTGGTATTCGAGAAGCCAGAAGAACCAAAGGATGCCCCAGCCGGACATGGACATAGCCATGGACCAGGTGGCCATTCACACTAATAAATAGCTTCGCGCTTTGAGAGGGCTTCGAGTAATCGAAGCCCTTTCTTATTAGACTCTCAGAATGTCCGAAACTGCGAATGTCTCTTCAACTGTCTGGTTCATAACCCTTGGAATCGTCGGCCTCATCCTGCTCTTAGACCTGGCTTGGGCTTGGTATCGCAGAAATTCGATTACTTCGATGCGGGAGGCTGCGACCTGGACCACCATTTATGTTAGTTCAGCAATAATTTTCGGCATCGCCATGAGAAATTGGGATAGCCCCCAAGCTAGTGGCGAATTCTTTGCGGGCTGGATCACTGAATATTCGCTATCGATCGATAATCTCTTTGTCTTCCTCATAATTCTCTCCCGACTAAAGGTTAAGCGAGAGCAAGAACAACTTGTGCTGCTCTTTGGAATCATGATGGCGCTACTGATGCGTGGAGTCTTCATTATTTTAGGAGCCGCTGTAATCGAGCGTTTTGTCGCAATCTTCTTCTTGTTCGGTGCAATCCTACTCTGGACTGCCTACAAACTAATTACCGAGGATCCAGAAGAGGATGAGTGGCAAGAGAATCGAATCATTAACGCGCTACGCAAACGTGGCTATTCCACATTTACTATCGCGCTTGTTGCAGTTGGAACCACAGATCTTCTATTTGCGCTTGACTCGATACCTGCAATTTTTGGTTTAACAAGAGACCCCTACATCGTCTTCATGGCAAATGCATTTGCCTTAATGGGTCTAAGACAACTCTATTTCTTAGTGGGAATGCTATTAAAACGTCTTGTCTATCTCTCTAAGGGGCTATCGATTGTGTTGGGTTTTATCGGCGTTAAATTAGTGATCGAGGCGCTACACGGAATCGGAATTCATGAGATCGCTGGCTTTAAGATTCCTGAAGTTCCAATCACCGTCTCACTCGGAGTAATTATTTCTGCGCTCGCCGTAACCACGGTAATTAGTCTTAGGGTAAAACCAGAGAGCATCTCCTAATCCAACTAATCAAAAACTAACGCCCCTGAGTCATGAACTCAGAGGCGCTGTTTAGTCGGTTGGAAAGGAGGAGAATTACGCAGTAAAGACCCGAGATTGCCGCTGGGCCTTGCTGATGATCTCAAAACGCTCTTCTTCGGTGAGTCCTCCCCAAATACCGTATGGCTCTTGCACTGCTAGAGCATGTGCTCGGCACTGTGCGATGACTGGGCAGGACGCGCAGACCGCTTTGGCAGCA
>JBEARJ010000074.1:0-3305 GCA_041163285.1 Actinomycetota bacterium | reverse complement strand
ACCAATTTCTTAACCTCTGTAAAGAATTTTTCATCCCAAGTAGATCTATCCCAATTAATGGTCCGCCGCGCATCTTCACCCCAAGCGCCCTTCAGCCCCAATTCATCTCCCATGAAAATAGATGGCACTCCAGGATAGGTGAGTAAAAGACCCATACCAGTTAGGTGGCGATCTTTATCATCACCCACCACATTTCTAAATCGAGCAGTATCGTGTGAGTCCAAGAGGAGCATGGACGAAACAAAGTTTCGCCATGGAATAGTAGAAGAAAATACCTTCATAGCCGCAACCATTTCTTTACCGGTGAAACTTGGAATAGAGGTTGGTAAACCGAAGAAACCATTTTCAACTTGGGGATTCTTCTTCAACCAACCCCATATCGGTCTCATAAATCCGTTGTAGTTCATCGTCCCATGCCAGCCGAATCCATCAAGATCAGATGGGAAATGATCGGCGTTCTCAGCTAACAACCAAGCTTCGGGATTAACTTCATCCACTGCTTGTCGCACGCCCCTAATAACCTCCAAGTTCATGTCCTCGCCGCGGTATCGGCCGGTCATATTGCCAACATCGATACGCCATCCGGCAAGGGCAAAAGGTTTCTTGAGCCACTTTTTAACAATCGACTTCTTTCCTGAAAACATCTCATCTCTCAGTTTGAATGAGTTGTAATTCAATTTAGGTAACGAAGCCAGCCCCCACCAACCCTCATAGCCATTCTTTAACTTCTTATCGAAATAGAAGAATGCTCGCTCTTTAGATTTAGTTGAGCTATTAGCTTTCTTAAACCAAAAATGACCAACCCCGCAGTGATTTGTGGTGAGGTCACCCATTAGTCGAATACCTGCTTTATCAGCACTCTTCTTTAGCCTTAATAGCGCCTTATCGCCACCTAGTAGCGGATCGATTTCATCGAAAGAATATGCGTCATATCGATGTGTGGAACCCGCGGGAAAAAAGGGCGTGAAATATATGCCGTTGGCTCCAAGTTCCTTGACATGGGCAAGGTGCTCTTCTACCCCATCCAGATCGCCTCCAAAATACTCAATCCCGGTTGTTTTATCTCGACCCTTGGGTAACTCATTCCAGGCGCGCTGCACAAACTTTTTCGGTGCTAAGTGCTGGTATTTACCGGTTGTCGCAAATCTATCTGGAAATATCTGATAAAAGACCGAACTCCTAATCCACTTAGGAAACTTAGGGGTAGCAAGCAATTGGAAGTCTTCACTACTTGTCACATCATTTGAGTGGACTCCACTTGAGTTGAGCCACTTGTATCGATCACCTTTTATAAGTAGAAATCTATATGGCGTTTTCAGATTCAAAATAGGAACCTTTACTTTCCACCATTGCACATCTGCAATAACATCTCTAGACATCTCAAAAAATCTTGGCTCGCCATCGTGGTAAAGCCGAAGAATTGCTTTTTCAATCTCAAAATCTCGTCCTGCTCTAAATCTAAATTCAACTCTTTGGCCAAGCTCAGGAGAGTCAGTGCTTAAGTAGATCTCGCTACCATCATGGTGTGGTGATTGCGAAAGCTTGTTGCTTCGACTCATATCGCTCTCCCTTCGAATTGGTAACTATGACTTTGAAATTTAATGATCCAGAGTGTTCGGCGGGATCCAAGTAGACTGCAAAAGGTTGATTTAGGTCTACTCCTACCGACTGCCATTGCTTGTTGCCCTTCTTGGCGATAAAGAATTCGGCTGAAGCGATATCACTTGTATCAACTGTCGCGCTCAACTTATAAAGTCCTGATAGAAAATCTGCTTTATTTGAAAGGCCTAGAATCTTGACCTTTCTGCTCCCAATGCTTTTATTTGCCTTAAATACAGCTATTCCTAGGCTATCGATCTCCACATTTACCCGTGAACCCTTACTCGAAGCCTTCGCATCACCAAGTAAGTTGCGCCAGCCCGAATCTGAGGCAGTCTGGATAGTTGCTCTCTGCTTTTTGGCGCTGTTATTGAGAACCACCAAATACTCATCTTGGCTATCGACAGCTCGTTTTGAAAACGCAAAAACTGATCCTTTCGCGAATCTAATCTGCATTACGCCGTTGGCAAGGGCTGGATGCTCGCTCCGAAGCTCAGCTAACTGTTGAAAAAACGCTGAGATGGGATGATCTTTGTTTTCAAATGAATCGCCATTGCCGACCGGGGCGCCTCCTACTCGCTTCTCACTCTTCCACATTTCAACTTGAGTTGGAAACATATCTTGCCTTGCTCTCTGATCATTACCGTTACCAGAGCCGGTCATGCCCACCTCATCGCCATAGTAGACAACTGGGATACCTCGGCTTAAATAGAGTAAGGCATGTGCAAGCTTGACCCGCTTTAGTAATTGCTTCTCCGGATTCATTTTTTTTGTTTCGATTAAGAAAGCCACACGTCCCATATCGTGATTGCCTAGAAAGGTCACCAAGCTCTGGGCTGAACTACTTGGGCTTGTGTAGTAATCATCATAATTGAAGAGATTCTGTAGAACTTTTGCATTCGAACTTGAGGCTGCATATTCAACTGCAACTCTTTGAAATGGGAAATCAAGGACAGTCTCTATTTTGTTTTCTCGAACATACCGGACTAGTTCAATTGGACTCTGCTCCCATACTTCTCCAAATATTGTGAAGTCTTCAATCCCAACAGCTTTTGCTCTTTGATCTATTAATGGACTCCAGTTCTTAAAGAACTCATTATCAACATGGCGTGCAGTATCTACACGAAAACCCACAAAACCGTAGCGTTCAATCCATGAGCCATAAACATCGCCCCATCCTTGAAAAACAACCTCTTTTTCAGTAGCTAGATCATCGAGACCATAGAAGTCGCCATCCCGAGTACAAGATCCACCGCTCCAGCAATTATTCATATCGCCAGCGTTGTGATAGTTGGAGATTTCATTTAGCCAGGCAGGGTTCTTTATGTTTTTGAACTTCTCTGGAATATACGGATTACGGCCCTCGTACCAGATGATGTCACCCGTATGGTTCGTTACAACATCGAGAATGAGCTTAAGTCCAAGTTTCTTTGCGCAATCACTGAGCGCTACCAAATCCTGATTCGTTCCAAGGCGTGGCTCCACATTTAGAAAATCAACACCCCAATACCCGTGATATCCCGCGCCGCCATCGGTGGGAGGCTGCTGTACAACTAAAGGAGTTAACCAGATTGCCGTGAAGCCAAGTCGCTTCAAGCGAGCTAAGCCATCATCATCTTTACAGTTGCCCGTTAAGCCCTTTAAGTCACCGCCATGAAAGAAGGCAGTATTGGTGGGATCAAAGCCTGGTTGTTGATCGTTGGATT
>JBEARJ010000073.1:0-3545 GCA_041163285.1 Actinomycetota bacterium | reverse complement strand
AGCACCAGGTGGTAACGCCACCATTATCGGAACCCTTTTAGGTAAGGGATATGCCGTTATGGGATCCGGATTTGCAAGACAAGGATGGAATGCAGATTCAGCAATCAAGACAAATGTCGAGTTGATTGGGCTCTTCAAGAAGCAATTCAGTAAAACTGAGAAAGTTGTTGCTTGGGGAATCTCAGGGGGTGGTTTTATCACCCAGGCGCTCGCTGAGCAATACCCTGACCTCATCGATGCCGCCGCTCCATTATGTATGGCGAGCAACATCGAACCGTTGATCACTATGGCTGGAGATGCTCTCTGGGGAGTCAAGACTTTCTTTGATCCAACAATCAAGGGCGGTAATTACTCCGCAGGAGCAGCTGGTTATGCCGAAGCGATGGGCGACCTCGTTAAGGTCTTTACTGCAATTGGCGCGCTTCAAGCTGCTTTTGCAGCAAACGCAACAGCGCCCGCATGGCCCGCAACATCTAAGGTCCCTGATGCGCTTAAGGCAATTCCATCGCGATCAGCCCTTGTGCTGGTGGCACTGATGTCTGGAGTATCGATGCAATCTGCTCATTTCGATTCAACTTCGGCCCCGTCGGGTTTGTCAGACTTGCAAAAGGCTGGTTTTCAATGGGCAGTTAATCCGGCTTTAGCCGCCCTTGAAAACTTGGCAAACGCTGCAGCGCTGGGAGTTCTTGTGGGCTATGACCTAGAACTTCAGTCAGGTGGGGCAATTTTTGATAACACAGCCACCAACTACGCAGCTCGCGTTGCGGAAGAACAATTTGTCTGGGTTTCCGCTCTATCGGGAGCCTCAGCAACAGCAGGAATGCTTGGTTATCTAGCCGCAGCGCCTCGCGCTAAGGCAGATCCAGCAGCCGTGGCGAAGATGCGCACCCTGGTAACCCATTCCGGTGAGGTTGAAATACCTACCATCTTGTTTACCGGCGTAGCCGATCACACGACTGCACCCGGAAACCAGCAATCGGTTATTGACAAGTATGAAGAGTATTACGCAGAAAAATGGGCAGAAGCGAAAGCTAATAAGCGCATTACTGGAGATTATAAGAAGCCAGACTACAATCTGCTCGCTCTCTGGAATTTTACTCCAGATACTTACACCAAGTATTCTGCATTGGGAGTTCCTGATACTTCAGTGAAAGCTGCCACAGGAACCAATCACTGTAACTTTGAAACTAGCCAATATCTAGCGATAGCTGACTTACTTGCTTACGCCGCAGATAATGGCAAGAACATGTCAGGAGGAGCTTTACGTACCAAACTCCGTAAAGCAGGCAATATGACTCTTGATCGTGGTTACAGCGCACCTGCTCTAAAATATTATGGAGATTAATATTTAGAGCAAGTATCAAAAGTAAAGGAAGTTGAAGTGAATCGGGGCCCGGGAAACCGGGCCCTGATTCACTTTTTAAGAGAGATTTATTAGATAGCCTTATCAGATGCGCCAATTCCCAATTCGCCTAGTGAAATCCGTTGATGAGATGCGCGAACTAGGCCGCTTAATCGCTTTAAAGAGTCAAGCAGGGGATTTGATTGTTTTGTCAGGCCCACTCGGCGCCGGAAAGACGGCGCTAACTCAAGGAATTGGGGCTGCCCTTGGGATCAACGGTATTACCTCCCCGACATTTGTAATCTCGCGCGTGCATCGTGGGAAAATTCCGCTTATCCATGTTGATGCCTACCGACTTCTTGGTAGTGCGACCACGCCCTTTGAATTTGATGACTTAGATCTTGATACGGGCCGGGAAGATGCGATTACCGTAATCGAATGGGGCGGAGATGTGGGAGCGCGCTTTGGCGAGGACTTTTTAGAGATTTCTATAGAGTTTGGCGAAGCTGAGACTGAACGAAAAGTTACCGCTCTACCTAGAGGCGATCGTTGGGCTGGGTTCTCGCTATGAAGAGTCTCGTAATTGATACTGCTACAACTAGGACTAGTTGCGCGTTATTTAAAGGGAGCGAATTACTTTATGGCGGTCATCATGATGGAGCTACCGAACATGCAGAGGCGCTTCCTAAGTTAGTTGCCCAAGCGCTAAAGGTAGATGATCAGATAAATCAGGTAATAGTAGGTATGGGCCCCGGACCATTTACTGGCTTAAGAGTTGGAATAGTTTTCGCTCAAACATTTGCAACTGCACGCAATATTCCTTGGATTGGGGTCTGTTCTTTAGATGCAATAGATATCGACTCTGATGAATTTATTGTTGCAACTGATGCGCGGCGAAAAGAAATTTACTGGGCGAAATATCGCGAAGGTAAGCGAATCGCAGGCCCATTTGTTGGTAAGGCCAAAGAACTAGATTCAGAAGATGAGAAGAAGTTTGGCTTCAGTTTTACCGAGCCGCTCTTTCCTTCTCCCCATTTACTTCTAGCTAAGTCCCTCTCAATGAATGTGCGTGAGCCCTTCTATTTGAGAAGACCTGATGCGGTACCGAGAAGTGAGCGCGCATGATTGAGTATCGCGAGATGTCGACCTTTGATATCCCGGCTCTAGTTGGCATTGAGAAGGAAGTATTTCCAGAGTCCCCGTGGAGCGCCGCTCAGTTTCGCGAAGAACTTTCGGGCATGCCCAAATCTCGGCGCTACCTGGTCGCTCATGAGCAAGGTGTGATTGTTGGATATGCCGGAATTGCTTTGGCTGGCGATATAGCTGATATCCATAACATTGCGGTAATACCGAGCTATCGAAACCGGGGGATAGCAACGCACTTATTAGATGCGCTAGAGGAATGGGCGGTAGGAAAAAAAGTTTCTGCTTTGATGCTCGAAATCCGAGAGGGAAATGGCGAAGCTTTCCCGCTCTATCAAAAGCGCGGATATTCAGTGATCTCTCGACGTGATAACTACTACGCCCCCGGAATTCATGCGCTGATAATGCGCAAGGAGCTCGCTAATGCGTGAGCCACTTGTACTTGGAATTGAGACTTCCTGCGATGAGACCGCAGTCGGAATCGTTCGGGGGCGAAAATTACTTGCAAATGTGATTGCTTCAAGCGTTGATGAACATGCCCGTTTTGGCGGCGTTGTGCCGGAAGTTGCTTCGAGAGCGCATTTAGAAGCGATGCAGCCAAGTATTGAAAGAGCACTTAAAGAGAGTGGCGTTAAGTTACAAGACCTTGATGGGATAGCCGTGACTGCCGGACCCGGGTTAGTTGGCGCGCTCTTAGTGGGCGTCTCGGCCGCTAATGCACTTTCGCTAGCGCTGGATAAACCACTTTATGGTGTAAATCATCTAGCATCAGCATCGCGCTACTGGTTAGCGGAGGACATTCATCAATCTTAAAGGTTAAAGATCTCACTTCTACAATCGAAAGTTTGGGACGAACGGTTGATGATGCAGCGGGTGAGGCCTTCGACAAGATCGCGAGATTATTAGATCTAGGTTTTCCAGGAGGACCGATTATTGATAGCGAAGCCCGTTTGGGTAATCGCGATGCAATCAAGTTTCCTCGTGGTCTGTCGCAACCTAAAGATATGGCCGAGCAACCATTTGATTTTTCATTCTCAGGTTTGAAAACAGCGGTCTCGCG
>JBEARJ010000072.1:0-4005 GCA_041163285.1 Actinomycetota bacterium | reverse complement strand
TGGTGCGACTGTTCGCTCTTCTAGATCGGGATCTAGGATCACCATCAATTCATAGCGACGCATGCTTTACCCCACCTCCTCTGGACTAATCGGTCACGGTATTTCCGCGACAGGAGGGTTGCTGCGATTCATCAAATAGGACGAGCCTTTTGATGAAGGGCGCTAAGACTATCTCCGCCCTCTGACATTGAGAAATCCGCGCTGCGGCTGCTGTGAATAAGTGCCCTGGCAAACCAAGCGAGAGTGGCAACCCGGATAAAGATGCTTAGAGCATAGAGCCCTTCCGGTAAACCAAATTTCGCGCCGGTGTAGCTCGCTAAGTACTGCCAGATCGCTAAGTGATAGAGCGCTTCGCCGCCTTGCCAAATCCAGAAGGCGCTTCGCTCTTCTTTCCGACGCATTGCAATAAGTGCGAGTGGAGTTAGCCAGATTATGTATTGCGGTGAATAGACCTTACTTATCGTCACAAAAGCTGCAACCGTTAAGAACGAAGTAATTGCAAAAGTTTCAAACGTGTTTGCCTTTGATTGATTAGCAATATTGGCAATTGCTAAAGCGGCCAGTAAAACTAGAATTACCGAGAGAAACGTTGAATTTCCAAATGTTATGTCTCTTAGTTGTAGCGCGTACCAAATTGAACCTAAGTCACTACTTCGCTCTACGTTCATTTTGTAAAAGCGTGACCAACCATCAAAGTTTGTGAGTGCAATCGGGAGATTGATCGCAATCCAAGCAATTGATGTAAGTGCAATGTAGCGAATAGTTTTTGTAATCTCAGTTTTGAAATAGAGAATTACTGGCAGAAGCAAAACTATCGGGAAGAACTTTGTGGCGATTGAAATACCTAAAGCAAGTGCGGATAAATCAAAGCGTTGCTTTTGAAATAGGTAGATTGCAATTAAGGCGGCAGCGATGGCCCAGATATCCCAATTAATGTAGAGCGAACCGATAACTGCAGGTGAGAAAGATAAGAGCGCGGCAAATTCGGGCTTGATTCGCCATAACAACCAGGCTGAAAAGATAAATACAAGAGCAATTAGTAGGGCGTTGATATCAAAGTAAGCGCGGTATCCATTTGGATCACTTATTACCTTCCCGGTAGCCCACATGATTAACCCTGTGATTACTGGATATTCAACCGAGTTATCTGGGGATTCATAGGGCCAACGATCAACGTTTATCTCACGGGCGCCATACAAGGCCGAGAGGTCGGAGTAACACATATGTATATAGACATCAGGTGAACCCCAACCAGCGCTTCGGCAATGTTGGAATTTTGCGAACGATAAGAATGATGCAAGTAGCGCAAATACAAGAATTAAGCGGGCGCCTTTATTGATCGAGGTAGGAATCATGGAGCAGGGGATGGATCAGGAGCTGCGACTACATATTTCTTCGCGCTCTTGGCGCAGAACTCCTTTAGATCCTTCATAGTCCCCTCAAGGTCTGCGGAAGCGCACCATCTAGCAGCCTCGATTGGAGCAACGGTTGGAACGGGATCAGGGATTGGGGTTAATTCAGTTCCACCAATATAAGCAGGTTCAGGGAAGCCGAGTTTTGGTTCGCCGCGAAGCGCAGCCTTCATGTATGAATTCCAAATTCGCGCTGGGAAACTTCCACCTGTTACTGAATTTAAACCACCAATTCCATTTAACGATTGGGTGGCATCATCCTTAAAGAATGCAATGGAGGTTGCAAGTTGTGGCGTGTAACCAGTGAACCAGGCTGATGCATTCTGTTGTGAAGTTCCGGTCTTTCCAGCTGCGGGGCGACCAAAGCTTCGAAGCGCTGATGCTGCGGTACCGGAACGAACCACTTCACTGAGTGCATAGTTGAGATCAGCCATTACTGCTTCGTCAAATACTTGTTCCGTTTCAATTCGAGCTTGATAGAGCAAGCCTTTATTGGGGCCAAGGACTTCTTTTATTAGGAGCGGCTTTGCGCGAATTCCATTTGCGGCAAAAGTGGCGTAGGAATTAGCAACATCGATTACCCGAGGACTTGGGACGCCAAGCACTAGTGATGGCGAGGGGAACATTGAAACGTTCTCAGGGATTCCCGCTTTGCGCGCCGCGTCAATAACCCGCTCGATACCAACCTTGATACCCAATGGAACATAAACGGTATTAACAGAATCTGCGCTCGCATTTAGAAGCGTAATGTCACCAAAAGATTTATTTCCATAATTGGAGACTTCGTATGGACGGCCAATGAAATCGTTAAATATAAGTGGGCTCTTTCCATCCCAAACGGTTTGTAGTGAGATTCCTTGCTCTAAAGCAGCAACAAGCGCAAATGGTTTAAAGGTCGAGCCAGCCTGAGTAATCGCTTGTGTGGCATCATTTAATTGTCGCTCTAGATAATCCCGTCCGCCATACATTGCGACTATCTCTCCGGTTCCGGGGCGAATTGAAATCAAGCCGATGTGAAGATCAGCAGGCGCATCTTTTGGAGCCTGTTTGAAGACAGCTTTCTCGGCAGCTTCTTGGGCTTTTTTTTCTAGCGTTGTGCGAACAATCAAACCGCCAATCATTAACTCTTCGTCAGGAAAACCTAGGTTATTTAATTCTTTTCTCACTGCTTCAACGAGATGACCTTTATTTCCAGCAAGTTGGCCAGTTGAAAGTCGTGGCCTGATGGCTGGGACTTTCTCCATCAATCGGTCGGCTGATTCTCGCTCTAGCCAACCCTCTTGAACCATATTGTTGAGCGTGTACTTATATCTATTCTCTAAACGTTCTTTATTACCTTCTCGGAAATCAGGATCATAAAAGCCCGGTGAGCGGAGAATTGAGGCTAAAACAGCGGCTTGCGCAACGCTAATCTGATCAACGCTCTTCCCAAAGTAAACCCGTGCACCGGTCTCGACGCCGTAGGCACCACGACCAAAATAAATAGTGTTTAAGTAATCCTCGAATATTTCATCTTTGGTCAATTGATTCTCAAGTTTGATAGCAATTATCAATTCGCGGATTTTTCGTTGAATTGTTCGATCTGCGGTTAGAAATGCAGTCTTGGCGTATTGCTGGGTTATTGTTGATCCACCTTGTAGCCCTCGACCGAGCGCAGTATTTATCGCACCTCTTAATATGGCGATTGGATTAAAAGCGCCTTGCGAGTAGAAATTCTTGTCTTCCGCCGCTAGCACAGCTTGGCGAAGTTCTAATGGAATTCTTGCGAGCGGAATAATGGTTCGGTTCTGGGCGCCAATTCTTCCAATCTCATCGCCATTGGAATATTGAAATTGCAAAAGCGGTGCTTCCGGCAATGGCAAAAAATGCGGCGAGCCTGATTAATATCTTTCCGGCTCTACCACGCAACCAATTCATGAAAGAAGGTTACCGAGTCTTAACTTTGCGAGGTGGCTTACGCTCTATGCCATCGCCTAAAAGATAGGAAGCTGTGAGGTGATTCCAACCGCATCCTAAGCAAATTTCGACTACATAGACGCGAAATTCTCCATACTCACTCTGCATCTCATCTAATTCATCATTGGTTTTGATGCGACCGGAGTATTGGCCAAGTTGATCACCGAAGACATATTGAAGTTCAGTGACTTTATCTTTTCTACACATCGGGCAGTCGCGCTCTGTCTCTTCGCCATGGAATTTGGCGGCGCGCCTTAAATAGGGGTCAGCATCACAGGCATCAGATGTTATGCTCGCAATCGTCGCCCGCTTTTTGAGGGCGAAATCGACATAGCCGCGCTTAGACCACATAAGGAGAAGGATAATTCGGAAAAGATAACTACGCTTACTGATTGTGAGATTCACAGCCGCCATCAAGATTCCTGCGGTGCGAAAACTCCTTGCAGTTAGATGGACCGGTCAATTAACCGATGGAATCTTTCAATCTGCTCTCGCCTCTTTTGTCTTATTCTCACCAGAGCGCCAACCTGATGCTAAATCAGCAGCTGTTGCCTTTGCAGTCGTGCTACTTCCTTATTCTTTTGTAGGTCCACTTGTTGGAACGATATTAGACCGAATCTCGCGACAGAGAATCATT
>JBEARJ010000071.1:0-3501 GCA_041163285.1 Actinomycetota bacterium | reverse complement strand
AAATGAATTGGGCGATATTTATCTAGTGGGAAGGTTGCCCTTCCATTCGATTACTGAGCAAGAGCTCGATCGAGTCATCGGCGCAGTCTTGCAATATTCCGATTCTTCATTTAACCCACTTCTTGAACTTGGATTCTCAAGCGCAATCAGGCGCGAATGGGCCTGGCGGGTGTCTCGCGGTGAATCACTTGCGAATCTAAAAGCTTTTGAGCACCTCGTTAATTAGTTCAACCCAAGAAACTTTATAAATCCAACCATAAGGGCTGCGCTAAGACCGGCCATCGGTACTGTGATTACCCAAGCCATCAAAATTCGGCTTACAACAGACCAACTAACCGCTTTCTTTCCCCGAGTTGCGCCCGAACCGATAATCGCTGATGTGATTGTGTGAGTAGTGCTTATCGGTGCTTTGAAATTGATCGCTAGCACAAAGAGAATTGAAGAGGCCACGGTTTCGGAGGCAACGCCACGAAGCTGATCGATGTGAACCATCCGCTTTCCAAGGGTCTTCATAATGCGCCAGCCACCAGCATATGTACCAGCGGCGATTGCAGCAGCGGCAGAGATCTTTACCCAAGTTGGGATTGAATCACCGGAGTGGAAACCACCGGCAACTAGAGCCAGGGTCATAACACCCATTGTTTTCTGGGCATCCTGTAGACCATGACCGACAGACATAGCTGTAGCAGAACAGATTTGCGCTCCCCGAAAATACTTGCCGACAACCGCGCGCTTTGCGTTGCGGAAGAGATACTGGAGAAGTGCAGTTAAGCCAAATGCCAGGCTGAAGCCAACAAGTGGTGAGACGATCATTGGGATTAGAACTTTTTGTATGACTCCATCCCAATGAACTATTTCACTTGAAGCGAGCGCAGCTCCCACAAGTCCACCAATTAGAGCATGCGAACTTGAGGATGGAATTCCAAACCACCAAGTAGTCAAGTTCCAGGCGATAGCGCCAAATACTCCAGCAAGAACTACATAGAGTCCGGTTACGGATGCACTGACATCTATGATTCCGCTACCGACAGTCTTTGCAACTCCTTCACTAATAAATGCGCCAACAAAGTTACCGACGGCTGCGATGAAGAGCGCTTGCTTTGGCCTTAGCGCCTTGGTCTCAACTGAAGTCGCAATAGCATTTGCGGCATCGTGAAATCCATTGGTGTAGTCAAAGACGAGCGCGACTACGATGATTAAAGAGACGAGGAGATAGGCGTCGCCCACTCTTAATTCTCCTTAAGTGCGATGGTGCGGATTACTCGCGCGACCTTCGCCATATGATCGAGTGATTCCTCAAATTGATCGATAGTTCCAATTACCCGCAAAATGGTCATAGCATCGACAGATCCGTCATAAAGCTTGGCGGTTATCCGGCGATGAATACGGTCGCCCTCATCTTCAAGACGATCGACCTCAGCATAGAAGTGTTCTAAATCCTTAAGATTCTTAAGCCGAGGCATCGATGAAGCGGTCAACTCAGCGCATTTGCGGACAGCGTCAACTAGGTCGGTAGCCAAAGGTGGGAAATCAGCGACTCTGTGTAGGACCGCTACATCGGTAGCTTCTTCAATTGCATCCATCGCATCATCCAAAGAGTTTGCTAACTCTTGTAGATCGCCTCGGTCGTAGGGAGTGACGAACATGTCATCAATTCTTCGAACAATCTTTCCGAGCAAATCATCTGCTTCCGATTCAATATTTCCAATTCGTTTGGCTAACTCTCGCCGTGAATCCTCTGGAGCTGCGACCAATTCGACCGCGGTTCTAGCAGCAGCGGCAAGTCGCTCTGCTAAAGAGGTATATAGATCAAATAAGACGGCATCTTTTGGCGTAAAACCCATGAGCTGCTCCCCGTAACTGATGAAGATCTGTATCTTTTTGTGAGTATGGGGTGACTCTAGGGGAAATTTCAGATTTCAAAGAATTCTCTGAGAAGATGTCGCTATGACCCTCAATCTAATCTTGCTCCGCCACGGTGAGAGCGAGTGGAACGCTAAGAATCTCTTCACCGGATGGGTCGATGTCCGACTCTCTGCGAAGGGGGAGGCCGAGGCTAAACGTGGTGGCGAGTTACTGAAGGAGCAGGGTCTGCTTCCTGATGTGGTACACACTTCACTTCTGCGTCGTGCAATTCAAACCGCGAATCTAGCTTTAGATGCTTCAGACCGACATTGGATTCCGGTCCGCCGCTCGTGGCGACTCAATGAGCGCCATTACGGAGCGCTTCAAGGCAAAGATAAAGCCCAAACTCTTGCTCAATACGGTGAGGAGCAATTCAAATTATGGCGCCGCTCATTTGATGTTCCGCCACCTCCGATTTCAGATGATGATCCTTATTCGCAGGCAACAGATGCGCGCTATGCCGATTTAGGAAATGCGATGCCTAAGTCTGAGTGCTTGAAAGATGTTGTTAATCGCATGCTCCCTTATTGGGAGAGCGCAATAGCGCCGGATTTGGTAGCTGGGAACATTGTTCTGGTTGCTGCCCATGGAAACTCGATTCGAGCGCTAGTCAAACATTTAGATGGGATATCTGATTCAGAAATTGCCGAGTTAAATATCCCTACTGGAATTCCACTTCATTACAGTCTTGATGCAGAACTTAAACCAAAGCGGGCCGGAGAATATCTGGACCCAATTGCTGCTGCCGAAGCGATAAAAGCGGTTGCAAATCAGGGGAAGAAGTAATTACCTGCTCGAATATTTACCGGTAACCAGGAAATATACCCGGCGCGCGACTGAGACCGCGTGGTCTGCGAACCGTTCGTAATATCTTCCGATCAGAGTCATATCAATAGCAGTTTCGGTGCCATGGCTCCAATTCGAGTCAAGCAGAGTTGTAAAGAGCTTTCGATGAAGCTTATCCATCTCGTCATCATCACGTTCAACTTCGAGCGCTTTATCAATATCGCGTGAATTAATAACTGCTCCCGCCTTATCAGCGATTAACTTTGCGACTTTGCCCATCTCTTCAATGGTTAAAAGTAAATCCGAGGGAATTGCCGCGTTTGGGTGACGGAGTCGAGTTATCTTTGCGACATGATGGGCCATATCTCCCATACGCTCAAGATCAGCGCTCATCCGAAGTGCAGTTACAAGCGCTCGAAGATCAGATGCCACCGGCTGTTGTCTTGCAATGATGTCGATGATGCGTGAATCAAGTTCGTGCTGAAGGCTATCAACCCGGTCATCAGCGGCTATAACTTCTTCCGCTTCAGCAAGGTTTGCGGTTAGGAGCGCGTGCGTTGCTTTATCAATTGCGGTAGAGACAATTGAGGAGAGCTCGACAAGAGTTTGAGTGACTCCGTCTAACTCATCTTGAAAGGCGCTGCGCAACCAATTCATGGGCAGAATGGTAATTCCATCTCGCGAAACGGGTTATTTCTAAGGTGAACCAGAAACATCCGTAAGGTGAACAATTGGTAAATCGACCAGAAGTGACCGCAAACGCTGATTTTCGTACCATTGAGCCATGAAGTTCCGTAGAGAGTCCACCGA
>JBEARJ010000070.1:0-3649 GCA_041163285.1 Actinomycetota bacterium | reverse complement strand
TGTTCAAAGGGTTTGCAGTAGCAGCCGCCCTAGCGCTCAGCGCTGGTGTTGTTACTCCTGCACATGCAGCGAATGAAATCGTTGTCTGGGCAGACGAAACTCGTGGACCAAATATCCGTGATGCACTTGCAACAAAGAGCAGCTGGGTAAGTGGCTACACCGTTACCGTAAAGGCATTTGCGAATTTCGACGCCCTTAAGGAGGCGATCGATAAAGCGACTGCAACAACTGGACCTGACATTGTGGTTGGTGCAAACGACTGGGTCCCAACACTGGCAAAGAACGGAAAGCTAGCTCCGCTTACTTTGACAGCTTCACAGAGAGCTCGGTTTAGCTCCTCGCAGTTCTATGATCTTTCATATAAGAAGAAGTTATATGGAATTCCCGTTGACGTTAATAACGTCGCAATGATCTACAACACTAAGCTTGTAACAACAGCGCCAAAGACTTTTGGTGACATGGTTGATTATTACAAGGCCAACAAAGCCTCAAAGAACCTCAAGGCTGGTCTATGCGTAGCAGGTGGCGGAATGTCATGGGGCGCTCACTCAGTATTCTCAGCGCTCGGTGCCGATGCTTACTACTTCAATAGCGATGGTCGCATCAACAAGTCAAAGACCTTTAGCCCTACAAGCTTTGGTGCAAATGTCCGTAAGTTCCTAATGGATGGCGGTAAGAGCAATGGCTTCTTCCCGGCATCAGATGCTGGTTGCAAAGATAACTATCTCGATGGAACAGTTCCATTTGCAATTATTGGAAACTGGGAATGGAATGACTACAAGGCAAAGGGATTTGAAATGAACCTGATGCCAGTTCCCGGCGTAACTGCAAATAATCCAGGAAAGGCATTTGGATCAGTCTCAGGAGCTCTGCTAACTTCGTTTGCATCAACTCGCGGAGTCGAAGCGGCAGCAAAGTCACTCTTGGTTGACTTCTTCGGTTCAACCGCAGGACAGGTCGCGTATCAGAAGATTGAAAAGCGTCCACCAGCTGAAAAAGGCGCATCTACCGATGCTTCAGTTACCGATGGGCAGAAAGGCTTCGGCGCTTCTGCAGCCGCAGCCAGCATTCCACAGGTTGGAGCGATCCTTAACGGACCTAGTGGCACCAGCTACTGGGATTCAGCTCCTGCATTCTGGACTGCAGTTCTTGTCGATGGAAAGAACCCAGTTCGTGAAGCAAAGAAACTGCGCACGATTTGGAGCTCTAATCTGAAGGAAGCCTACGGCGAGCTCTAATCGTCTCTGCTTTCTAGTTAGTCAAATAAAGGGAACTAGGACGAGTAATCGTTCTAGTTCCCTTATCAGTTAGGGATAGGTTTTATCTGTGCTGGTAACTCTCTTTAGAGGCAAAGTTGCTTTTGTCTTTAAGTCGCTTGTTCTTGCGCTAATTACGGCGCTGCTATTGATGCTCACTCAGAGCGCTTTTGCCCAAGGTCAATATGTAATTGCACTTTTTCTGGCAGTCGCAATAATTCTATTGAATTTCACATACTTTAGTAAGAAGCGAGTCCCTCTTAAATTTTTTATCCCGGGTGTAATTCTTCTTGCAGCCTTCGTAATTACACCAATTATCTATACCTTAGTAATGTCTACTTATACCTACAAAACTGGAAACTACATAAGCAAAGAACAGGCGACCGAAAGAATTAAAGCTCTTGCGGTAGAGCCGGACTCAGAGGGAACTGCCTTCGACATTGTAGTTGGCGAGTTTCGTGGTGAGCCAGCTCTCTTGGTTTCAGATATAAATAAGGGCACATATTTCATCTCAACCGTGAGCGATCGAATTTCCTTTGATGTATCAATTCTAGGAATTGATGAGTATGGTGTTGCAAATTCAGCACCAGATTTTTCAGCACTTGAAGCAGGCGAAATATCAGGCAGTACCGCTGCAAAGTTACGCTTTAAGTATGATGATCCATATTTCATTGCGGTGGAGAGTCTGAACGTAGGAGTTGTTTTCCGCCAATCCCTTGAGTATTTGGAAGTTAGTGATCAATTTCGTAGCCTGATTTCTGGGGATATATATGCGGATAATGGCGAAGGAAATTTCGCTAATCTGAATGATAGAAAAGATAAATTAGAACCTGGTTGGCGCGACCCAGCTCTTTTCTCAAATTACATCCGACTATTTCAAGATGATCGGGTAAGGGATCCACTTCTTTCAGTATTTATCTGGACCGTGGTTTTTGCCTCACTTACAGTGCTAACTCAATTCGCATTCGGACTATTTTTGGCCCTTGCGCTCAACAAACCCATTAAGGGAAGGCGTATTTATCGCTCTATCTTGGTACTTCCATATGCGATGCCAAGCATCATGTCCATCCTAATCTGGGGCGGCATGTTTAATACCGAGTTTGGTGCAATAAATGAGATTTTGGGACGCCAGGTCGCATGGTTCCAAGATCCGAACTTTGCCCGCTTTGCCGTCATTCTTGTCAATCTCTGGCTTGGATTTCCTTATTTTTACCTAGTTTCAAGTGGTTCCTTACAGGCAATCCCTAGTGAACTGCTAGAGGCAGCGGCAATTGATGGAGCAAACCCAAGGCAAGTTTTCCGAAAGATTACGCTGCCACTTTTGTTACAAATTCTCTCACCACTTTTGATTGCATCCTTTGCATTCAACTTTAATAATTTCAATCTCATCTACCTGCTTACTGGCGGTGGTCCCAAGAATCAATTAGATGGTGAAATTGCCGGTGCGACTGATATCTTGATTAGCTACACATATCAAATTGCTTTTGGTTCAAATCTTCAAGATCTTGGATTAGCCAGTGCAATCTCGGTGATTATTTTCATCATTGTTGCGTCAATCTCGCTCTATGGAGTTCGTAAATCTAAAGTACTGGAGAGCTTCTCATGACCAAATGGCTCAGAGAGAATCTCTGGCGACACGTGACTGGCGTGGTCATGTGTCTATTTGCGCTCTTTCCACTCTATTTGGTGGTAATTACATCATTTAACGAAACAGGCAGTTTGAAAGTAACTTCATTCTTTCCAACTGATATTTCTTGGGCTAATTACAATCTTCTCTTTACGGATGAGCGGATTCCATACTTAACCTGGATGCAGAATTCTTTGGTTATTTCAGGGGTCGTCGCAGTTACATCAGTCGTAATCGGCGCCGCTTCAGCATTTGCCTTCAGCAGGTTGAAATTCAAAGGCAAGAAATTCGGCATCCAATTACTTCTATTGATTCAGATGTTTCCCGCAATCTTGGCCCTCTCTGCTCTCTACGTAATCATGGAGCGGGTTTACACATTCGCCCCCGGGCTGGGTCTAGGGACCCAAGCGGGCTTGATTCTTGTTTATCTGGGTGGCGCTATGGGCGTGAATATCTGGCTTCTGAAGGGATTTGTCGATTCAATTCCGGCTGAACTTGATGAAGCAGCAAAAATTGATGGTGCAACGCCAATGCAGACTTACTGGTTGATTTTCATACCTTTGGCGGCACCAGTTCTTGCGGTTGTTGCACTTCTTAGCTTTATTGGAACATTTAATGAATTTATCCTGGCTCGTCTCTTCTTGGTAGATGTTGAGAATCGCACGGTTGCGGTAGGACTCCAACAGTTCATCGGTGGCCAATTCTCTGAAAATTGGGGACCTTTCGCTGCTGGCTCAATAATTGCTTCTATCCCAATAGTTATAAT
>JBEARJ010000069.1:0-4850 GCA_041163285.1 Actinomycetota bacterium | reverse complement strand
TATCGTGCGGTTAGTCCGGGCAACTTCAGATCCCGAAAGTGAAATTTACGCGGTAAAAGAGACCGTTCCAGAATTCGCTCACCGTGAATATGAAGCGCTCCGTGAATTGGATTTAAGAGGAGCGCCATCTGTCTCGCAAATCGCCGTTGTTGACGGTCGCACTGATTATCAAGGAAACGAACTTCCCTGCGCGATAGTGACGCGGTTTCTACCTTACTCACTTCCTTATCGAGTGCTATTAAGCGGAACGGTCACCCAGCACGAAGTTTTCAATATGGCAAATGCACTTGCTTACCTGTTGGTGCGCCTACATCTCTTGGGATTTTGGTGGGGTGATTGTTCGCTATCAAATGCGCTCTTCCGTCGAGATGCTGATGGTTACGTGGCCTATCTGGTCGACGCAGAGACTGGAGAGTTTCAGAAGAAACTAAGCACTGGGCAGCGCGAACATGATTTAGATATTGTGCAATTCAATGTCGCAGCTGAACTTGAGGACTTAAAGCTGTCAGGAGTTCTCTTTCCAGGCATGGATCCAGTAAGAGCGAGTGAATCACTGATTAAGCGATATCGACGAATTTGGAACACCCTAAGCGAGCCGCAACTCCTTCCTGCAAATGATCGACTTGCTGTTGAGAAAGCGATGCGTTCGCTTCAAGATCTTGGCTTTGCGGTTGAAGAAGTGGATCTTCAAATCGAAGGAGATGCTGGGACTTTGAGTTTCACACCAAAGCTCGTTTCTCCCAACTATCACTCAGATCGCCTCAAGGAGTTGATGGGACTTGAAGCTGAGGAGCTACAGGCGAAGCGAATCCTCGCCTCGTTCGAACGTTTCCGTTCCCGCGAAATCGCGATAACTCCGGATAGCCACGAGGCGGCCGAACGTTGGCTTAATGAAGTATTTCTGAAAGTAGTCAATTCGGTCCCGGAATCGATGCGGGGTCGGATTGAAGATGCCCAGTTCTTCCATGAAGTCTTGGAGCACCGTTGGTATTTGGGCGAAAAAGCGGGACAAGACGTGGGGCTAGAGCGGGCAACGGAGGACTATATTGCGCAAGTTCTTCCCCTTAGATCTGATTCAGGCGCGGCTCTGAAGTAAATGCAGCGCAGAAACATTGAGAGAATAGCGCCGTGAGCATGCCGCAGTTGCCGAATAATTTTGGGCGGGCCTTCGATTTAAGTTCATTAACCAAACCAAAACCTACCCCTGGCGCCGCTACGACTAATTTTCAATCCGCAACCGTTGAAAACTTCATGGTTGATTTTGTCCAAGCCTCCAAGGACTTGCCAGTCTTTCTCATTGCTTACTCAGAGCGCGCACCAATGACGCTCGAACTCCGTGATTTACTCGCAAAACTGGCAAGTGAAGATGGAGGAAGTTGGAAGTTTGGCGCAATTGATGTTGAGTCCCAACCCCAATTGATTCAAGCGCTCCGCATTCAAAGTCTTCCGGCAGCAGTCGCTTTCATTGATGAGCAGATGCTTCCAATTCCTGAAATCCCAAATCGCGAGGATCAATTGCGAGTACTCATCGCACAAATCTTCAAGATTGCAAAAGAACGGGGCATGAAGGTAGAGGTACCTGAAATTCCAGAACCCAAGATGGCGCCTGAAGAAATGGCCGCGTTATCTGCAATGGAGAAGGGCGATTATGCCGGCGCTGCCATGGCTTATCGAAATTGGCTACAGCGTGAACCGAATGAACCATTTGCAAAGGTTGGCTTGGCACAGTGTGAGTTGGCACTTCGCATTTCTGCTTTAGATTTTGAGCGGACTATAAAGCAAGCGGATGCAAAACCAGATTCTCTTCAAGATCAACTAATGGCTGCAGATGTCGAAGTAGCAACTGGAAAACATAAGAGTGGTTTTGAAAGACTATTAAATGCAGTTCGGATAATGAGCGGCGAAGATAAAAATAAGGCGAAGGATCATTTGCTCGTCTTATTTCAACTCGTCGATCCGCGGGACCCTGATTTAATCAAAGCCCGCCAAGCTCTAGCTAGCGCCCTGTTCTGATGACATCAACATCCGGGAAGCCCATTGAGGGCGAGGAGCGGCGTGACTTACAAGCCATATTCTTCTTATTTGGCCTTGGGGTCATGTGCCTTGCTCCTCGCCTCCCTGATATCAAAGAGAACTTGGATGTATCAACAACTGTATTTGGATTGGTAAATATAAGCGGTTCGATAGGCGCTCTATGTGCCCATCTCACTATGGGCCACATAGTCCATCGCTTGGGAGTATTCAAGGTTTGCGTCACTAGTGCTGTGATGACATATGTAACTATTGGAATTCTAATTGAGTTAAAGAGCGCGCTCATTTACACGATTATCAACATAATCTGTGGATTTGCCTGGGCCTCGTATCACATCGCGATTAATGCGCAAGCGTTACATCGACAATCTGAAAGTAGAAATCAAGTTATCCCGATGCTTCATGGTTTATGGACCGCCGGAGCCGTTGCGACGGCATTCATTGCGCTCTTGATTTCATCGAGCGTCTCTTTGAATTGGCATATCTATCCACTTATCTCAATTGTTTTGCTTCTAAAGTTGCGTGCTTTCAACCGACTCAAGCCAATCTTACTTAAAGGTAATGAACTCACTGAAGATGACGAAGTTGTGACTTTTGGCCAGATGATGCGCTCCTTTTCGATTGATTGGGTAGTAAGCCTCGGCTTTCTATGTGCGCTCTTGCTTGAGATGGCCATGGGCGATTGGGCGACTATCCTTGCGCGTCAAGAGTTTGGCGTATCAAAATCATTAGCCGTCATTCCTTACTTCTTCTTCATGATTTCAATGATTATTGGCAGGTTAACCTACGATCGCATAAAGGGAAATCGAACCGATAAAGAGATGGTCCAACCTTTTGTGGTTATGGGCGGGGTAATCTTCTTGACTAGCCTATTTTTAGGTTTGCAACTAAAAGAGAGCAACCTATTTCTCGGATACGCGATCTTCTGCATCGGATCTCTCTTATGTGGCATTGGAATTTCCTTTGTTGGACCGCTCTTTTTCGGCTATGCATCAGCCCGATCTGATAAACCGGGTGGTGTTGCGATCGCTGAATTGGGCGCTGTTAATCAGGTATTGACCTTGGGAGGACGTTCAATTATCTCTGTGGTCGCAGGTATCGCTTCACTGCCAATTGCTTTGATTATCCCTGGTGTAGCTTTAATTCTTGTAGCGTTCTTCGTTGCTGCTGCTAGCCAACCTAAAGCCTGATCAATTTTTTAACTTAAACCAGACCGTTCCAAGCGGTGGAATTCTCACCGTGGCAGAAAAGTCCAAACCGCGAACTGATTCTTTCCGGCATTCAATTTCGTTGTTCACAACTCCAGAGCCGCCATACTTTAAATCATCGGTATTGATTAACTCAATCCATTCTCCGAAAACTGGTAATGGAAGTTGGTACTGCTCATGAGGAACTGGAGAGAAATTGGATACAGATATCAGTGGTTCACCAATATCACTCAATCGAATATATGCAAGAGTATTTCCAGCGGCGTCATCACCAACCAACCACTGGAAGCCTTCCGGGGATACATCGCGCTGCCATAAAGTTGGAAGAGATTTATATAGCGAATTTAAGCGAATTCACATCCCATGAAAAGCAATTTCTTGCCAGGATGGGACCACATATATCCATAGAGCGCACGGAGGGTAGCTACTTTCTGCCATCTATCGCCCGGAAATTTATTTACAAGTGCACCTTTCCCATGAACTACTTCATCATGAGAAAGAGGAAGCAAGAAGTTCTCACTCCAGGCATAGAGAATCGAAAAAGTAATCTCGTTGTGGTGGTAAACCCGATGTACTGGTTCGTGCTTCAAATATTGCAAAGTGTCATGCATCCATCCCATGTTCCACTTAAAGCCGAATCCCAGACCATTCTCCGATGTTGGTTTGGTTACACCACCCCAAGCTGTTGATTCTTCGGCAATCATCATGATCCCCGGGAATTGCTTATATGCAGTTGCTGTGGCTTCCTGAAGAAAGCGGACGGCCGCTAAATTCTCGCGACCACCATGCTCATTCGGTACCCATTCGCCTTCCTCGCGCGAATAATCCAAGTAGAGCATTGAAGCAACCGCATCTACTCGCAGGCCATCGATATGAAACTCATCGAGCCAATAAAGAGCGCTGGCTACTAGAAAATTCCGCACCTCATTGCGGCCAAAGTTGAAGATGTATGTACCCCAATCCGGATGTTCTCCCAGGCGGGGGTCTTGATGTTCATATAGCGCCGTGCCATCAAATCTGCCCAACGCCCACTCATCCTTAGGAAAGTGCGCGGGGACCCAGTCAAGGAGAACTCCAATTCCTTCTTTATGTAAGTAATCTACAAAGAAGCGAAACTCATCTGGCGATCCAAACCTAGAAGTTGGCGCGAAATAAGAAGTAACTTGATATCCCCATGAGGGGCTATAGGGATGTTCTGTTACCGGTAGCAATTCAATATGGGTAAAGCCCATCTCTTTCACATATTTTCCAAGCTCAATAGCGAGCTCTTGATAATTAAGTCCGGGGCGCCAAGATCCTAAGTGAACTTCGTGAACTTCATAGATTGAAACTGGCGCGCGCCAAGGTTTAAAACCGGCACGCTCTGCTAACCAATTTTGATCGCTCCACTCAAAATTTGATTCATTAACAATTGACGCTGTAGCTGGCGGTAATTCGGTCTGTCGAGCCAATGGATCGGCGTGATCAACCCAGCGACCATCACGACCTTGAATTGCAAACTTGTACTTAGTTCCAGGTCCGATATCTGGGATAAATACTTCCCATAATCCATTTGAACCAAGCGGAATCATTGGGTTGCTCTTTCGATCCCAGAAATTATGATCGCCAATC
>JBEARJ010000068.1:0-3679 GCA_041163285.1 Actinomycetota bacterium | reverse complement strand
CGTGGCGCATCAAAATTCATAATTAACCAATTCATGCTCTTCAAATCTGGCCTGCCGAGAGGTAATTGATGAGCGGCACGGAGAGCATTTTCAAAGATTGAGGTTCTAGCAAATTCAAGACTCCATAGAGACTCGATTGTGATTGAATTAAAAACTTCAATTAGTTCGCCGGATAATGAAAAAATATAAGTTGAAACCCCATCACGTGAACTATTCTTTGCTGAAAGATTTACTTGTACTAGTAGGCTTTCAAGAAAATCTTCATTTAAATCTGTTGGTTTAATGGCTAATCGACCTCGATAATTTAAAACTTCGACAGCGGGATACATCGCTAGCTGGGTATTGGCAGACGCGACTGTGACGATTGAGAGATAGTTTTCATTAGCATCTCGAATCGACTCGGTTTTGAAGTTAATCTCAATGCCAAGGTCGTTTGCCGAACGGATCAGGAACTCATCTAACCCAGTCGTTAGCGTTATTTGAGCGTCCATAATGTGAAGATACCCCAAGATAGAATTCCGACTTCTATGCTGCCCAAGATCATTCTCGCCTCCGCGTCGCCTTCAAGGTTGCGCCTCCTAGAGAGCAGCGGATTAAGGCCAGAAGTAATGGTTAGCGGCGTTGATGAGGAGAATCAGGCTTACGCCTCGCTCTCACCTAGCGAACTCGTTCTAGCACTTGCCATCACGAAGGCTCACACGGTTAAGCAATCCATCGATTTCCCCGCGCTAGTTATTGGTTGTGACTCTACCTTCGAGTTTGAAGGAGAATCACTTGGTAAACCAATTACCCGCGAGCGAGCGATCGCGCGAGCGAAATTACTACGTGGAAAATCTGGCATCCTTTATACCGGACATTGCATTATTGATACCGAGAAGGAAATTGAAGTAAGTGATATTGCTGCCACCCGAGTTTATTTTGGTGAGATGAGTGATGCTGAGATTGAAGCTTATGTAGATACCGGAGAGTCGCTAAATGTTGCTGGAGGATTTACCCTCGACGGAAAGAGCGCGCCTTTTATTACTAGGATTGAGGGAGAAACTTCCAATGTGATCGGTTTATCTCTGCCGCTGCTGAAACGCGCTGTTACATCACTCGGATATGACTGGTTTGACTTTGTTACTAGATAGAAAGATTGGAAGTCTATGACGCTTTATGCAGCTTATGGATCTAATCTTGATCCGCGTCAAATGTTGCAGCGCGCTCCGCATTCGCCACATCTGGGAACTGGATGGATACGAGGCTGGCGTGTCACGTTTGGCGGTGAAGAGATTGGCTGGGAGGGATCAGTTGCAACGCTGGCCGAAGAGGTTGATGGTTCGGTTTTTGTTTCAATCTATGACTTAACGAAACAAGATGAATCAACGCTTGATGAGTGGGAAGGCGTTACGACCGACCTTTATCGGAAAATTAGGCTAAGAGTTGAAACTTTATCTGGCGCACAACTCTGTTACGTATATGTTCTAAATTCATTCGAAGGCGGAAAACCCTCTATGCGTTACTTGGAGATAATGATTGCTGCTGCTATCGAGGCAGGCGCCCCAGATGATTACATTGCCGAACTTAGAGATCGGGCGATACGGTAGGCAGATGTCAGCCCCAATTCCAGAGCCTTTTTCCGCTGCTAAACAAGCGGCGGCGGAGATTGCTGAGATCACCGGTAAGGCGAAGCATGAAATCTCCTTCACCCTCGGATCAGGCTGGAGCGATGCGGCGAGCATTTTTGGTGAACCAACCCATCGAATTGAGATGTCGGCGCTAACTGGATTTGCAGCATCAACAGTCGCAGGTCATGGCGGGCACATTTCTTCTTACACGATTGCAGATAGGAATGTTCTTATCTTTTTCGGTCGTACCCATCTCTACGAAGGTAAAGGTATTGACGCGGTCGTTCACGGTGCTAGAACGGCAGTTAGCGCCGGCGCCCAGATTGTAGTTTTAACAAATGCATGTGGTGGAATAAATCCTAATTATTCAGTTGGTCAACCAGTCTTGATTCGTGATCACATCTCACTCACTGGAGTATCGCCAATAAAGGGAGCTAACTTCGTAGACCTCACCGATGTTTACAGCGCTAGGTTAAGAGCTCAACTCAAATCTCTTGACCCTTCTCTTGTCGAGGGTGTTTATGCTCACTGGCCGGGTCCCACTTATGAGACACCAGCCGAAATCAGAATGATTGGAATTTTGGGAGCTGATTTAGTTGGAATGTCCACGGTGCCGGAAGCTATTGCAGCGCACGCTATGGGAGCCGAAGTAATAGGAATCTCCCTAGTAACAAACCCTGCGGCTGGGCTATCTAAAAGCAAGCTCAGTCACGAAGAAGTCATCGCTGCAGGTAAAGCTTCTGCAGAAAAAGTTGGCAAACTACTTGAGAATCTCTTGAAGGTCGCTTAATGAGTAGTGAATTAATTCCCGATAGTTTGCGAAACGAAGTCCTTGCTTGGATTGAAGATGATCCGGACCCAAAGACTCGAGATCAATTAAAGGGCTGGCTCGACTCTAATTTGATCGATGAGATCAGACCCTGCTTCCAGGGGTTTCTTGAGTTCGGTACGGCAGGTCTACGTGGACCTCTCGGTCCCGGACCATCTCGGATGAACCGAGCAGTCGTATCGAAAACTGCCTATGGAATTAGCCAATTTATGGCGAAAAACTCGCTTAAATCAATTGTTATCGGTCGTGACGCAAGGTATGGATCAGAGGACTTTACCCGCGATACCGCTGAAATAATGTGCGGCGCAGGTTTTGAAGTATTTGTCCTTCCGCGTCCACTCCCAACCCCAGTACTTGCCTATGCTGTTAGAAAACTTGGTTGCGATGTAGGTGTAATGGTTACAGCGAGCCACAATCCACCTCAAGATAATGGCTACAAGGTTTATCTAGGAGGAGTTGTCAAAGGAATTAGATATGAAGGTTCCCAGATAATCGCTCCTATTGATGGTGAAATTTCCGCAGAGATTGCAAAGACGCCTCGACTGGATACGCTAAAGCGTTCTACCAACTGGACGGTTTTACCCGAAGAAATTGTCAATGATTATGTAAATTCAACTGCCAAATTAGCAAGCAGTCCCGAAAAGTTAAAGATTGTCTATACCGCTATGCATGGCGTTGGTAAAGAGACGCTTGTAAAAGTTTTTACCGCATCGGGTTTTGATAAACCAATCTTGGTCTCCGAGCAGGCTGAACCAGATCCGGACTTTCCAACTGTGGCCTTTCCAAATCCAGAAGAGCCTGGTGCTATCGACTTATCACTCAAACTTGCTCGTGAGGTGGGAGCTGATCTAGTAATCGCAAATGATCCTGACGCAGATAGATGCGCGGTAGCAATCAATGACTCTGGTTGGCGAATGCTTCGGGGCGATGAAGTAGGCGCTCTATTAGGTGAGTATCTAGCAAAACAAACTACGAGTGGAAAGAAGATACTCGCTAATTCAATTGTCTCCTCATCTATACTCAAGAAAATTGCAGAGGCGCATCAACTGCCATTCGCCGAAACACTGACAGGTTTTAAATATCTCGCAAAAGTAGAGAAGTTACGCTTTGCTTATGAAGAGGCGCTGGGCTACGCAGTCGATGCTGATTCAGTTAATGATAAGGATGGAATTAGCGCTGCTTTAGTCATCGCTCAATTAGCAGCTGATCTAAAGCGACAGGGCCGAACCATCGCGGATTTCCT
>JBEARJ010000067.1:0-3864 GCA_041163285.1 Actinomycetota bacterium | reverse complement strand
TTGCAGATGAACAGTGGACACCACTCTCAGAAAGACTTGCGCGATCTGAATCTGAAGTGCATGGAATAACTATCCTTCCAAAGGGTTCGGCTCACAAGACTTGGGATCCAGTCAGCGTGCCACCACCAAGTTATGCGAGTTCGCCCAAAGCAGCGCCACGGAGAAGGATTGATTTAACTGTTCCCGGTGCATGGAGCGCTTCACAAGAAGAAGAATTGAAACGCTTCCTTAAGCCAAGCGCCGATGAAATATTTGATCAGACGATTGCAGATGAAGTAGAAGAGCAGATTAGAACAAATCGCGCAGCAAACGAATAGCTAAATCCAACTTGGTAGCCACATTCGGGCATACCAATCATCATAAGTGAGCACTATCCCTAGATAAATCGGGGCGAAATAGGCGAAAACAAGGGCTGTTAGGCCAAGGGCAGCGTATAGATTTTGTAAACGTTTCGGGCGAAGGATTTCGTCTTCCAGATAAAGCTTAATTGAGTAAGAAATGGCAAGAATTAGGAAAGGTAAGAAGGCGATTGCGTAAAAATAGAAGGTAGTTCGCTCTGGAAAGAATAACCAGGGCAAATAGTTAGAGAGCAGCGCCAGCAGGATCAATCCCGCAGTTCGCTCTCTTCGATAAATGAAATATCCAAGTGTTATAAAGATTGCGATTACTCCAAACCACCAAATTATCGGAGTCCCCATGGCAAGAATTTCCTGAGAGCAATTATCTGTGCCACAAGTATTTGGAGTTTCATAGAAGAAGGAAGTTGGCCTACCAAGGACCAACCAATTCCAAGGGCTTGCTTCGTAAGAGTGATCCGTTGTCAACCCGGTATGGAAATTTAGAATTTGGCGATGGTAATCGTAGAGGGCGATTAATGGATTACTTGAACTATCACGCGACCAACCTTTATCTGAGATTAGCCATCCGCTCCAGGTAAGGAGATAAGTTATTGGAATGATTGGTATGTAAAGAAGCAATCTCTTCCTATTTGTAAAGGCAATATAAATTCCTAACGCCACTATGAAGTAGACCGCGCTCCACTTAGTTCCAAGCGCAAGACCCAATAACAACGCGGCAACAAGATGTCGTTCATAGAGGAGCGCTAGAAATGCAGATAACAAGAAGAACATTAAGAAGATATCTAGTAGTGCTGTTCGAGACATCACAAGATGTAGACCATCGATACTCATAAGTCCAGCAGAAATTAGGGCCAAGAGCGGTGAATTAAAAAGTCGCAAGGCGACAAAGTAAATAATCAGAATTGAGAGAGTCCCAAATAGGGCTGCTGAAAAACGCCAACCGACTGGCGAATCTCCAATGAGTTGAATACCCATGGCTATCAGCCACTTACCGGCTGGTGGATGAACCACAAACTCTGCAGCTCCATCGTTGAGCTCAACAGCGCTACTCAGATAATCATTTGCGCCATCTACGTAATAAACCTCATCGAAGACCAATTTATTTGGAACTCCTAAGTTCCAGAATCGAAAGAGCCCAGCGAGAAATAGAATTAGAGCCAATATCACTCTGGGAGATGGGCGGCGCACAAGGTGAAGGATACTGATGCGAGAATTACCAGATGGGAACCTTGATAGTTGCAGCTGCACCAATTGGAAACTTTGGTGACGCATCCCTTCGCTTAAAAACAGCAATCGAAACTTCCGCCTTTGTGGCTGCTGAAGATTCCCGAAAATTTGCCAGGCTATGTAGCGATCTAGGAATTGAATCCAATGCGAAAGTTATCTCATTCTTTGAGGGAAATGAGATGGATCGACTTGTTGACCTAGAGCGAGCCCTAAATGAACATGAACAAGTTCTATTAATTACTGATTCTGGAATGCCCGGTGTTAGCGATCCAGGTTATCGAGCAATATCACTAGCACTTGAAAAGAACTTTCCAATTCAAGTACTTCCGGGCGCAAGTGCAGTTACAACGGCGCTAGCTTTATCTGGACTTCCATCTGATCGATTTGCTTTTGAGGGTTTTCTACCAAGAACCGATATGGCGCGGGAGCGGGCGCTGGAAGAATTGGCTCAAGAAGAGCGGACCTTAATTTTCTTTGAAGCGCCCCATCGGATTAATTCATTTTTAGATTCGGCGTTGAAAAGTTTTGGTTCAGACCGGCGTGCTGCAATATGTAGAGAAATGACGAAAACCTATGAAGAGGTGGTACGGGGAACTTTGACTGAACTTCTGGATTGGTCACTCTCTAAAGAAATGCTGGGGGAGTTCACCATAGTGATTTCAGGATTTAGCCCAAGCGAGATCTCTTATAGCGATATTGAGATTGCCGACTTAGTTAAACGATATGAAAGCGCTGGAATTTCAAGGAAAGAAGCGATTGCTACCGTGGCAAAAGAATTGGCGATACCTAAACGGGCAGTCTTCGACATCATGGTCACGCATAAGTAGATAGACTTTTCATATGTCCGCGCCAGAAAAGACTTTTTATCTGACGACGCCTATTTATTATGTGAATGACGCGCCCCATATCGGTCACGCTTACACGACTGTTGCTGGTGATTTGCTTACTCGTTGGCACCGCCAGAAAGGTGAGTCGGTCTGGTTTCTAACTGGAACCGATGAGCATGGCCAGAAAGTGATGCGTACTGCAGAGGCTAATAATGCTGCCCCGCAAGATTGGTGTGACAGATTAGTTGAAAGCGCTTGGAAGCCAGTCTGGCGAGATCTTGAGATTGCAAATGATGATTTTATTAGAACAACCGAGCCTCGTCATACTGAGAGAGTTCAGAAATTTCTCCAAGGTTTGATGGAGCTAGGTTTTATTTACGAAGGCCCATACGAAGGCCCTTACTGTGTTGGTTGCGAAGAATTTAAGCTTCCAGCCGATTTGGATGAGGGAAAGTGCAAGATTCACTCGAAGCCAGTCGAAATGGTCAAAGAGACTAATTGGTTCTTCAAACTCTCTGCTTTTGTCAAGCCACTATTAGAGCATTACAAGCAAAGTCCAGAGGCTTGCCAACCTGATAGCGCACGTAATGAGGTAGTTGCATTTTTAGAAGGGGGAGTCTCAGATCTTTCAATCTCTCGATCAACATTTGATTGGGGAATCAAAGTTCCATGGGATCCAAAACAAGTTGTATATGTCTGGTTCGATGCGCTATTGAATTACGCGACCGCAGTAGGTCTAACTGATTCGGCTGATAGCGAGGGCGGTAAATTCTTTACTAAGACCTGGCCCGCAGATGTGCATCTAGTCGGCAAAGATATCTTGAGGTTTCACGCTGTGATCTGGCCTGCAATGTTGATGGCTGGTGGGATCCCAATTCCTAAGAAAGTATTTGCACATGGATGGCTCTTAGTTGGTGGCGAGAAGATGAGCAAGAGCAAATTAACTGGAATTGCGCCATCTGATATCACTTCACATTTCGGGGTCGATGCCTTCCGTTATTACTTCATGCGCGCTATTCCGTTTGGCAGCGACGGCTCATTCTCCTGGGAGGACATGAGCGCTCGATACACGAGCGAGCTGGCAAATGATTTTGGGAATTTAGCTTCACGCCTAACCGCGATGATTGAAAAATACTGTGATGGAACGCTGCCGGAGCGGGCAGAATCGAGCGAATTAGCTGCTTCGCTGGCCCGAACTGTCAAAGAGGCGGATAGCGCGATTTGTGAATTGGATTTCCAAGGTGGAATAAATGCGATTATGGATTTCTGCAAAGAAGTCAATGGCTATGTAACTATTAAAGAACCTTGGGCTGTTGCTAAAGATCCAGCCCGTAAAGGCGAGCTAGATGCAATCCTTTACAACACTGCTGAATCACTACGAGCCTTGGCCGTGTTACTTCACCCCATAATGCCGATATCAACTGAAAAGTTGTGGGGCTACCTCGGCGCAG
>JBEARJ010000066.1:0-3906 GCA_041163285.1 Actinomycetota bacterium | reverse complement strand
GCCGATATTGAAGTTCCGATTCGCGATGCTGTAGTCCTTGCCATGCCACTCAATCCGCTATGCAAAGCCGATTGCAAAGGGCTCTGCAGTGAATGTGGGGAGCGGATGGAGAAAATGGGTCCCGAGCACTCCCATGAGAAGGTTGATCCCCGATGGTCAGGCCTTGCGGGATGGCAGCCTAAATAGCGCTCGATTTGTCAGAAATCCCGGAGCTGGGGGATACTTACGCGCTCGCAGTCGAGCAGGAATTAGCAAGAAAAGATAGTAAGGAGAAGGCCGTGCCACTACCCAAGCGAAAGATGTCTCGCTCTCGCACTCGCCATCGCCGTAGTTCTTGGAAAGCTACTCCAGCTGCAACTTCAACCTGCGACCAGTGCCAGCAGCCGAAGCTACAACACACGGCTTGCCCAACATGTGGCACGTATAAGAAGCGTCAAGTTCTAGAGGTTTAGTTCTGTCGTTGGCGCTAACCGAAAAGCTCGGAATTTCGGTAAGTCCAGAGCTTCTTCAACTTGCTCTCACTCATCGATCATTTGCTTATGAGTCTGGTGGATTGCCAACAAACGAACGTTTGGAATTCCTAGGCGATAGCGTTCTTGGTTTAGTTGTAACAGAAGCGCTCTATGAAAGATTTCCCGAATTGGATGAATCTAGGCTTTCACCGCTCCGTTCTGGAGTTGTGAATATGCGTGCGCTGGCTTCACTCGGGAGGGACTTAGGTCTCGGAACCGCTCTTCGCATCGGAAAAGGTGAAGAGGTAACTGGTGGCCGCGATAAGAATTCAATTCTTGCCGATGCATTTGAAGCGCTCGTAGGAGCAATTTATCTCGACCATGGATTCGCAGTGACTAAAGAGGTATTGCTTCGCTTAATGTCGAAACTGATTGATGAAGCCTCTTCTCGTGGGGCTGGCCTAGATGGAAAGACTTCATTGCAGGAGATTGTTGCCTCAGCAGGTTGGGCTGCTCCAGAGTATCGAGTAAGTGAGTCTGGACCAGATCACGATAAAGATTTTGTTGCCGTTGTCGTTGTGAATGGGATCGAATATCCAGAAGGACATGGCAAGAGCAAAAGAGAGGCAGAACAAGTTGCAGCCCGACTTGCTTATGAGGAAATAGCCAAAAAAATTTAGCCATGAAAATTTAGCCATGCCAGAACTGCCCGAAGTTGAAACGGTGCGGCGCGGATTAGCTCCTTGGGTTATTGGAAGAAAAATCAAGCGCCTTGATACCTTTCACCCTCGAGCAAGTAGAAGTGGTTCGACAATTCCGTTAGAGAGCGTTGTGGGTGCTCGGATTGTCGATTTGGTAAGGCGTGGGAAGTTCCTCTGGTTCGTTCTAGATAGAGAGATGGCTTTAGTTGGACACCTAGGAATGAGTGGCCAGATGCTTATAGTTCCCAAGAAATCCGAGCTAGAGAAGCACGCGCGAATAAGAATTGATTTCGGTTATAAATCAAGAGAGCTTAGATTCGTAGATCAGCGGACTTTCGGGTGGATGTCTGCCGAGCCACTTTCAGATTTGAATGGCGAGAAACTTCCAGAGTGTTGCGCACACATTGCACCTGACATTTTTTCTGATGACTTTGATAGAGATGCAGTAATCGCAAACATCAAGCGACGAAAAATTGAGATCAAAAAAGCTCTCCTTAATCAAGAAATCATGAGTGGTGTAGGAAATATCTATGCAGATGAAGCGCTCTGGTATGCCAGAGTTCATCCGGAGCGATTGAGTTCTAATTTAAAAACGGAAGAGTTAGCTGAGATTTTGCGGGCTGTTAAGCGGGTCATGAAGAGCGCGCTAAAGCAGGGCGGAACTAGTTTTGATGACCTATATATAAATGTAAATGGTGAGAGCGGCTACTTTGATGTTTCGTTGCGGGCTTACGGCCGTGAAGATGATCCCTGCCGTCGATGTGGAACTTTGATTCGTAGGATTAATTTTGCCAATCGCTCCTCACACTTCTGCCCGAAGTGCCAGCGCGCCGGAAAAGCGAGAAAGCCGGCCAAAAAGCGAGGTTAATTCCCGATTCAGCGAGGCCTTTTCGCTAGGTTCTACCCGTGTATTTGAAGAGCATGACCCTGAAGGGCTTTAAGTCCTTCGCGGCACCCACCACTCTCCGCTTCGAGCCGGGCATCACGTGCATCGTGGGACCGAATGGATCTGGCAAGAGCAATGTCTTGGATGCCCTCACATGGGTTATGGGAGAGCAGGGTGCAAAGAGTCTCCGAGGCGGAAAGATGGAGGATGTCATCTTCGCCGGAACTTCTGGTCGCGCTCCACTGGGGCGCGCTGAAGTGGCAGTCACCATAGATAACACCGATGGTGCGCTGCCAATTGATTTCACCGAAGTAACTATCTCAAGAATTCTCTTCCGCAATGGACAGAGCGATTACCAGATCAATGGCGAGAGTTGTCGATTACTAGATATTCAAGAACTTCTTAGCGATAGCGGTATTGGTCGAGAGATGCACGTAATCGTTGGTCAAGGTCAACTAGATGCAATCTTGATGGCTAATCCAGAGGAGCGAAGAGGATTTATTGAAGAAGCGGCGGGAATTCTCAAACATCGTAAGCGAAAAGAGAAGGCGCTTCGCAAACTCGACTCGATGCAGACCAATATGTCTCGCGTTCAAGACCTTACCAACGAACTTCGAAGACAACTTAGACCACTGGGTAAACAGGCTGAAGTTGCGAAGAAAGCTGCTGTCATTCAGGCAGATGTCCGCGATGCCCGGCTGAGAATTCTCGCCGATGATGTAATTGCCTTTAAAGCGACCCTAAATTCAGAGGTTGCAGATGAAAGTGCGTTGCGTAGCCGAAGATCTGAAGTAGAACAAGAGCTAGATAAGTTACGAAACCGAGAAGTTGAGCTTGACCGGGTTACCTCGATAGAGGGTCCACTGTTAAATGCTGCGCAAGACAATTACTATAAACTTGTCGGGGAGCGCGAGAAATTGCGCGGCACTCAGAATTTGGCATCAGAACGTGCGCGTTTCTTGACCGAAGAGATTGAAGAAGCTCGCTCTAGTGGCCGAGATCCTGAAGTCATGGATGCCGAAGCACGCTCATTGCGACAAGAAGAGAGCGTTCTTCGTGGTGAGTTAAGTAAATCTACGGAGAACCTCGGAAGCGCCAGTCGGAATGTTGGTGAGCTAGAAGTTCGCCTCAAGAATGAAGAGAATCAAGTCGCAGCTGCGCTCAGAGCAATTGCGGACCATCGCGAGGGCACGGCACGTCAAGAAGGCCATATAAAGAGCCTCCAATCTGCAATCGATGGATCAAAAGCAGAAATCGCTCGACTTGAGCGCGCTTTGAATGAAGCAAGGGTTAGAGTCGAGGAAGCAAAGCGAGATTTTGCCTCTTTAGAGAGTGAGATTGCGGGGCTCGATGCAAGTGAATTGGGCCTAGATGCGGATTTTGAGCGGGCGAAAAAATCGCTTGAAGGAAGTAAAGCTAAGTTAGAAAACCTGAAGAGTGAACTCAACAGCGCAGAGCGAAATAGAAGTTCTTTACAGAGCAAAGTTGATGCACTAAGACAAGCCACATTGCATAAAGATGGAAGCGGAGCTCTTCTCACTAATGATCGCGGTATTCAGATTCGCGGAAGCGTTGCCTCATTAATCAAAGTTGATGCCGGCTGGGAGAGCGCAATATCAGCAGCACTAGGAAGCATCGCAGATGCCCTAGTTGTAAATGATGCCACGAGCGCCATTTCTGCTATTTCTTTCCTCAAATCAGAGGGTGCCGGCAGCGCAGAGCTTCTGATGATTTCAGATTCAGATACTGATCTATCGAACTATCCCGAAAATCTCATCCCATTAGTTTCAAAAGTTGATTCATCAACCCTTGAATCTGTACTACCTAAACTTTTCCGCGACTTTGTGGCTGCCGACGACCTAAACCA
>JBEARJ010000065.1:0-5257 GCA_041163285.1 Actinomycetota bacterium | reverse complement strand
CACTTGGCGATGGTTGGCAACCTGTTACCGCGCGCGAGTTCGAAGCTGAAATTCGTGCCACCGCTAAGGGGTTAATTGCATCAGGCGTTGAGATTGGCGATCGGGTCGCAATCATGGCTCGCACAAGATATGAATGGACTGTTCTCGATTTTGCAATCTGGTTTGCTGGCGGCGTCACGGTTCCCATTTATGAAACTTCGTCTGCTGAGCAAGTTGATTGGATTTTGACCGACTCACATTCGGTTGCAATAATCGTAGAGACTCCGGTGCTTAAGGAGCTCGTCTCGCCAATTCTTCCTTCTTACACGAAGAACTGTTGGACTATGACAGAAAATGTACTCTCGCAGCTTTCTTATCTTGGTCGAGATATTCCGGACACCGAGATTGATCGCCGGCGCGCGGCTCTTACTCCAGATAGTTTGGCTACTCTAATTTATACATCTGGAACAACTGGTAAGCCAAAAGGTGTTCAGCTAACTCATGGAAATTTCTTATCTGAGTGCAGCAATGTAGTGATGGGGGCCGCTGATCTATTTATGAAGCCGGGCGGATCAACATTGCTCTTTCTCCCAGTTGCACATGTATTCGGCCGTATGGTTCAAATCGGATCGATTCGCGCCGGTCTTCATCTTGCGCACTGTGGAGATGTATTGGGTCGACTAACAACAGATCTTGCGTCATTCAAACCAACTTTCGTTCTAGCTGTACCTAGAATTTTTGAGAAGGTCTATAACAGCGCTGAAGCAAAAGCTGATGCTGCAGGAAAAGGTGCGATTTTCCGCAAAGCAGCTGGTATTGCGATCGAGTACAGCAAAGCGCTTGATGAAGGAAAGGTTCCGCTGGGACTCAAGGCTAAACATGCCTTATTCGACAAGCTAGTCTTCTCGAAGATTCGTCATGCTCTGGGCGGAAGAGTCGAAGCGGCGATTTCGGGTGGAGCTCCTCTCGGCGAGCGCCTAGGTCACTTCTTCCGTGGCGCCGGAGTTCGCGTCCTGGAAGGTTATGGACTGACTGAAACAACTGCAGGTGCAACTTTAAATCTAACTACCGCTCATCGAGTCGGCTCGGTAGGAAGACCAATTCCAGGAACCACAATAAAAATCGCTGATGATGGCGAAGTTCTAATCAAAGGTCCGATTGTTATGCGCGGCTACTGGCAGAACGATGCCGCGAACAGTGAGGTCTTCACCGAGGATGGATATTTCCGCTCGGGTGACCTTGGAAAATTGGATGACGAAGGCTATTTGTACATTGTTGGACGAAAGAAAGAGTTGATCGTTACCTCTGGTGGCAAGAATGTCGCTCCCGCCGTACTAGAGGATCGACTCCGTAAGTCAGTGCATTGTTGTCGGTGACAACCAGCCATTTATCGCAGCCCTAGTAACGATTGATCCAGAAGCAATTAAGGGATGGATTACCGCAAACAAAAAGGATGGTGCAACTCTCGCGGAGTTAACCAACGATCCTGATCTAATTGCAGTTATCCAAACAGCAGTTGATGAGGCTAACAAAGCAGTGAGCAAGGCTGAATCAATCCGTAAGTTCAAGATTCTCCCAGTTGATTTCACAATTGCTGGTGGACATTTGACTGCAAAACTTTCAGTTAAGCGTCACGTAGTGCATAAAGAGTTCGCGGCAGAGATCGCCGAACTCTTTGCCTAAAGAGACAGAACTTACTGAACGACTAGAGCTAGCCCGCCGGCTCCACGATGGGCCGGCGCAGAAAATGATTGCCCTTGGGTACCGTCTCGATGCCTTGATAGGCGAGCCGGACCTTAACAACGATTTTCGGCGAGAACTTCGTGAAATTCGCCTTGATCTCATCGAGCTAACAGAAAATCTTCGGGATGAGCTGTTTCTCCTCTCAAATATGGATCTTCAATTGGCTCAATCGGAGTTACGACAACTACTCCCTGATTTCCTAATCGAATTTGAGGTGGATAGTTCAGTTGATCTCACCCCCATGGAGAATTCAATCGCCCATTTGATCCTCGAAATAGCCAGAAATACCTCAAAATACTCATCGGGTGACCAATTCTGGGTTCGCATCCATTTAGACAATGGCGCCCTGCTAATTCGGATTGGTGATAACGGAGCCGGCCAAATATCTATAAGAGAACGTTCCTTAGGGCTGAAACTTATTAATTCTCAAGTTCAAGCATTAAGCGGAAGCATCGAGATTCATAGTGGAGATCTTGGTAACGAGTACTTAATCGAGATTCCACTTCCATGACTCCAAAGATTCTTGTTATCGATGATCATGTGCTAGTTCGAGAGGGATTGCGGCGCGCTCTATCAAATAACGCTCAATTCAATATTGTCGGCGAGGCTGCTTCAAAGCGCGAGGCCCTTGTGCAAATCCCTCATCACAAACCCGAAGTTATTTTGGTCGATCTTCATCTTCCCGACGGCAGTGGGCTTGAAATAATTGCATGGGCGCGAGCCCTCTCTCAGCAGATGGGAATTGTTGCTCTAACTTTCTCCACTCAGCCAGAGCACATCCTGGCCTGTATGCAGTCTGGCGCAAGTGCCCATGTATCAAAGAGTGCACCCATTAAGGAATTAGTTGATGCAATAGAGAAAAGTGTCTTGAGTCCGCTGTCATTCTCAACGAGGCGGGCTACTGATTTAATTTCAAAGCGGAATGAATCCATCGGACTAACTGCTCGGGAATTAGAGGTTCTGGAGATTCTTCCAACTGGCGATACAGTTACCCAGATTGCCACTCGGCTCTTTGTCAGCGAAGCTACTGTGAAGAGCCATTTGGCTGCGATTTACCGCAAACTGAAGGTCGCAAATCGGGTTAAAGCAATTAATGCAGCCCGCTTGGCTGGATTACTTCCTAAGTAATTCGTTAAATCGCTCTGACCAAATGTCCCAACTCCATTCTGATTCAACCCAGGCTCTACCGCGCTCGCCCATTCTCCTTCGAAGCGCCCCATCCTTGAGAAGTTCGATGATTCGCTTTGCGATCTCTTCAACATCATTTCCATCTACTACATAACCAGTTTCGCCATTGAGAACTGCATCGGGCGCCCCGCCAGATGCCCCACCAATTACCGGTAGTGCACAAGCGCTCGCTTCCAAATAAACAATTCCCAAGCCCTCAACTTCTAAACCGAGGAGCCTTGATCTTGAAGGCATGGCGAAAATATCCCCCATAGATAGATATTTAGGAAGGTTCTTGTAAGAGATACGCCCTAAAAACTTTATATTTTCGTGGAGTTCGTGACTCGCGATCAATTCATTCAATTGTTCTCTGTGAGGACCCTCGCCGACAAAGATTAATTGCACATTAGGTATCTCGCGCTTAACAATCGCCAAGGACTCAACTAATCGATCTTGCCCTTTACGATGTACGAGGCGACCAACTGAGATTATCGTCGGATATTTCTTCGCAGTTGCCTGTGGCTGAAAGTGATTGGTATCAATACCTGGTGCAATTTTTACCAGCTTATTTTTAGGAACTACACGGGAAATCGCTGCTCCGGTGAAATCGCCCAAGTAACCCATGTCGTCAACGTTCTTGCCGATCTCTCTCAATAGGAGAGTAAAAGGAGGAACTTTTGACCACCAGACTTCATGTCCATGAGTGAGCGCAATGATTCGACGAATCGATCCAATCCGAAGCCAGCGTGCGGCCAACCCGAGTGGAGCAGCTGCTCCAAACCAAATTACTTCTAAATCCTTCTCTCTAATCAATTTTCGAAGATTTCGAATCACGCGAGGGGTTGGAAGGAGAATTTTTGCTCGGTCACGAATGACTTCGATTCCCTGGTTTCTTAGCCAATCTTGATCGTATTTCTCGTGCTCTTCTTGATATGAGGTGTACACCGTCACTTTTTCAGCATTGAGCCGCTCAAGCAAGCCTATGACAAAGGTTTCGATGCCACCGGCACGTGGCCCAAAATCATTTGTGACAAGAAGAATTTTTGGTTTCATGGCTTTTGATTAACTTCTAACTGGTCGCTCTAGAGGCGGCGGGCGCCAACGTACTTCTTGCGTCCGAAATAATTTCCAAACTCAACAATTTGAACTCGAGCTCCCGGGCGAGGAGCATGGACCATTTTTCCCTTACCCACATAGATGCCAACATGGGATATCGGTGTGCCGAAGAAGACTAAGTCTCCGGGGAGAAGATTGTTTCTTGCAATCGACCGTCCATATCCAAATTGAGCTCTAGATGAGTGTGGTAATCGCACGCCAGCTTGCTCATACGAGCGCATAGTTAATCCGGAGCAATCCCATCGGATTGGGCCAGAGGCCCCCCAAACATAATTATCGCCAATCTGTTTCACGGCATAACGGAGTGCGATGCCGGCACGTCCCGAAACAGTATTTGCTAAGCGAGCTTGTTCACGCGAATATGCCTGACGTTCGGCTTCATCCATCGCCTGGAGTTTTAGTAATCTCTCGCGATCTTTCTTCACTAACTTCTTTAAAATTTCTTCTGCCTGTTCGAGTTTTCGCTTTACCTGGGCGGCCTGCGCTCGATAGCGAGCCTCGGCTGCTTGAACTAGTCGGAGTTTGTCTTCCACTGTGAGAGATGTCGCATCAAGTCGCTGTTTGGCGGTGGCAAATTTCCTTAATTCAACAGCTTGTTTACGAGTTATATTCTCAAGAGATCCTGCCGAGGAGAGATACAGTGAAGGATCTGATGAAAAAAGAAGTTCGACCCCTTCACCAAGGCCGGTTGATTTATACCGCGCAACAGCGATGGCGGCGAGAGATTTTCGAATCGAGTCAACGCTAGCTTTCTGGGCTTCCGCTTCTTGCTGGACAGAGCTAAGTTGGCTCTTCAACCTGGCCAGTTGAACTTTGGCGGCCTGGGCATTCTCGCCAGCCTCAGCAGCATCTTCTTGGAGTTGCTCAACTTCTTGACGCACCCGGACTAGATCTGCGCTGGGTGCAGCATTGGTGGCAGGCGTAAAAGGGAGCACTAGGGAGAATGAAATTATCCCCGTTAATAGCAACCGCGCTCTCAGCATCGGTTTAGGCTAACTTGAGGCTCTCGCTTACCTCAACCCGAACGGCGCTTGGGATGCTGAGAATCTTGAGAATTTTCATACCTGAGCGGAGGAATCATCCCGCGAGAGGCTAAAAGATCTATAACACGAGCCTCTTCTGAGCCAAGGTTTGAGCTAGGTGGGCCTATCAATATAGAGACCACGCAATCGCTACAAGCTATATCTCGCATGGTGCAGGAATCGCAATCAATGATCATGTCGAAAAAGATATAGGTGGCCACTGACATCAG
>JBEARJ010000064.1:0-4244 GCA_041163285.1 Actinomycetota bacterium | reverse complement strand
CCGCGTGAAGCATGAGATTCTGGACTTTCGTCTTCACGAAGTTGAATAAGGCGTTTGATGAAGAGACGAAGGGATCGCTGCAATAGATACCTAAAAAAGAGTCCCAGGAAGATAATCAGAAGAAGTTGAATTGATTGGATTGCCCAATTGGGCAAACTGGAAGTCACATTCATCGACCTAACGCTATATCAATCACCAGATTGGTTGATCGGTCTAGCACTAATTGAATTTGAAGCAAGGATATTTCTCGGAGTGTTCCAGATTATGCAGAAATTATGCTGAAACTTTCAGGAAGTAATTTGTAGACCACGCACTCGATAAACCAGCGGATCACATTAATTGAGTTTAGATTCTGTAAATGATGCGCAGCATAAGAAATTCAATAGCGAGAAAGACGCTCATTACACTTTTGAGCTCGATTTTGATTTCTACGAACCTAAGTTTCGCACACGCGGTTGCGCCAACTCATGGCGCATATACGCCCATAAGCACCACATGGGGAGTCGGGGCAATTGCCCTAACACCTCCAACCTCAAACTCCCCTGGTGCTTGGGTGTATACCTCCTCGAACACCAACGTGGCGTCCATAATTGGAAACACTGCATCAATCAAGAATGTAGGTAGTACGACAATTACAGCTACTCAGCTGGCATCAGGAAGTTTTGATGCAAAGAGTTCGACTACCACGCTTACTGTTTTGGCGGGATCGCCCACTTTAGGCACATTTCCTGCAATAACTATTGGGGTTGATGCTGGCCCAATCACCATTACGCCACCTAGCTCAACTTCGGCAGGCACTTGGACCTATTCGAGCTCTAATGCCGCCGTTGCAACTATTTCTGGCAATGTTCTAACTCCTAAAGCCCTGGGAACAATAACTTTGACAGCTACACAAGCCGCGAATTTCAATTGGGCTGCCACCTCCAGATCTACAACAGTCACCATCACAGGTGGTGCCCCGACCACAGGACCTTTTGTTGACCTAAATATTGTTCTAGGTTCGGTTGCGAATTTAGCCCTAGTTCCCCCGACTTCAAATTCATCGGGAACCTGGACATTTACTTCATCAAATACAACTGTCGCAACGATTACTGGAAATATTTTGCGGCCAATAAAAATTGGCACATCAACAATTACGGCTACACAGGCTGCCTGGGGAAATTATGGACCAGTCTCAAAAACGATGACCTTAACTATTCAAGGTGGCCCTCCAACACTAGGTGAATTTAAAAGCATCTCTGCAAACCTTCAACCGTTTGCGGCAAATCAAGTTGTTCTCACTCCCCCCACTTCAAATTCAAGTGGCACATGGACCTTCACCAGCTCGAATACTCAAGTGGCCACAATTAACGGATCAATCGCGACTCTGCTAAATAAAGGCACCACTGTTATCTCTGCTACCCAGAGTGCGGCAGGAGACTATGGAGCATCTAGTCCGGTAACAATGGAATTAACTGTCTTGGGAGCAAAACCGGTTATTGGTAGTTGGGAAAACATCTCAAAGAACATCTCTGAAAGTAGATTTATTGTTGAGCCACCCTCCTCTAGCTCTGGTGGACGTTGGTCATTTAAGTCTTTAGATCCCAACATCGCTGAAGTTAACGGAACTGAAGTCACACTTAAAGGCGTTGGGCAGGCAATTATTCAAGGGGTTCAGGCTGCAGATTGGAACTGGGAATCGAGCGAAAGCCAATTTACGCTGACGGTGGTTGGTCTGGAGCCAGAAATTGCAGCGTGGGGCAAACTTGAAGCCGGCATCGGAGATAACTTATTCACCATAACTCCGCCCGGATCCTCATCCCCAGGTATTTGGTCTTTTGCCTCCTCGGATGATTCCATCCTAAAAATTGAAAATGAAAAAGCGACTGCTTTAGCAGTAGGAACCGTGACTATAACTGCCATCCAGGCCATCTCGGGCAACTTTGGAGCGTCAAAACCTGTAACCACAACAATGACGGTGAAGCCCCGTGCAACTCATGGTGCTATCTCTGATTTAAGTTATCGATTTGACGCAGCTCCTGGTGAATTAGTTCCTCCAACTTCTAATTCGTCGGGAGAATGGAGATTCGAAGCTGAGAATAATTCAGTTATTCAAATTACTGGAAAAACAATCAGAATCATTGGAACTGGAACTGCAAAGGTATCCGCAACTCAAGGATCCGATAGCAATTACGCGCCAACTACTACAAATTTCACGATACGAATATCGCAAGCATCACCACAGCTCTCCTGGTCGAGTTTCAAAGTCAAGGCAGGATTTAACGCAAATTCATTTGTCGCCCCAACAACTAGATCGAAAGGAGCGCTTTCGTTTAGAAGTTCAAACACAAAAATTCTTGATTTTGTGGATGGCAAACTTGTTGCAAAAAAGGCAGGAACTGCCATTGTTACCGTGACTCAATTGGAATCAACTAATTATTCGTCCGGAGTCGCAGCAACCACGATAGAGGTTCTCCCCGCCGTCACTGCAAAGTTGAAGAATCGGAGAATAACCGTGAAAGTTATTGGAGCCTCCGCAACAGTGAGAATAAATGGCATTAAAGGTAAAGTCGGAGTTAATAAAGTAGGCCCCGGCACGAGAAAAGTGGTTGTTTCCTCAGGTGGAGAGACAATCTTTTCAAAAACCTTCAAAGTTCCTTAAAACCCTCAATCAAGCGCCTCCAGTAGACTATTGGCACCATGCTCTTCCTCGCCGATCGTCGCTTTACAGCTTCATTTATGCTCTTCGGAGCCATTAGCGGTTTCATTGCTTCGTTTTTGCTTACAGTCGACAAGATCAAACTTTTGAAAGATGCCCAATTTAATCCATCTTGTAACATAAATGAGGTCTTGAATTGCAAGAGCGTCATGCTCTCTAAACAAGCGGAAGTGTTTGGCTTCCCAAACTCACTAATTGGGTTAGCGGCATTTGCGATATTCATAGCGATTGCCGTAGCGCTCTTCGGCGATATTCAATTTCCTGGTTGGTTCTGGAAGTTAGCTTTGGTTGGAACGCTTTTGGGTATTTTCTTCTCACACTGGTTAGCGCAACAAACTACCTTTGTAATTGGTGCGCTCTGCCCGTATTGCATGGTTGCTTGGTTTGGGAACTTCTTAATTCTCTCTGGCGTTATTCAAGAGAACCTAAAAATTAAGTCTTTATCTACTGATGACGATGAAGCCAAGAGCGCGATTGAAAAAATATCTGGGTTTATGCCAATCTTCCACTTAGTCTGGTTGGGATTGGTAATTGGCGCCGCATTTGTGGGCGTTAGCTAGATGGGCTACTAAATATCAATAACCGACCATCATCGGTTGAAGCTATTAAACGTTGGTCGGGAAGAACGTCTAGATCACGAATGCGGGCTCCAACGTCTACAATCTCGGTATCGAGAATCCTTTTGTTTTCATAGCGCATAAAGACAAGTGATGCCTGGCGGAGCGTTCCCATCGCTAAACCTCCAGAATACTTACCAAACTTTCCATTTGGTATTTGAACCAATTCAGTTGGAGCAATTGATGGCGTCCATTGCTTGAGTGGTTCACGGAATCCTGTATGCGTTCCGGTCTCGCCTGGAATTACGTAATCACCTTGACTGTAAGGCGCTCCATAAGTCACGAAGGGCCAGCCATAATCAACACCACGCTCAACCAAGTTGATCTCATCACCACCTCTCGGGCCGTGTTCAGAGAGAAGAAGATCCTTATTTGCCATAAGGACAATACCTTGCTGATTTCGGTGACCTTGCGATATTCGAGTTACCTTTGATTTCGAAATTCTAAAGACTGAACCTAAATCGCCGCGCTTCGACCGATCGGGAAGATCATCAAAACCGAGGTCACCGATTGTTAGGTAAGCGGATCTGGAATTTATCGCCTCCATTCGACCAGCTGCATGTTGAACAGCGGATATAAACCATCTCTCATTCTTTTTCAGAGAGTTAGCAGCGCGATTGAAAGTTGCACGGAAGACTACGACCTCAACACAACGCGATGCGCCAAGTCTGGGATAGGAAATTAAAAGATTTGCGCTCTGATTATTTTCGGCAAGAATTGCAATATCCGTTATGGCAAAGCGAGAATCACGGATTCTCTCTTTAGACTTCATCATCTCACCAAGGATTTTCAAATCTTGAGTTTCTTCATCCCAAGCGAAAATAGTTCCACCCCGCGAACCGCCACCTAAAATAACTGTGCCATCTTTAAGTACAGCCATGGCAGGGCCACGATCATTACCGCCTAGGGATTTACTTCGTTCTACATCA
>JBEARJ010000063.1:0-4167 GCA_041163285.1 Actinomycetota bacterium | reverse complement strand
TACGCCCAGCAAATTGATCAAGAAAATAGCAATTTCATCGCCACTCGGGACTAAGAGATAGCGGAGAAGAGAGCCGAGAATTCCACCGGCTGCGATTACAAGAAGCTTTTTCACGCCCGCTTTAGAACTTTATTCGCAAAGCCCGAAAAGATACTAATTAGGAGGCTTCCAACCAGTGCAGATGTAAATGAATCAATTGTTATTGCGTCGCTCCATCTATCAGTGAGCATCAACATGGCAGCGTTGATTACAAATACAAAGAGTCCAAAGGTAAGAATCACTGCGGGAAGTGTGAAGAGCTTTAATATGGAGCCGATAAAGGTGTTAATCAAGCCAAAAAGAGCGGCGACCCAGAAGTAATTCCAAGCGCCATCTTTAATCTGGATCCCATCAACAATAAGCGTGGTAACCCAAAATGCTCCCGCGAGGATTGCCCAACGCAGGACAATTGACATTATTCGATTCCCTCGCGCTTGCGGATTTTTGAGCCCAACCAGCGAACTGGGTCGTACTTAACATCAACAACACGCTCTTTCATCGGGATAATCGCGTTATCGGTGATCTTGATGTGCTCAGGGCAGACCTCAGTGCAGCACTTAGTGATGTTGCACATTCCAAGGCCATGTTCTTCTTGTGCCTGCTTCTTACGATTACGGAGGCGATCAAGTGGATGCATATCCAATTCAGCTATACGTATAAAGAAACGTGGACCAGCAAACGACTTCTTATTCTCTTCATGGTCACGGATAACATGGCAGGTGTCTTGGCATAGGAAGCATTCGATGCACTTTCGGAATTCTTGGCTCCGCTCAACATCAACTTGTTGCATCCGGTATTCGCCTGGCTTTAGATCTTCTGGGCCTTCAAAAGCCGGAACTTCCATCGCCTTCTTGTAATTGAAAGAAACATCAGTAACAAGATCTTTAATGACCGGAAATGCGCGAAGTGGCGTAACGGTGATGGTTTCATCTTCGCCATACATATTCATTCGGGTCATACAGGCAAGACGAGGTTTTCCGTTGATTTCCATAGAGCAAGAGCCGCACTTTCCGGCCTTGCAATTCCAACGAACTGCTAGATCTGAGATCTGGGTTGCTTGTACGCGATGGATTACATCGAGGACAACTTCACCTTCATTAGCGTCAACGGTGACATCTTTGAAGTCGCCGTTCTTGGAATCGCCGCGCCAAATGCGCATCTTCACTTTGCGGGTCATTTACTTCCCACCTTTCGCGAGTTCCTTATCGGTGAAATATTTCTTTAACTCATCTATTTCGAAGAGACTTAGAAGTTCTTCAGGGAGCATCTTTGCCTTCTCAGCTTCAATCTCTACTTTTTTACCGCTCCAGGTTGTGAGGTGGTTGTACTGGCGCCATTCTGAATCCATCTTGGGATAGTCATCGCGAGTATGGCCACCACGTGATTCTTGACGCTCTAGCGCCGAGCGAGCGATTGATTCAGAGACCAGCAACAAATTCTCTAAGTCGATAGCAAGATGGAAGCCCGGATTAAATAACTTTCCACCCTCAACCTTTACCTTCTTAGAACGCTCGCGGATTGACTCGATCTTCTTAAGTGAATCCTTCAATTCGCTCTCAGTACGGATAATGCCGACTAGATCTTGAGTTACATTTTGAAGTTCTTGTTGAAGCGCATATGGATTTTCATTTCCGTCACGATCAAATGGATCATTGATGTGATCGTGCGCCTTTTCAATCTCTTTATCGCTAACTTCTGGCGACTTTCCTTTCAAGCTCTTCACATATTCAGCAGCTCCAGCTCCCGCTCTACGTCCGAAGACAAGTAGGTCAGAGAGTGAGTTACCACCAAGACGATTTGAGCCATGCATTCCACCTGCGACTTCACCAGCTGCAAATAATCCGGGGACTCCATGTGCAGCAGCGGTATCTGGTTCAACTTTCACGCCGCCCATTACATAGTGACAGGTAGGGCCTACTTCCATTGGTTGCTCAGTGATATCAACATCAGCGAGCTCCTTAAATTGGTGCCACATAGAAGGCAAGCGACGTTTGATTTCATCAGCCGGCAAGCGCTTTGAGACATCTAGATAAACACCGCCGTGCTCCGAGCCGCGACCTGCCTTTACTTCTGCGTTGATTGCGCGCGCAACTTCATCGCGCGGAAGAAGTTCAGGTGGCCGGCGATTGTTGTTCTGATCTTTATACCAACGATCTGCTTCGGCTTCATTATCGGCATATTTATCTTTAAATACTTCTGGGATGTAGTTGAACATGAAGCGCTCACCCTTATTATTGGTGAGAACTCCGCCATCGCCACGAACTGATTCAGTAACAAGAATTCCACGGACTGATGGTGGCCAGACCATGCCGGTTGGATGGAATTGCACGAACTCCATATCAACGAGTGCAGAGCCTGCTTTAAGAGCTAGCGCGTGGCCGTCGCCGGTTCCTTCCCATGAATTAGAAGTGATCTTGAAAGATTTTCCGATTCCACCAGTAGCGAGAACAACGGCTGGTGCCTCAAAAAGTACTTCATCGCCAGTCTCACGCCAATATCCATAACAACCTGAAACTTTGTTGCCATCTTTCAATATGGATGTGATGGTTAACTCGGCGAAGACTTTGATGTACTTCTCGGCATCGCCAAATTCCTTCTTATCTTTCTGCTGCATAGCAACAATTCGTTGTTGCATAGTGCGGATTAATTCAAGACCGGTGCGATCACCGACGTGAGCTAATCGCGGATATTCGTGACCTCCAAAGTTGCGTTGAGAGATTCGACCATCTTTAGTGCGATCAAAGAGCGCGCCCCAAGTTTCGAGTTCCCAGATGCGATCTGGTGATTCTTTGGCATGAAGCTCCGCCATCCGCCAGTTATTTAAGAACTTTCCACCGCGCATCGTGTCGCGGAAGTGAACTTTCCAGCCATCGTTTTCGTTTACATTTCCCATTGCAGCTGCGGCGCCACCTTCAGCCATAACAGTATGGGCTTTGCCAAATAGCGATTTGCAGATGATTGCTACTCGAAGGCCAGCTTGGCGCGCTTCGACTGCAGCGCGAAGTCCCGCACCACCGGCTCCGATTACAACTACATCGAAGCGATAGCGATCGAACTTGATATCGCTAGCCTTAATTCCAGTCGTTGCTTTTGCCATCTCTCCGCCTAGAAGAAGTAGTAGTTGGTGATAGTTCCGGATGCGACCAACCGAACATAGAGATCAGTTAGCGCTACAACAATGAGTGAAATCCAGGCATAAACCGGATGGCGCTCATTTAAAGCTGAAACCCAACTCCACATCTTGTAACGGAGCGGGTGCTTCGAGAAGTTTCGTAGTCTTCCACCGATTGTGTGGCGACAGGTATGGCAGGACGCTGAGTAGAGCCAGAGCATTGTTGCGTTTAGAAGAAGGATGAGTGTTCCGACGCTCATATGTCCCCATTCACCCTCAGAATTCTTGAAGGCGATGATTGCGTCGTAGGTCAGGATTACATTGAAAATCAGACCGAAGTAGAAGAACCAGCGATGACCATTTTGCAATATGAGAGGTGCTCGAGTTTCGCCGGTGTATTTCTTATGTGGTTCGGCGACCGCACAAGCAGGTGGTGACATCCAAAATGATCGGTAATAAGCCTTGCGGTAGTAGTAACAAGTCAATCTAAATCCGAGTGGGAAAATCAAAATGAATAGAGCTGGCGAGATCACCATACCGAAGAGCGTGATGGTTGCAATTGGTGTACCAAAGTGTGCAGCTCCATCGATACATGCAGTCGAAAGACATGGCGAATAGAAAGGCGAGATCAGTGGTTCGGTGAAGTAATACTTCTTTTCAAATGCGCGAAAAGTCGCATAGATAATGAATGCAATGAGAACTCCAAATGTGATTGCAGGTTGTAGCCACCAACGGTCAGTTCTAAGTGTCCGCTCTTTTATTGCTGCTCTAGTGCTGGAAAAGACTCCGGTAGCCAAAGCGCCTCCTGAACAAGTGATGATCAACTGCGGTAATTTTCCTCGCGCCTCTCAGGCTTTGCTAGGTGAACCCCTATGAATTCGCCCACAGGGTCGCGTTTGATTGAAAACTATGGCGGAGGGCGTGGGATTTGAACCCACGAAGGTTTCCCTTGCCGGTTTTCAAGACCGGTGCACTAGGCCACTATGCGAGCCCTCCGTGGGAGAACTTACCGGTCT
>JBEARJ010000062.1:0-4191 GCA_041163285.1 Actinomycetota bacterium | reverse complement strand
GGCATTGGCCCCTTAGGCAACGGAATATTCATACCGCCTATTGATTTCAAACGAGCGCGGAGTTCGCGGAGTTGAACCTTTGATAATTTCTTGGGAAATTTTTTCATTCGCCGTTGAAGTTTTCTGATGGAAACCTGATCTTTTTCGTTACCAACAATTAACTCAAAGACCGGAACGCCAGGTGCGAACCGCTCCATTTTTCTTCGCTCATCATTAAGGAGCGTGCGCAGAGCCGCACCACCTTCACCAACCAGAACAATCCCAGGGCGACCAACAGCGCGATGAACCATATCTTGATTCTTATTTACATTTACAGCTGGCGAGACGGTCCAACCGCGGCGAATCGACATTAAGACACTTGCGCCGGCACCAGCTTCTCCTTCAATGGAAGCGTAAGCCGCGCTACTTGCCATTCGAGTGAAATAGAAAAAGCCGCCTAAAGCAGCTAGGGGGAATGTTACGAAAGCGCCATAACCGGGGCGACCGAACGCGGCTCCAAGGGCAATACCAATTCCCCAAAGTGGCAAGAAAACAGCCACGCATCGAAGGATGACGAAGGAATATTCACGTTTTGCTAATGCATAGGCATCGCGAATCGTCTTAAAACGTTTCTCGCGGGGAGCGCCATCTTTCTTCTTCCGACCAAACACTAGATTTCCTTCCTTCGCTTTCGACTCTCTAATTCAACCATCTCGGGCGTTGGCGCAGTGCCACCTAGGCGCGCGGGCGCCCATCGTTGCCCGATTGGAGAATCTGGGTATTCGTTCTGCGCGCTCTCAAGAAGTACTTGCATGGCGCCGATCAAACGCGCCAGAGCAGCATCGGGATTTTCCGAGGGCGAGAATTGGAGTGGAGCTCCGATGGAGACAATTATTGGCAGACCCTGTCGTTTGAAATTTCTTGGTACTCGCTTTGTCCAAATGCGTTGACTTCCCCAAATAATAGTGGGAAGAACTGGCGCCCCTGATTCCATTGCTAGGCGAATTACGCCACTTTTCATCGCCTTCAACTCAAAACTCTGCGAGATTGTTGCTTCCGGAAATACGCCGACAATCTCTCCTTTTTTCAAAGCTCTGAGAGCATCGACGAAAGATGGAGCGCCGTTATTTCGATCCACGCTTATATGGCGCATTCCTCTCATTAGTGGGCCTGCGACGGGATGATCAAAGATCTCTCTCTTTGCCATAAATCTAGCGAGACGGTTTGATTCAAGTAGCGCTGTTCCAGCTATTGCAAAATCGAGATATCCGACATGATTCATCGCTAGAAGCGCTGGACCTTGTCTTGGTATATGCGCTTGACCGTGGAACTTGAAATCTAAATCCAAATACTGCCAGAGTCCTTTAACGATCTGGATAATTGGGCGATATACCAACTCTGCCATATTCGAACCAGCTAACTCCGCGAGGTTGCCCGCGCGGCAGATGCTTCTTTGTAGAGGCGACCAGCACGGTAACTAGAGCGAACTAGCGGTCCGCTCATAACGCCGAGGAATCCAATTTCACGCGCTTCGTGCGCCAGTTCCACAAATTCCTCTGGCTTAACCCAACGTTCAACTGGGTGATGGCGTGGAGATGGTCTCAAGTATTGAGTAATTGTGATTAAGTCACAACCTGCTTGTTGTAGATCTACGAGTGCTTTAGATACCTCTTCACGAGTCTCACCCATTCCAAGGATCAAATTAGATTTTGTGATTAAGCCAAAATCTCTGGCGCTGTTAATTACGCTTAAGGAGCGTTCATAATTAAAAGCGGGTCGAATTCGTTTAAATATTCTGGGAACAGTCTCTAGATTGTGAGCGAACACTTCAGGGCGGGATTCAAATACTTCATTAAGCAGTTTTGGGTTTGCCGAGAAATCCGGTGCGAGCATTTCAACCCCGCAGCCAGGTACAGCTTGATGTATTGCTCGGATGGTTTCTGCGTAGAGCCAGGCCCCTTCATCTTCTAGATCATCCCTGGCAACGCCAGTAACGGTGGCGTATTTCAAACCCATACTTTTAACCGATTCAGCAACTCTACGCGGTTCGTCCCGATCGAGTGGCGCAGGTTTACCGGTATCAATATTGCAGAAATCGCATCGGCGTGTGCACTGTTCGCCGCCGATGAGGAAAGTCGCTTCGCGATCCTCCCAACATTCAAAGATGTTGGGGCAAGCCGCCTCTTGGCAGACCGTATGAAGTCCTTCGCGTGAAACTAGTGAACGAAGAGCGGTGTACTCAGGTCCCATATGAGCGCGAGTCTTAATCCAGTCAGGTTTTTTCTCTATCGGGACCGCAGAATTTCGCGCCTCAATCCGCAGCAACTTACGACCATCGGGTGCGACCATCAGAGCGAAACCTTTGCGAGAGCTTCATAAATATGACGTTCTAGGACTGGGAGTACATCTTCGATAGCGGGGGATTGTCCTAGTTCGTTTGCAAATGATGTAACACCTGCATCGGCAATACCGCATGGAACAATTTTTTCGTAAAAAGAAAGATCGGGGTCGATATTCAGCGCAAAGCCATGCATCGTTACACCCTTAGCAACCCTGATACCAATCGCCGCAATCTTTCGATCACCTTTTGAATCGCGAATCCAGACTCCAGAACGTTCACAGTAACGCTCAGCCAAGAGTCCAAATTCTTTGCATACTTCAATTAGAGAACTCTCTAATTCACGGACAAAGCCAACAACATCAAGAGAATCGCGTAGTTTCACGATCGGATATCCAACGATTTGACCCGGGCCATGAAAAGTAATCTTTCCGCCTCGATCGACATCAATTACTTTTGAACCATCAATCGGACGTTCGTTATCTAGAGTCCTTCGACCAGCGGTAAAAATAGGCGGGTGCTCCACCAGCAAAAGAGTATTTGGCCGCGCCCCTGCAACAACTTCCATATGAAATTGGCGTTGGATTTGCCAAGCTTCTTCATAATCAACGAGGCCGAGTCTTTTGAGTGCGACTGGCGCAGTATTCAAAGCTGTATCCGAAGGCACCGCCCTAGCCTACTTTCGAACTCTTCAATCGGCGTATTCGCCTAAGATAGCTCGTTATGAGTATCACATCCGAGAAGGTCATGCGAAGTAGGGCACGAAAAGGGCTCTGGTTAGCCGTCGTAACAATCATTGTCTGGATGGCAGTTGGCGGTTTCTCCGGCCAAGCTTTTTCCAAGATCTCCAATGTGCAAGAGAACGATAACGCAGCCTTCCTCCCGGAAAGTGCAGAGTCGACCGAAGCCGGAAAGCTAATTGTTAAGTTTTCGGATCAATCTCTAGATCTTCTCCCTACGCTACTAATTCTCGTAGGTGATTTAAACCCAACAACCAACCCTGAGAAATTTGCAGAAGTCAACGCATTCGCAGAAGGACTCGGAGCGAAAGTTTTGCCGGATTCTGGCGAACCGCTATCGAAGTATTTTGCCCCCGGGGTCCCTATTCAAGCGATTCCCTCTCAAGATGGCGAAGCAGTACTCATCAATGTTCAGATCGATTCAAAGATTGCCGGGGAAAATATTGGCGATGAACCTGCACTGCCACTGATAATTGAATTTATCCGAGAGTCAATGAAGAGTGAAATTCCTGGCGTTGAATCGCATGTAACAGGACCAGGCGGAATCTTTGCCGACCTCTTCGACGCCTTTGGTTCGATTGACACGACTTTACTTCGAACAACCTTGACGGTTGTAGCAATAATTCTGATTCTTGTATATCGATCGCCAGTACTTTGGATTCTGCCCCTGCTTAACGCTGGACTCGCACTTGGTTTAGCGACGATGATTGTCTATTACTTGGCGAAGAATGATGTGGTTGACTTGAACGGACAGACTCAGGGAATTCTTGATGTTCTCGTCCTGGGTGCAGCGACTGATTACGCATTACTTTTGATTTCGCGATATCGAGAGGAGCTGCACAGCTACCAATCTCGATACGAGGCGATGCGCAGAGCTTGGCGAGGGGTTGTCGAACCGATCCTGGCCTCCGGAACAACGGTTGTTGCTGGCTTAATGGTTTTATTGCTCAGCGACCTATCTAGTAACCGAGGACTCGGTCCGGTCGGATCAATTGGGATTGTCTCGGCAATGCTCGCTTCTCTAACACTGCTTCCCGCCTTGGTGGTTCTATTTGGCCGTTGGGTGTTCTGGCCGCGAGTTCCTCGCTTTGATCACGCTGACGAGAAGTTATCTGGCTTTTGGTCGAAAGTCGG
>JBEARJ010000061.1:0-7168 GCA_041163285.1 Actinomycetota bacterium | reverse complement strand
CTGTTTTCTATTGGCAGTTTTCACCCCAAGTCCTTATCGCTGGTTCTTCTTAGTTGGCGCAGTAACACTTCCATACATCTCAGTCATTGTCGCAAATGCTGGTCGGGAGACCATAAGGGGTGAAGCAAAATTACTTCGCTCCCGAAATCGCGAAATTGGTAGATGAAACGTATAGCTGGTGCTTCATTACTAGCGTTGTTACTAGTGTCTCTATGTATACAGGGGGCGCGCTGGCAATTCGATCGACATGAAGTAAGACATGCAAAGAATGAATTGATTCGTGCAAATATCGTCAAGGACTCATTAACTGAACCCCAATTGAGTCAGTTGAGTTTAAATGAGATTGCCTGGCGTACCGTAAGGATGGATGGTCGATTTATACCAACAGCTGAGATTCTCATTCGTAATAGGTATCATGAAGGCAAGTACGGATTTGGAGTAATTACTCTTTTTGAAAGTAATTCCGGCCGAAAGTACTGGATTGATCGGGGCTGGGTTCTGGCAGGAAAAGATGCGCTTACTCCCCCAAATGTTAAGCCGGTATCAAGTGCGCTAATTTCAATTGAAGGTCGAGTTAGAGCAGAAAGCATAGAAGCGCAAATATCAGGAACCGTCTTTGCCGTACCGCGAAATGATGGAAGTTCCCAGTTAGCCCGGTGGAACAATGAAACTAACATTCAAACTGAACCGGTTTATCTGGATTTGATAAGCGCAAGTAATGTTGCATTCAATCCTGATGTTCCAGCAGCCCTTCCCGCGCTAAGCGATGGACCGCATCTGGCCTATTCGGTTCAGTGGATTCTCTTTGCTGGATTGGTCCTGTTCGGCCTATTTCTTGTCGTCCGCGAAGAATGGAAGGTTCAAGCTGAAAAGGTTTGACGGCTATATAGGTCTGCGTAGAGTCCATTTCGGGCGAGAAGTTCCTCGTGAGTTCCCTGCTCCTTAATTTCACCAGCCTCGATAACCAGAATTTGATCTGCTCTGCGCACTGTTGAGAGTCGATGTGCAATAACGATGCTTGTTCGATTCTTAAGGGCCGTGGCAAGGGCTTCTTGGACCAGAGCTTCGTTCTCGGAGTCAAGGTGAGCAGTCGCTTCATCCAAGATAACAATTCTGGGCGCTTTTAAGAGTAAACGCGCGATCGCTAAACGCTGTTTCTCACCACCTGAGAGTCTATGACCACGCTCTCCGACGACCGTATCAAAGCCATTAGGTAGGGCTTCGATCATCTCCCAAATTTGCGCTGCCTTGCAAGCGTTCTCCATTTCGGCTTCGGTCGCATCAGCCTTTGCATAGCGCAAATTAGCTGCGATTGAATCATGGAACATATGGGCGTCTTGGGTGACAACTCCAATCGAGTCACGGAGCGATTCAAGTTTGAGATTACGGATATCTTCGCCGCCAACTTTTATCGCTCCCGACGTTACATCGTAAAGTCTTGGGAGCAGAGAGCTTATGGTTGTCTTTCCAGCGCCCGACGGCCCAACTAACGCAGTCAAGGTTCCTGCTGGCGCATTAAAAGTTAAACCTTTGAGAATCTCGCCACTTTCAATCATTTCGGGCTTTGCCGCAGACTCAAGCGATGCCAAGGAGATTTCATCTGCCTTTGGATACGCGAAGTGAACCTGATCAAACTCAACGCTAAGCGGTCCTTCCTCCAAATGGCGAGCATCTTCCTTGTCGCGCACCATCGGAATCAGATCCAAGACTTCAAAGACACGCTCGAAAGAAACTAGAGCGGTCATCACATCAACCCGGACATTGGAAAGCGCGGTCAGCGGGCCATAAAGACGCACCAGTAAAGTGGTAATCGCCAAGAGAGTTCCGAGCGTTATCTCCTGATTGATTGCAAGATGTCCTCCAACTCCATATGCAAAAGCCGTTGCAATCGCCGCAATTGACGTCAGGGCGATGAAAAATAGGCGCTGTAGGAGCGCGATGGAGACTCCGATATTGGCAACTTTTCGCGCCCTAGAAGAGAAATATTCGCGCTCAATTGTCTGATCACCGTAAAGCGAGACTAATAGCGCTCCGGAGACATTGAATCGCTCGGTCATAGTTGCGGACATCTCTGCATTTAGATTAAAGGACTCTCGCGTCAATCCCTGAAGTCTGCGCCCCACCCACTTCGTGGGAAATAGAAAAACTGGAAGCAGGGCAAGCGCTAAAACCGTGATTTTCCAAGATAGGGTCAGCAAGGCTCCTATGACGAGAATCAATGTAAGGATATTGCTCACCAAGCCAGCCAAAGTTGTTGTGAAAGCCTGCTGGGCACCAATTACATCTGAATTGATTCTTGAAATTAGCGCACCTGTTTGAGTCCGCGTAAAGAAGGCAATTGATTGACGCTGCACATGGCTAAAAACTTGGGTACGTAAATCAAAGATCAAATTCTCACCGATTCGGGCAGAGAACCACCTACCAATCATTGAAAATAAGGCGTCTGCGATTGCAATAGCGCCAACTAGGAGCGCTAGTTGAGTTACTAAATTTGGATCTCCAGGAATAACCCCTTCATCAATCAATCGCTTGAGTAGCAGCGGAGAGCTGATCACCAAAACTGCATCAACAACTACGGTTAGCAAGAAGAAAATCAACGACGTTCGATACGGGGCGGCATATGAAGCAATTCGTTTAACTGTGCCGGACTTCAGTCGCTGGTCCTTGACGGATGCATCTGCGGTAAGCGAGCGGAAAGACATCCACATCGCATGTTGAGACATGGAGGAACCTTATGTCTACTTGTCGGGTATTAAGAAATCAGACTGTGAAACCGATAGCGCGTAGTTGTTCACGCCCATCATCAGTTATTTTGTTTGGGCCCCAGGGTGGCATCCAAACCCAATTGATTCGCACATCTGTTACCAAATCTTGGAGTACAGATCGTGTTTGGTCCTCTATTACATCTTGGAGCGGACATGCCGCAGATGTCAAAGTCATATCAAGGACTGCGACATTCGCTTCATCGACCGTAACGTCATAGATAAGCCCTAGGTCCACCACGTTTATTCCGAGCTCGGGATCGATGACATCCTTCATAGCTTCAGTTATGTCTGCGACTGCCGCTTTACTTGTCATCGCCTTACCTTTCTTCGGTTGCTATTTCTTGATTGCTTGCTGAAGTGCATCCTTAAATGCCATCCAGCCCAGCAGGGCACATTTTACCCGCGCTGGAAACTTTGATACACCTGCAAATGCAACTCCATCTTGAAGGCGCTCCTCATTTCCTGAGTCAGTCCCCTTGCTCTGAAGCATGGATTGGAACTCATCTACAAGAGCCAAAGCCTCTGTAAAAGTCTTCCCAGCCAATAGATCAGACATAACAGAGGTAGAAGCCTGTGAGATAGAACATCCCACACCCTCCCAAGTAACTTGGGTTACCACTTCCCCAGTCATATGAAGATTCAAAGTTACTTCATCGCCACAACTTGTATTGATGTGATGAACTTGAATATTTGGGTTTGGCGCTAGCGACTTATTGAGGGGCCGCTTGTAGTGATCGAGAATCACTTCTTGATAGAGCGAGTCGAGTTCCATTTAGCGCTCCAGAAAGTACTTCTTCGCGCGCTCAATTCCTTCAACCAGCGCTGATATATCTGACTCGTCGTTATAGAGATAGAAAGATGCACGAGTAGTAGCAACAACTTTAAATCTGCGCATTAATGGCCAAGCGCAATGATGTCCGGTTCGCACCGCAATTCCATATTGATCTAGAGCTTGTCCGAGATCATGGGGATGAATCCCCTCAATAGCAAATGAGAGTACTCCGCCACGAGAATTCATGTCATTTGGTCCAATCATGGTAAGACCTTTAATTGACTGTAGACCTTTTAAGGCCAGATTGGTGAGTAGACCTTCGTGTTCATGTATCGCAGATAAGGAGATCTTTTCAATGTAATCGATCGCTGCTCCAAGCCCCACAGCCTGTGCCATATTGGGAACGCCCGCTTCGAAACGTTTCGGAGCTGGAAGGTAGGTTGCTTCAGTCATAGTGACCGTTTCGATCATCGACCCACCAGTCAAAAACGGTGGCATTTCATCAAGAAGTTCTTGTCTGCCCCACAGAACTCCAATACCTGTTGGACCTAGCATCTTATGTCCGGAGAAGGTTAGAAAGTCTGCCCCGAGGGATTGCACATCAACTTTGAAATGTGGGACAGATTGACATGCATCCACCAAGAAAAGTGCTCCGACTTCACGAGCTCGGTTCAAAAGTGGCCTTAGCTGGAGGTCAAAATCATTAACTGTTCCTAGTACATTGGATTGATGAGTGGAGGTCAAAATCATTAACTGTTCCTAGTACATTGGATTGATGAGTAAGGGCAACAATTTTCGTCTTTTCATTGATTATTGACTCAAGAGAACTGAGATCAAGTCTTCCTTCATCATTAACTGGAAACCACTTCAGCTCTGCACCAGTACGAGCGGCAAGTTCCTGCCAAGGAATCAGATTGGCATGGTGCTCCATCTCAGATACAACTATTTGGTCGCCCTGTTTTAAATGAAACTTGGACCCCGGACGAGCATTTCCGATTGAGTAAGCAACAAGGTTGATGCCTTCGGTTGCAGATTTCGTGAAGACTATCTCTGAATCGCTCTTTGCATTTAGAAACCGCGCTACTTTTAAGCGAGCGTTCTCAAATAATTCGGTTGCTTCTTCGGCTAATTGATGCGCACCTCTATGCGCGGCCGCATTGTGATTTACATAGAAATCGCGCTCGGCATCCAGCACTGGAAGCGGTTTCTGTGAAGTTGCAGCGCTATCCAAATAGACCAATCGATGTTCGCCACGAATCAAGCGATTAAATATCGGGAAGTCCGACTTGATCCGGGTGACATCTAAGGAACTATTCATTACTGGAGTTATGCCTTTACGTACTCGGCGTAACCCTTCTCCTCAAGGCGTTCAGCAAGTTCTGGACCGCCCTCTTCAACAATTTTTCCGCCAGCAAAGACGTGAACGAAATCTGGCTTGATGTATCGCAAAATTCGGGTGTAGTGAGTAATCAACATGATGCCGAGATTCTGTTCCTGTTTCACTCGGTTCACGCCCTCAGAGACAATACGAAGCGCATCCACATCTAAACCGGAATCAGTTTCGTCGAGAATTGCAATCTTCGGTTTCAAGAGTTCCATCTGCAAAATCTCATGACGCTTCTTTTCGCCACCGGAGAATCCTTCATTGACGCTGCGCTCTGAGAAAGCTGGATCCATCGCGAGTTTGCTCATCGCATCCTTAACTTCACCAACCCAGGTGCGCACCTTTGGAGCTTCACCTCGAAGCGCTGTCGCTGCAGTTCTCAAGAAGTTAGCAACAGAGACTCCGGGAACCTCAACGGGATACTGCATCGCGAGAAAGAGTCCTGCTTTAGCTCTTTCGTCAACTCCCATTTCAAGTACGTCTACGCCATCAAGAGTCACAGAGCCACCAGTAATTGTGTATTTCGGATGGCCAGCGATTGAGTAAGCCAGCGTAGATTTTCCAGAACCGTTAGGCCCCATAATTGCGTGAACTTCACCAGAGTTGATAGTGAGATCTACGCCGCGCAAGATTTCAGTCATTCCTGACTCAGTTTCAACGCCAACTTGTAGACCCTTAATTACTAGCTGTGACATTCTCGCTCCTACCGTCCACGCTCTGAAATCATGACGGTATCTCCGTCACGCTTTACTTCAAAAACTTCTAACGACTCTGTCGCTGGCGGTGTTAAGGCCGCCCCTGTCCTTAAATCAAATTCGGCGCCATGAAGCCAGCACTCGATTTTTTCGCCACTAACTTCACCCTCGGAAAGGGAGGCTTCTGCATGAGAACAGATATCTGCGACTGCAAATACTTCCTCGTTGACCCTGACAACGCAGACTTCCTTATCCCCCAGGGAAATCTTCATGGGCTTACCGGGCTGCAGATCCGAATACTTAAGTGAAGTCGTCATTAATCGCCAACCTTTGCAAGCTGAGCATCAATACGATTCATCAACCTTTCCTCAACGCTCTCGATTCCAATCTTGTTTATGATTTCACCGAAAAAGCCCCGGATTACAAGTCTTCGCGCATCAGACATAGGAATTCCGCGAGACATCAAATAGAAGAGTTGTTCATCATCAAATCGTCCGGTGGTGCTTGCGTGACCAGCTCCAACGATCTGGCCAGTCTCGATCTCGAGATTTGGAACTGAGTCTGCTCTCGCTCCATCAGTTAAAAGAAGATTCTTATTCAACTCATAAGTATCAGTGCCTTCAGCATTTCCTCTGATGAAGACATCACCAATCCAGACAGTGCGCGCTTGTGCACCAGCCAAGATTCCTTTATAGGTAACTCTGGACTTTCCATTTGGAATTCCGTGTTCAACATGGACGCGATGCTCGAGGTGCTGTCCATCTGTGGCGAAGTAAAGACCGAGAAGTTCGGCGCTACCTCCCTGTTCGGAGTATTCGACAGTCGGAAGTAGTCGAACCAAAGAACCGCCTACGGTTACGGTGATTGAATTGAAAGTTGCATCACGACCAACAATTGCATGGTGTCTTCCCAGATGAATGGAGTTTTCATTCCATTCTTGAAGCGAGATAAAGGTCAGGTTAGCGCCAGCTTCGAGACGAATTTCGATTTCTTCGCCAATAGTTCCGGTTCCATCATTTTCGACAACCACGGTGCACTTGCTATGTGCCCCAGCTGTGACGACGGTGCGCGAGAATTCTTTTTCAGAGCCTGCATCTCTCTTGAGGAATATTGGATCTGCGATTAAAGCGTCTTTTTCAATCTTTAGATGGGTTACTTTCGAGGCCGTGGTACGAACGCGTTGAATGACCGCATCTTCGGTATTTGATTTTGGCGGTAACTCCGCAGATGGAACTGTTTCGATGTTAAAACCAGATCTTGCGCCACCAACAAGCGAGATTGAGATTCGATCACTTACTGCGATGGCTGGATCATGTAGCCCACTCAATCTCTTTAAGGGCGTAAAACGCCAAGCCTCTTCGCGACCAGTGGGTGTCAAATAATTTGTAGGAAGTGCGCTCATTATCCAACCGCACCTTCCATTTGAAGTTCAATCAAGCGGTTTAGCTCAAGTGCGTACTCCATTGGTAATTCACGGGCGATTGGCTCGATAAATCCACGGACAATCATCGCCATCGCTTCATCTTCGGAGAGTCCGCGTGACATGAGATAG
>JBEARJ010000060.1:0-4837 GCA_041163285.1 Actinomycetota bacterium | reverse complement strand
ATTGACAAATTGCGCGAGAGCTACGCAGCTGCGCATCCCCGAGCCCGGTAAGGGCTTTATCTACCGCGCAACCTTCTCGCGATAATTGATTGATCACCTTTTGCCTCTAGGTCCGAAATAACTATCGCAAGGGCTTCGCGAACAATACGGCCACGATCAACTGCTAAACCTAAATCCCCGCGGAGATGAAGGCGAGCTTGCTCAAGATCGAACAACTCTTCCGGCGAAAGATAGACCGTTATCTTTTCATCATGTTTCTCTCGACCTGATGGGCCTTTTTCAATCCCTGTGGGTCGTCTACGAGGGGTCTGTCTTACTCCGGTCGAGTTCTTCGGTTGTGACTTTGCAGCCGTCGAAGTCGTCGGACGATTAGTGTGAACTACTTCTTCAGAAACTTCTACTTGGTCGGGGACTGCGCTCAATGTTGTTTTACGGAACAGTTCGTCCGCTCCGGGAAGACTAATTCTTCGTGTCATCGCACACCTCCGTTTGCAATCAATTCACGAGCTAACCGACGATACGAGGCTGCGCCAATCGAAGAACTTGCGTAAGAAGTAATCGGTTCACCGGCAACAGTTGTTTCTGGGAAGCGAACCGTGCGCGCAATTGTGGTATCGCAAATGTTATTTGGAAATGCTTCACTAATCCGTTCTAGAACTTCACGACTATGTACAGTCTTGCGATCGAACATCGTTGGGAGAATTCCAAGAAGTTGTAGATCAGGATTCGTGTTGAGCTGGACTTTTTTGATGATGTCATCGAGGAGTGCAACGCCGCGAAGTGCAAAATATTCACACTCAAGCGGTACCAAAACCCAATGAGAGGCAGTTAGCGCGTTTACCGTCAATAAACCCAACGATGGCTGGCAATCGATAAGAATCACATCATAAAAGTCAAGAACTGGTTGAAGGACTCTCTTTAAGATTTTTTCGCGAGCTATCACGTTTACTAATCCGCCTTCAGCGCCAGCGAGATTTTCGTGAGCCGGAATCATGTCCATTCCAGGGACGCTGGTCTTCAGTAGAAAATCATCAATCTTTGTTGATTCATCCATCATTAGGTCGTAGATGGACCCTTCTATCTCTCGTGTTGAAACATTAAGCCCAACTGAAAGAGAGTGTTGCGGATCAAAATCAACTAAGAGAACTCTTCTTCCCAATTCAGCAAAAGCTGCGCCGAGATTTATGGTGGTAGTTGTTTTACCAACTCCGCCCTTTTGATTCACAACAGAGATGATTCGAGCATCTCCATGAGATGTAAGAGGTGTTGGTTCCGGAAAAACTGGAGTCGGTCGACTTAGGACCGAGGAGGTAGTTACGATTTCACTTTCATTTCTTGAACCGCCTTTAATTGTCGATTTAGCGTTCAAACGAGAAATCTCTGAAGCACTTTTTGCCATGGCGCGACTTTAATCAGATGGGTTCGGATTCTTGGAGCGACACGCGTAGAGTTAGCAAGTCATGGAAACTCAAAATTCTGAACTCTCAAGTAAAACTTTAGGTTCAGTAAACTCCGCTGAAATCTCGCCCTATCAAGGAGAGGGGCGAATTAGCGGTTTTTCCGTAACTCTGGCGAATTTTGATGGCCCATTCGATCTCCTATTGCAACTCATCTCACGGCACAAAATGGATATAACTGAAGTTGCAATCGCATCGGTCACAGATGAATTTATTGCTCACATTAAAGCTCTTGAAGAGACGGAAGATGGCTGGAAATTAGATCACGCGACCGAGTTTCTAGTTGTGGCTGCAACGCTCCTAGATCTTAAGGCTGCGCGCTTATTGCCTTCAGGAGAAATTGATGACGAGGCAGATTTGGCTCTGCTTGAGGCTCGAGACTTGTTGTTTGCAAGACTCCTTCAATATCGCGCCTTTAAAGAGATCGCGTCGATCCTGGAGCGCCGGATTGAAATCCAGGAGCGGACCTTCGCTCGGAGCGTGGCGCTCGATGCGGCCTTTGCAACGCTACTCCCGGAGGTCTTGATCGGCGTAAGCCCAGAGCGCTTCGCCGCCATAGCTAATCGAGTTCTGACGCCCAAGACCTCCCCAACGCTCTCCACCGCCCACCTTCACTTGCCGATGGTGAGCGTAGCTGCGGAAGCAACTCATGTTGTGGGTCTTTTAAGACGTCAAAAAAGTATGACTTTCCGTGCGATAGTGGCTGATGCCCCGAATACCCTGGTAGTAGTGGCACGATTCTTGGCACTTCTCGAGTTATATCGAGAGGCTCAGATCCGATTTGAGCAGGTCCTAGCTCTCGGCGAGCTTCAGGTCACCTGGACAGGTAGCGAAAATGGCGAGATTTCCGTTGGCGAGGAATTCGACTTACCTGTGAAGAATGAAAGCGAGGAGAGCGATGTCTGATCGAGAACTAGAGCGTTCGATTGAGGCGATTCTTATGGTGGTCGAAGAGCCTTTATCGGAGGTTGTTCTGGCCCAAATCATCGAACGCCCAACCGAGGAGGTCGTAGAGGCTCTCACCAAGCTTTCTGCGGCATATGCCGCTGAGCAGCGAGGTTTTGAACTAAAGCAGATTTCCGGAGGTTGGCGCTTCTACAGCCATCCAGATCTAGCTCCATTGGTTGAAAAGTTTGTCCTCGATGGTCAGCAGGCCAAGCTCACCCAGGCTGCTTTAGAAACCCTTGCAGTTATCGCCTATCGCCAACCGATTTCACGAGCCCGCGTCTCGGCCATCCGTGGTGTCAACGTCGAAGCGGTAATGAAGACGCTGGTAAATAGGGGATTGGTTGAAGAGTGCGGTATTGAGCACGAGACCGGAGCAATCCTTTATCGAACAACTTCGTATTTTCTAGAGCGGATAGGCCTTAATAGAGTCGAGGATCTGCCTGCCCTGGCGCCGTTTCTGCCAGATGTTGATGGCTTAGATGAGGTAATCGCTTCACTCTCTGAGTAAAGGTTTTATCGGGTCAGCATCGAGATGTTGCTTCGAATTGAGGCCCTACACTTGCGAGATGGGCGAAATCAGACTTCAAAAATTTCTTGCTGATGCCGGGTTAGCCAGCCGGCGAAAATCCGAAGAGCTGATTCAAGACGGTCGCGTCAAGGTAAATGGAAAGATTGTCACCATCCTCGGGACAAAAATTAACCCGTTAAAAGATAAAGTTCAAGTTGAGGGTAGATATATCAATCCAAAATTGTCTAAAACTTATATCGCGTTCTATAAACCGAAAGGAGTTTTGTCCACCATGAGTGATGACAGAGGACGCAACTGTATCGGCGATTATTTTCTCGATCGTTCAGAGAGGCTCTTTCATGTGGGACGTCTTGATAAGGAGAGCGAGGGCTTGATTCTCCTTACAAATGATGGGGAATGGTCACAGGCCTTGAGCCATCCCTCAAAAGGTGCGGTTAAGAGTTATCAAGTTTTTGTCGAAGAGCCGGTCTCGCGTCAAGCTCTAGCAAACCTCAAGAAGGGGGTGCGCTTGGTGGATGGGATAGCCAGAGGTGAAACGGTGAGATCCATCCCAGGAGGTTTTGAAATTGAGATTCATGAGGGGCGAAATCAAATTGTCAGACGAATGGCTGCCAGCCAGAATTTAACCGTTCTTGCCCTAAAGAGAACGCGGGTTGGCAGAATTCATTTAGGGGAGCTGAAACCCGGTAAATGGAGATATCTATCTAACGTTGAAACCATTTATTAATTAATAGATAAGTTGGTAAACAATAAAAGTCGAGTTATTAATAAATGAATATTTGTGTAAGAGACATAAAGGAGTTTTATCGACAAAAATGAGCGTAGAATTTATCGATCGGAGAGATTTATCGACATTTCCGCCGGGAGGGATCCCTCAGGTAAATTGTCGACAATTGAATGAGAGTACCTTCCAGAAACGAAAGTCTATTTATCGGCAAAACATTAAGACAGTAAATGAACCTTCCCAGCTTTTCCCTTCAACGAAAGTAAACTTTGCCAATGCGTATCCGCGGTATCAGGGGGGCCACCCAGATTGACTTAGATGACGCCACTTTGATGAGCGATGCGGTGGTTGAACTAATGAGTGAGTTAATGCGAGTTAATGGTTTAAGCAGTGAGGATTTGGTTTCGGTTATCTTCACGGTAACGCAGGATCTCACCTCGGATTTTCCTGCAGCATCTGCTAGGGCTATGGGGCTAGGTGATGTGCCGCTTCTCTGCTCAACTGAGATTCCGGTTCCCAATAGTCTTCCTCGAACCATCAGGGTATTGGTTCATTGCGAGACAACTCGAAACCAGAAGCAGATCAATCACATTTACCTGCGCGGCACTTCGGTTCTACGTAAAGATCTCGCGCAATGAGTCAAAGATGAATCAGAGAGAGGCCCGTATCGTGGGAGCGGGACTCATAGGAACATCCATCGCCCTTCGGTTACGAGAATGTGGTTGGAGACCGTATCGTGGGAGCGGGACTCATAGGAACATCCATCGCCCTTCGGTTACGAGAATGTGGTTGGAGAGTTTCTATATCTGATTTGGATAGCACCAATAACGCCATCGCGAATGACTTACTCCGCTATCCTGCGGACGATGCTTCCGAGCTTTTGATTCCAACTTTAGTTGTTATTGCAACACCGCCCAACGAAGTAATTCCAGCTCTGAAGGCCGAGTTCAAAACGAACCCAAATGCGGTATTTATAGATGTTACAAGTACCAAAACTAAACTTCAACTTGATGTAGAAGAAATATCGGGCTTGAAAGAGCGCTTCATAGGGACGCATCCGATAGCCGGGCGCGAGGTTGGCGGCCCTCAATCGGCAAGGAGCGATCTCTTCGATAGTCGGGCCTGGATAGTTACTGCTGGACCTGATGCTAACCAGGGCACCATTGCACAAGTCGAAGA
>JBEARJ010000059.1:0-4451 GCA_041163285.1 Actinomycetota bacterium | reverse complement strand
GGAATTAGAGTTACTGAAACAGTCACTCTTCCAAAGCAACTAGATGATGTTGCGCGCGTCGGAATCCACTTTGAACTAAGTGGCGATCTTGATCAACTGGTCTACTTCGGAACTGGTCCATTTGAAACTATGCCCGATCGCGCTATCGGAAAGGTTCATCGTTGGTCCTCAAGTGTTGCTAATCAATATGTTCCCTACGTCAAGCCGCAAGAAAATGGTGGTCACGTAGGAGTTCGATGGTTCTCAATCTCAAATCGGACAAACCATGGACTGTATTTCCAACTCGATAAACCGAGAATGGTTACTGTGACTCCGATGCGTTCCACGGATCTAGCTGATGCCACCCATAATGTCTTTGTAAACAAATCTGGAAATACTGTCGTGACAATTGATGCAGCGCATCGCGGTGTTGGTACTGCTTCTTGTGGTCCTGATACTTTAGATAAATATCGGATTAAGCCCGGTCTTTATAAGTGGAGCTGGACTGCGCTTAGCTTCTAGCCCCAAACTCAATTGGGGATGGATATTTCGCACTCCGGCCATCACCAGAGGAGCGGCGACGAATCCTTCTTCCCACCCATGGAACTGCATATTTGCCGAACCAATTCAGATCAACTTGAAGTTTCTCTAAAGCTGTAATCGGCTCCGCTTTAGGAAGTGGCGTCCGCCAATCCGGGTCATGCGGAAGCTCTAACCTCGAAAGCACAGCTTGTGCCACTCTTCGATGACCTTCGGAATTTAAATGGAGTCGATCTTCGTGAATGAAGCGCTCATCGCGCCAGAATTCATCTGGGTTTGGATCAAAGAGAATTGCACCCACAGCAGCCGCTCGGCGCCTTACATTCTCATTGAAATCTTTAAAGCGCTCTTTCCAAATCTGGGCCGCCCGTGTCTTTGCACCAGAATCTTCCAAAACACAGAACAACATCAAAGTTGCACCCGAGCGGACTATTTCATCAACGCCATGATTGTAGATGGAGATAGTTTTTGCCTGGTCATACTTAGGTCGAATCACATCATTAGCACCGGCATGAAACGAAACTAAAGTTGAAGTGCCTTCCACAAATTTCTTCGCAAGTGGTATCTGTTCATTTACCACTTGTCCTACAAGTTTCCCGCGAATCGCTAGATTTGCATATGTAAATCCTGGCCAATTCTGTGAAGCAACTTCAGCTACTCGATCTGCCCAACCACGATAATTTCCAGCGATGACTTCATCGGACATACCTTCGGTCATCGAATCGCCGAGCGCTAGAAATCTCTTATATTGCATGTCGCTTCCGGTCGACTGCGTAAAGAGCAATCGACATCGCCACGCTTGCATTTAGTGACTCCACCGTATTGCTCATCGGAATCTTGATTAACAAATCGCAATTTTCACGGACTAACCGAGAAAGTCCACGTCCTTCACTTCCGACCACCATATAAATCGGCTGGTCAGCAATCTCTATCTCTTCCACAGCGGTATCTGCATCGCCATCGAGACCTACGATAAAACAGCCAAATTCCTTCGCATCCTGCATAGAGCGAACCAGATTCGTTACTTGAGCAATTGGTAGACGTGCGGCGGCTCCCGCAGATGATTTCCAAGCCGCTGCAGTAAGAGGCGCATTTCGGCGTTCTGGAATCAACAAACCATCAGCACCAAATGCCGCTGCACTTCGGGCAATCGCGCCGATATTTCGCGGATCGGTAACGCCATCAACTGCAACGAATAGTGCGGGCTCTTTTGCTCTCGCAAAAATTTCTTTCTGTGAGGAATACTGGAATGGTTTTGCGACTAGAGCGATACCTTGATGATTTGCAATCCCCGTCATGTTCTCAATTTGGCGCCGTTCAACTTCGCGGATACCAAGGCCCATTTTCTGGGCGAGCTTTACGCTCTCTTCTAGACGCTCATCGATATCTACACCGATTGCGACAACTAATTCCTTTGCTGGAAGTCCAGCTCGAAGCGCTTCAACCACAGCATTGCGTCCGGCAATCGTGTCATGATGTTCGCGCGGCTCTCTTCTAAAGTCGCGCTTTCGATCACCACGTTTACTATCAATCCGTTTGCGCTCTACTCGCTTACGGCCGAACTCGCTTCGTTTGCCATCGTCACGTCTTGAATCGCCACTTCTTACATCGGGTCGCTTCTTATCTTCACCACCACGATATTTCTTATGGTTTGGTCGATTCTCAGCTCTCGGTGTCGGTCCCTTGCCGCGAAGAGCGCGCCGCTTTGGTTGCTTTGCCATTTAATTTACGCTCCATCTCGGTCCATTTGGTGTGTCCTCAATTGAAATTCCCATTGCAGCTATTCGATCTCTGATTGCATCTGCGGCCGCGAAGTCCTTACGAACTCGAGCTGCTTCTCGTTGTTCAAGTAGCAAGGCAATCAAGCCATCTACCGCCTTATCCAACTTCTTATTTCCTGATTCACCAAATGCGGGATCAAATGGGTCGCAGCCCAAGATATCGAGCGCTCCGCGGATCTTTTTCGCACTAGCTAGCGCGCTTTTCCCTTCACTTAAAGCAGTATTTCCCGCCCTTAGCCATTCTGAAACATGGGCGAGCGCCTGCGGGACAGCTAAATCATCATCCATGGCAGCTTTGAATTCTGGGGCGATTTCTTTTTCGATTTCACTCTCTAGTTCCTTAACCCGGATTAAGAAATTCTCAATCCTTCGAAATGCAGTTGCAGACTCATCGAGCGCATCAAAAGAAAACTCAAGCATCGAGCGATAATGGGCGCTTCCTAAATACCAACGTAGTTCGATGCCGCGCACGCGCTTCAGAACTTCCATAACTATCAGAGAATTACCCAGCGACTTACTCATCTTCTCGCCACTTGTGGTTACCCATGCATTATGCATCCAACGCCGCGCAAACTTTTGACCGGCGGCTTCAGACTGAGCAATCTCATTTTCATGATGTGGGAAAATCAGATCTAAGCCACCACCATGAATATCAAATTCATCCCCGAGGTATGCATGCGCCATAGCTGAACATTCAAGATGCCATCCGGGACGGCCAGCTCCCCATGGTGTTGACCAATAGGGATCACCTGGCTTCGCCGCCTTCCATAACGCAAAATCTCTTGGATCTCGCTTGTAAGTATCTTCTGCATCACCAGCGCTTTGAAGATCATCTAATTTCTGATTTGAAAGAGTCAGATATCGCTTTAATTTTCTAACCTCTAAATAAACATCGCCATTTCCTGGCGCATAAGCAGCTCCGTTATCAATCAAAACCTGCATCAACTCAATCATCTGGGTTATGTGGCCGGTAGCGCGTGGTTCATAAGTGGGAGGTAGAACATTTAAAGCGCGATAGGCATCGCTAAATGCGCGCTCATATTTCATCGCAACCGCCCACCACGGGATCTCTTCATGCACTGCTTTATGCAAGATCTTGTCATCAATATCAGTCACGTTTCGGACGAAAGTAACTTCGTAACCACTTGCTTCAAGCCACCTGCGCAAAATGTCGAAATTAACGCCGCTACGAATATGCCCGATATGCGGAGCCGCTTGAACTGTTGCGCCACAGAGGTAGATTGAGACTTTTCCGGGCTCGATCGATTTGAATTCACTAACTTCTCGAGTAGCGGTGTCATAGAGGCAAATCATTTAAAAATCCTAATTCCTCTTTTTTAATAGCGCCGTCGCCACAGCCGCTATTCCTTTACCTTCACCAGTAAACCCAAGTCCATCAGTTGAAGTCGCTGAAACCGATATAGATGCAACATTTAGAGCGCTTGATAATGCGCTAATCATCTCGCTTCTTCGAGGTCCAATCTTTGGTCGGTTACAGACAATTTGAACTGAGACATTGTTTATTGAAAACCCGGCACTAGTAATTCTCTGCAAAGTCTCTCTTAATAAAACTTCACCAGAAGCGTTCTTATACTTTGGATCAGAAGTTCCAAAGTTTGATCCAAGATCACCGATATTTGCCGCCGCAAAAAGCGCGTCGCAGATCGCATGAGCTGCGACATCGCCATCAGAGTGCCCATCGACACCGACTTCACCTGGCCACGAAATTCCACCAAGCCACAACTCGCGACTTGTATCACTAGAGAATGCATGTGCATCTGTTCCAAAACCAACGCGCAGTTCTCTTGACTCAGGATTAAGCAATGAAACCGCAAGAGTAATATCTTCTGGATTAGTAACTTTCATAGCTCGAGCTTCACCAGAAATGATCTTTACTTTCACACCGAGCGCTTCAACTAGCGCCGCATCATCAGTTGCATCTTCGCTAGCTTCGTGGGCCCGCTTCAAAACTGATACCGAAAATCCTTGCGGAGTTTGTATCGCTCTCAACGCGCTTCGATCCGGAGTATTTCGCACATAGCCAGAGCTATCAACTTCTTTAATTGTGTCCACTACAGCGAGGGCTGGAACCACAGCCACTTCACCACTCTTTAACTCGCTCAATACTCGCAAAGCTAAATCACTTGTAGC
>JBEARJ010000058.1:0-4985 GCA_041163285.1 Actinomycetota bacterium | reverse complement strand
TTGAACCTGTCGTCCGTGTACAGCGAAGGAACCACAATCGACCTGCAACTCGAGTACGGAGGCAGCCTGGCGGATGGCCACTATCGCTTTTCGGCCAACGGCGCCATGCTGACCGACCGCTGGGCCAACCCGTTGGATGGAAACGGGGACGGCGTCGGCGGAGACGTGTACGCGCATTTCTTCGACGTGGCCTTGCCGGCAGGGTACGTCGGTGAAGGACTGTCGAACGATTCGACGGGTTCGGCCGAGGCTTTGGCGTTGGACTCTTGGAACATTCATAATCCTGACCAGTTGGCTGGCTATTGGGGCCATACTCACGGCGGTCTTCGCTGGCCTCTTCGGGCTCGACTTAATTGCTTTGGCTAGTACCGATAAAGAGAGCCTCGCTATCGTTCGCGGTTACGAGCCTTGGCAAGCAGCTTCTGCAGTCCTGATTTCGTTTATACCGCTCTTGGTTATCCCAATCCTCCTTCATCGCTATCTACTCTTCATCGCTATCTACTTCGTCAGCCACTGCGAAACCTTTTTACTCGTTCCAATAGAAACTTCTCGCGTGAAGTGCTCCTTGGCGCTGCAGTAATGTCATTACTACTTCTAGCGTCCGGAATTCCTGACTTTATATTCAACAACTCCTCCTACACATGGAGCTTTAGTGCGACCAAGTTCATCCCCTATCTAGTCGTTGCTTTCACATTGATACCGATCCAAACAACGGCCGAGGAGGTCTTCTATCGGGGGTGGATTCAGCAACGCCTCGAAAATGGAAGGCGTCCAATCTGGCTGATTTCCATATTAGGAGGCTTGCTCTTTGCCCTCCCCCATATGGGAAACCCAGAGGTTAGCGGAAACTTGGTTCTGCCCATCCTTGGCTATGGCGCTAGTGGATTCATGTTCTCCTGGGTGACTATGCGAGATCAATCGATGGGTCTTGCCATTGGTGCGCATGCCGCAAACAACATTCTGGCCGGCTTAGTTGTCTCCAGTTCTGATTCAGCGCTTCCGGCCGCAAGTATCTGGGTGACCCCAGAAGTCCAATGGGGTCCGGCCGCGGTCGTTTCAGTTTTGATCATCCCAGCATTCATTTGGCTCACTGGAAAATGGAGAGGTAAGGTCGCGGTATGAGCGAAAAAAGCGGTATTTTCAGAGGAAATTTCAAGCCCATAGTCCGTCCTCAAGATGACATGTATCGCCATGTAAATGGCGCCTGGCTAGATAAAGCAGAGATCCCATCTGATCGCGCCGCTGATGGCGCCTTTTATTTCCTCCGGGATGAGTCAGAGAAAAACGTTCGGGTTATCATCGAAGAGCTCGCCAAGACTGGTGGCGCACCTGGAACAAATGCCCAAAAGATCGCCGATCTCTACAACGACTTTATGAATGAAGAGAGAGTCGAGAAGTTGGATATCGCTCCTATTGCAGAAAATTTAGAGAGCGCTCAACGAGTTTCTGGTTTGGAAGATTTCACAAAAGTTCTGGGCCATCTTGAAGGACGAGGCCTTGGGGGTTTCTTCAACGGCTGGGTTACCGCAGACGCCTCAGACCCCACCACAAATATCGCTTACTTTTATCAGGGCGGATTGAGCCTTCCGGATGAGGCCTATTACCGGGAAGAGCAGCACAGCGCGCTGCGCGGAAAATTGATAACTCACATTGAGCAGATGTTTGAACTCGCCGGAATAGCCGATGGCCCGGCGCACGCCCGCCGCGTCATCGAATTAGAGAGTGAAATCGCTTCTCATCATTGGGACACGGTAAGAAGTCGTGATGCGGTCCTGACTTTCAACAAGAAAAACTTCGCGGAAGTTCAAGGCTTGATTGGAAAGTTTGACCTCAAACTTTGGGCCGAAAACGCTGGGATCCCGGGCCATGTTCTTGAAACGGTTGTCATTGCTCAACCTGACTTCGTTGAGAACCTCGGCAAGATGCTCGAGCGATTTGAAGTTGAGAAATGGCGCTCTTGGCTGACCTGGCACTTACTCTCAAGTGCCGCTCCATACTTAAGTAGCCGTTTTGTAAATGAAAACTTCGCCTTCTACGGCACCACTCTGACTGGAATCCCGGTCTTGAAGGAGCGCTGGAAGCGCGGAGTTGCCTTAGTTGAAGGCGCCCTGGGTGAGGCGGTCGGCGAGTTCTACGTCCAGAAGCACTTCCCGCCTGCCGCCAAGACTCGGATGAGTGAGTTAGTTTCCAATCTCATTGAGGCTTATCGCTTAAGCATCAACGACTTAACATGGATGAGCGCAGATACCAAGAAGAAGGCTCTTGAGAAACTCGGAAAATTCACGCCAAAAATCGGTTATCCCGATAAGTGGCGCGACTATTCGAAACTTGAGATCAAACCAGGAGATCTAGTTGGAAATCTCGCTCGCATCTCCAAATTCCGCGGCGACTTTGAATATAGCAAAGTCGGTAAACCGGTCGACAAGAGTGAGTGGCTAATGACCCCACAAACTGTTAATGCTTATTACCACCCACTAATGAATGAGATTGTTTTTCCTGCTGCAATTCTCCAACCGCCTTTCTTTGATCTCGAGGCGGATGATGCGGTCAACTACGGTGGAATCGGCGCAGTGATTGGCCATGAGATCGGACATGGATTTGATGATCAAGGGTCTCGTTACGACGGTGATGGAAACCTTAAGAATTGGTGGAGCGATGAAGACCGAAAAGAATTTGAAAAGCGCACTTCGAGTCTGATTGCACAGTACAACGCACTCGCCCCCGAAGAAGCGCCGGATGTAAATGTAAATGGAGCGCTTACCATTGGAGAAAACATTGGTGATCTTGGTGGAGCAACTATCGCATACAAGGCTTACAAGATTGCTCTTGGTGGCAAGGAAGCTCCGGATATTGATGGCCTAACTGGTGATCAGCGATTCTTTGTCGGATACGCACAAGTCTGGCGCGGAAAGATTAGAACTGAGGCAATGAAAGTTCGCCTTGCGACAGATCCGCACTCCCCCGGTGAATTTCGTTGCAACCAGATTCTGAAGAACCTGCCTCAATTCCATCAAGCATTTGGCGTGAAAGAAGGCGATTCGCTTTATATGGCTCCGGAGGAGCAAGTAGCTATTTGGTAACGGTTTGCTGGCGAGTCTCGTCGCGATGTTTTCGAAGGTAGACCATGAATGGGGTTCCGCCGGTACCTATAGCTGAGGGGTTTCCAGGGGCTTTTTGAGCCTGTGCATGTATGTATTGGCCAGCGTATTCAAGATGCATTGCGCGGAAGTCGCCCAACAGTTCTACCGATTGATTAAAGAGCTCTGAGGTTCTGGTCCGACCTAGTCCATTTACAAAATCCCTCACGCTTGGTCCATTTTCTACCGCTTCGATGAACTTCACATGCTTCGGTGGCATGTACTCGCGCATTTCCATTAGATACTCGCGGAGTTCATCGCGCTCATGCTCAATTCCAAGTACGCCATCTAGTGCAGGAACGATCGCGCTCTGAGCGCCAGTCTCGCCACGATACTTCATACCTTTGCCACCTAATTCGGTGACGCCTTCATAGACAACTCCATTTGGAAGCGCAGGATTGTTTCGCCAACCAAAAATATATGGGCGAACTCGGTGGAAATAAACATAGGGATCACATTTTTCGGGCATTCGAGCGAGTACGTCATACATACTCTTAATGCCATCGCGCAGCTGTGTCAGCGCTATATCTAGGGCATCTGCATCATTTGCGACTACAGCTTTTTGGGCCAACTCAATTGCATGAAGCGCAACGCCCGCTTTCTTTTCGATATCGATATGGATGATGATGAACCACTCTTCGTCTTGGCCACCTAAAAAGCATTGGAGAAGCGCGATGTTTCCGCATTCGACGCCTTTTTCGGGACTTAGTCGATACCAGTTATCAATTGAGTAAGAGGCGTAGCTGAGGATTGGTGGTCGACCGACCAATTTGCCTACTTCATACCAAGGCTTAGCAAGAACGGCTGGGATTACATGAGCGGCCTCTTCTTCTGACCACTGGTAAGCCATTCCAATATAGGAAAGGGCAAGCATCGCTCTTCTAGTTTCACCTTCACTTTTCAGTGAAGCTAACTCAAATGGTGGAAGTTCAGCTACGCGCTTTCGGAAGTTATCTGCCATCAAATATTTCGGAAGATTGCGAGCCATCTCATCCCACGATTCATTTGCGCCAGATAGTGAGCGGACCGGATCATGGTGCTGCATGTATCCCCACTCAGGAGATAGTCCGAAATCAGCTAGAGATACGGGTTTCCCAGACAAAGTTACTTGGCAGCGAGACGAGCCTCGCGGCGCTTCCTTTGTTCTTCAGGATTTGGAACCGGAACCGCGGCGATCAAACGCTGGGTATAAGGATCTTTAGCGTTTTTAAGGATGGCATCGCGCTCTCCTACTTCAACCAATCTTCCATCCTGCATCACCGCAATACGGTGAGCCAAAATGTCTACAACGGCGAGGTCGTGGCTGATGAAGAGACATGCAAACTTCAACTTATCTTGCAGGTCAAGAAGCAGATCCAAGAAGCGAGCCTGTACCGATACATCGAGAGCCGATGTGGGCTCATCTGCGATCAATAGATCAGGGGTTAGCGATAGCGCACGAGCGATACCTACACGTTGACGTTGACCGCCTGAAAGCTCGTGTGGGAATCGATTTCTATAGGAGCGAGGAAGTTCTACCTGCTCCAGCAAATCTTCAACGCGATGATTTAGTTCATCTCCCTTAGCAAGGCCGGCTAGGTAGATTGGCTCGCCAATTGATTCACCAATTGGAAGACGTGGATTTAGCGAAGATGCCGGATCTTGGAAAACGATGCCGGTGTGGCGGCGAATTGGGAAGAGTTCTTTCTGGGTTGCTTTTGTGATGTCTTTTCCGACAATCTCTAGCTTTCCAGATTTGATTGGGAGAAGTCCGATTGCAGCGCGACCCACGGTGGTCTTTCCTGAACCGGATTCACCTACAAGACCCACGATTTCGCCTGGGAAAATTTCAAGGGAGAAGTCTTTAAC
>JBEARJ010000057.1:0-4510 GCA_041163285.1 Actinomycetota bacterium | reverse complement strand
CATACTCAGTTACATCTAGATCCATGGCCATTGAGTGTAGAAATGCTTCAAAGTAGGCAATCGGTATCTCGAATCGTCTGACCGTATCTACAAGCGCCCTACCAATATGGTCATTACTTCGACCAGACTTGATGTCTTGAAGAAGTTGGAAACTCCATCTCTCGAGCTCATCTCGTTTTTCCGGGGGTGTCAATTTGGAATCGAAATCATCAACGATTTCATCTGCGTATCTGGCAAATCCATATAGGGCATGGACATAAGGACGCTTCTCCTTAGGAAGAAGGAGAGTGGCTAAGTAATAGGTCTTCCCATGAAGTGAGTTAAGACGTTTGCATTCTAAATATGATTTACGCAGGTCCGTTTCAATAATTCCTGCTGCAGTTAACTCATCCATTTCCAGTGATTCGTTCCGCAGCCAATTTGCCAGATATTAGAACCATTGGAACGCCAACTCCTGGTTGAGTTCCACTTCCAGCGAAGACAACATTTTCAAAACCTTTTGCCATATTGCCGGGTCTAAATGGGCCAGTTTGGAAAAATGTATGAGCGCTCGCAAAGGGCGCTCCCATTTCAAGTCCCATCGCCTCCCACTCAAGCGGTGTGGTTAAGTGCTCGACTTCAATGGAATCGCCAAATCCCGCATATCCGCGCGACTCCATAACTCGAATCATTTCATCTCGATATTTAGGTGTCTCGCGCTTCCAGTTTATGTCTGCGCTTAGATTTGGAGTTGGGAAGAGAACGTAATAACTCTGCTTACCTTTGGGAGCCAATTGCGGATCGTCATGCGATGGAACGGTTACAAGCAAGCTTGGGTCGGTCATGAGCTGTTTCTTGTCGATTAGCTCCTCGAATACGCCATCCCAAGAGTCACCAAAATGAATATTGTGATGAGCGATATGGTCGTATCGCTTACTCGAACCAGCAAGCAAGACTGCACAGGATGGCGAGTAATTTAAGCGCTTAACTCGCTTTGGAGTCTTGTTGAGAAGTTCTCGGTAAGCAACTGGTAAATCTGGACTCAGAATGATGGCATCACACTCGAATCGCGAATCATCCTCTGTTATTGCCGCCGTTACGCGAGCGCCCGCTTTTTCGAGTTTAGTTACTTTCTGGTTGTAGTGAATTTTAACGCCGTGTTTAGTGGCCGCCCCAGCCAGCGCTCTTGGAAGGGCATGCATTCCACCCTTAGGGAAGAAGACTCCATTAACAGAATCCATATAGGCAATAACGGCATAGATTGCGAGAGCTTGCTGTGGTGAGACACCGGCATACATTGCCTGGAATGAATAAACCCGTTGAGTTCTGGGATCCTTGAGAAATTGCGAGACTTTCGGTGCAAGCCTGCGAAAACCACCGATTGCAATCAACCTAGCAAGATTAGGCGTCAAAAGATTGAAAGGCGTATCAATATTCTTATCGATGAAATCATTCATCTCATACTTGTATAACTTGGTTACAAAATCCACGTATCTGCGATATCCAGCAGCTTCGTCGCCTCCGATTACTTGTGCGATTTCATCTTCCATCTTTGCTGTATCGGCGTGGACATTTAAGATGCTGCCATCTGAATAAAAGGCGCGATAGAGCGGGGAGAGTGGCATCAGCTCAAGCCAATCTTCCAATCGTTCTCCAACACAATTAAGTGCATCTTCAATCAAGGAAGGCATGGTCAATACGGTCGGACCCGTATCGAAGGAATATCCCTCTTTCTTTAATAGACCATTTCGACCACCAGGAACTGATTCACGCTCAAGAATTGTTACTTCATGTCCAGCCCCAGCAAGGCGAAGTGCTGCACTTAACCCAGATAGTCCAGCTCCAACTATGACTATCCGATCACGCTTACCTTTGACTCTTCGCATTGAATTTCTAGCTCTTTCTTCTCGTGGCGGCCAAAGCCATTTCGCTAAGACTCTGAGCAACTTCCTGATTCATCTCTGGATGCCCGAGAGCTTCCAAAGATTGAGCCAGTAGCGTCTCGATTAACGATTCACACTCAGATAAAGCACCCGAATCTTCTATCAAAGATTGAATTTCTGCGACTTGAGATGAGCTCAATTCGGGGTTGCCCAAAGAACTTTCGATTTTTGCCCGTCCCTGTGGGGAGGTTCGCTCGGAAGTCATCGCAATCAATACCGTCCGTTTGCCTTCGCGGATATCGTCTCCCGAAGGCTTTCCCGTAACTTCAGTCTCACCGAAGACTCCCAAGATGTCATCGCGGAGCTGAAATGCCTCACCAAGAGGTAATCCAAAACTTGAAAGGGCTTCTTGAAGTGATTGGCTTGCATTTGCCAGGGCTGCGCCGAAGCGCAGCGGTCGCTCGATGGAATACCTTCCCGATTTATAACGAGCGATTTTCCGCGAGCGATTCAAATCAGATTTTCCGAGCGCTCCTTCAAGAACATCAAGATACTGACCAGCCATTAATTCAGATCTCATCTCGTGGAAAATTGGAAGTGAGCGCCTAATTTGTTTGTCATCTAGCCCAGATTCACTAATCATCTGATCGCTCCAGGATAGAGCTAAATCTCCTAGGAGTATTGCTGCGGCAACTCCGAATCGTTCCGAACTTCCTACGTAAGAATTCTCTTGATGGAACTTTTCAAACCTTCGATGGAGAGCGGGCTTGTTTCGACGCGAGTCAGAACCGTCCATGACATCATCATGAATGAGAGCGCATACATGCACTAGCTCTAGCGCAGCGCATGCTTTGAGCGGTGATATTGCGGGAGTTGCTCCGGCTCCAAGATAACCAAGGTAGGCAAATACAGGGCGAAACCTTTTGCCACCTTCGAGAACGTATTCAGTTAGAGCCTGAGCCACCGGATTCAGGTGATCATCAATCGCCTTTATTTCGCCTGCTCGGATATGAGTGAAAGAAGCTAACTCAGCATCTATTGAACTTCGAATCTCTAATATTCCCGGTAAAACCACGGCGCAACGGTACCCTCAACCCTTATGCAGAGTCGGCCAACTTTCTCAGTTGAATTTTTCCCGCCTAAAGATTCGGCTGGAGAATCGCGACTCTGGGCGTCTTTAGAGGCGCTCGTTCCATATCAGCCTGATTTTGTCTCGGTCACTTACGGAGCTGGGGGTAGTACGCGCGACCGCACCATACGAATAACAAGTGAAATTACGAAACGAACTGGAATCAAGACGGTCGCACATCTGACTTGTGTAGGTGCTATGAGAGATGCGTTGATCGAAACTCTTCACAGTTATCGAAGCGCCGGCATCACATCTGTTTTGGCGTTGCGAGGAGATCCAGAAGGTGGCCCTACCTCTGAGTGGAAGAGAACTGAGGGCGGATTCGATCATGCCGATGAACTCGTCTCGCTGGCTCGTGAGATGGATTTTGAAGTTGGGGTTGCAGCATTTCCAGATAAGCATCCTGCTTCGCAAGATTTCGAGCAGGACATCAAAGTCTTGATTGAAAAAGAGCGGCGTGGTGCAAAATTTGCCACAACCCAATTCTTTTTTGGTTCAGAAAAATACTTGCAACTACGAGAGCGATTGGCTCGAGAGAATTCCAAACTTCCTTTAATCGCCGGCATTTTGCCGATCACAAACGTTAAGCAGTTAGAACGCATGTCGATTTTGAGTGGAGCTTCGATACCTCATGAAATTTCAAAACGTATTAAAGCAGTCGAAGCGGATCCAAGTAGTGTTAGAGCTGAAGGTGTTTCGATCGCAACTGAACTATCAAAACAACTACTAGATTCAGGCGTTCCTGGCCTTCATTTTTATACTATGAACTCGGCCGACTCTACAATTGAGATTGTTAAGCGAATAGGACTGCGATGAAAAGAGAGGAGTTCTTTGCTCATTGGAGTTCACTCCATGGAAGCGCTGAAGTTAGAGGAATAGTTTCTGCTTGGCTCTCAATTAGCTTTCATATAAGTAAGCCACTTATCTGGTTGAAACTCTCACCAAATTCTCTCTCGCTTCTCTCTATTCTTGCGGCCGGCGGCTTTCTACTCTTAACTGATAGCCACTGGGCGATTGCTCTTCTCGTACTCTCGCTTTTGCTAGATGGGATTGATGGCACAGTTGCCATCTTGACCGAGAAAAGTTCGAAGTTTGGCGCCCTAGTTGATGGCGTAGCAGATCGAATTGTTGAGGGATTGTGGGCTATCGCCCTCTATGCACTCGGCGCCCCCTGGCAATTAGTGATAGCTGCATGGCTAGCTGCCTTTGTACAGGAGTATTTACGAGCTCGGGCTGGGGGATTAGGAGTCAATCAGGTTCTAATTGTTACTTGGTGCGAGCGCCCTGTTCGAGCAACCCTAATTTTCATTCCTCTTGTAGGACGCATCTTCGATCTAGATCTGTTCACTGTTGCATCTTGGGTTTGGGCTGCCCTGCAAATTTCAAGTGCACTAGCGCTATTCAATTCGCTTCGATTGCATCTGCAACAATCTCAGCGCTAATCGCTACGAGCGGAAGTCCGCCGCCGGGATGAGCAGAACCACCTACACAATAAAGATTTTCGATGGGGGAGCGATTT
>JBEARJ010000056.1:0-4583 GCA_041163285.1 Actinomycetota bacterium | reverse complement strand
TCGGTGGTATTCATCAGCGCGCCACCAGCAGTCACCGAACCTTCATAAATAATCGGATTTAGTTGGGCGCGGGCGGTATAGATCGCGGCTGTATAGCCAGCTGGTCCGGAACCAACAATTACTACTTCGTGGACTTTCGAATAATCAACGCTCACTCGGGCACCTTATCTACGTAAGACCGTCTTTACAGTTTCACTCACTTCTTTGATTTTTGCCAGGCGCGCAAGGAGAAGGTAAGCCAAACTTGTGGTGAAGAGAACCAGTAAGAGATTAGGGATATTCCCTCCTAAATCAATAAAGCGGAGCGCTAGTGAGGCGAGCGCCACAGATAGCCCTGCTACCACCGAAATCTTTAAATAAAAAGGCAATTCGCGGATAAGGAGCATCTTCCGGGTAAATCGTTTAAGTAGGTAATCCGTTACAAAGAGACCTACCCAATAACTAATTGCAAATGCAATCGCTAGGCCAATTACCACCTCTTCTGGCTTCAAGATACTGAAGGCCACCAAAGAGAATCCGATTGCAACGAGATTTGTTATCAGCGTAGAGACAAATTGGTACTTTGTATTTTCAAAGGCGTTGAGCGCCCGGATTCCAACTAAGTTCATTGATAGCGGAATTGCGCCAAAAGCGAATCCAGCTAAAACTTTCCCAAGAAATTCTGCGCTTGCTTCGTCAACTCCAAAAAAGAGTGATTTGCCGATAAGTGTGCCAAATGTAAAGAATACAAACGCTGCAGGCACCGCAATGATTGCTACCAACCTAAGCGCGTGGCTGATGTCGTTAGAGAATTTATCTATTTCTTTATCAATTACATATTGAGAAAGTCGTGGCAAAATCGCAGTAACAATCGAGATAGTTGCAATTGAGTGAGGCAACATCAAAATCAGATAAGCATTTGCATAAGGTGTATAACCCACACCATATTCAATCCCTGAGTTGATCGCACTTAATCCCGATCTTGTCGCTAAATTAACGGTAATTAGGAAACCAATCTGTGATGCAAGAACTGAAAGCAGCGTCCAGCTTCCAAGGCGGAGTGATTTACCGAGACCACTATTGCGCCAGTCAAAACGTAACTTAAGTTTCAGGCCAGAACCTTTTATATAAGGAAGCAACAAGAGAGCTTGTATAGCAATTCCAATAGTTGTGCCGACGCCCAAGATAAGAACCTGCTGGTCGGTAATGCTTCCAACTGAGAGATCGTCGACCACTGTTAAGAAGTATCCAAAAAGAAGAATAACCGTGAGGTTATTTGCTATCGGTGACCACATCATTGGCCCAAAGCGCTCTTTAGCATTTGTGACCTGGCCGAGAACCCCAAAAAGCCCATAAAAGAGTATCTGTGGGAGGCAATACAGCGTAAATGCGATTGTTATATCGCGGGCCCGGCCATCAAAAGTAGGGGCATAGAGCGATACTAGAAAAGGCGCAGCAATCATCGCTAGCGCCGTTACGAGAAATATCAAGGTTCCAATTAGGGATACAAGTTTTGATACAAAAGCGCTGCCGCCATCGTTATCACGAAATGAACGGACAATCTGGGGTACAAAGACCGCAGTAAGGGCGCCACCAATAAGTAAGTTATAAATGATGTTGGGTGTTGTGTTACCGACGTTATAAGTATCGCCTAAGAGCGCAGTTCCAAGTACAGCAACAGTTAATAGGCCACGGATTAAGCCAGTGACTCTAGATAATAAAGTTCCAAGCGCCATGAAGGCCGAGGACTTAATAAGATCACTCATTGCTTCTTCCGCTTCTTAACTCGGCGCATACTTTGTACGACTGCTGCAAGTAGCAAGATTATTGCCATGCCAGTCGTAAACCAGGTAGTGAGCGGTGAAATCACGGCAAGTCTTAATGGAATGTACTCAATCTCCGCTACCTGGCGACCGTTGGAGTTCCTTAATTTGACCTCAATCTGAGTATTGCCAGAGGCATTTACTCGAAGCGGCACTTCAATTTGGGATTGGGAATTTGCCGGCACGTTAACTGTTGGAACCGAACCGAGAACAATTCGTGAGTTTGTTGGCCGCGCAATTAACTCAACCGAAACTGGAACTGAATAATCATTTATTACAGTAATTGGAAGATCGTAATTAGAAGAGGTGATGGTGTAGTTGCCACGCGCTACTCTTAATTTTCGTTGGTTTTCTTTTAGTGCAAGGGTGAGGCTTTCATAGAGCGCCGTACTGGAACCTTTTGAAAGTGCAGGGTTGAGGAGTTGTCCTAACTGAAGACGGAGCGATACCAACTCTGGTGCAGGCGCAACCGAATAGAGAACTCGTAGGTCACGGCGATAGGTGGAACTTAAGAATCTTGCCTTACCCGTAGATTCTCCGCCTAAATTAAGGCTATTTCCCCTACTAACCCCAAGTTCGAGAAAGCTTTGGAGCCGTTCCGCCCCAAATCTTTTGAGGAATCGGTATTCACTAGAGGATCTGCGCTCTAGATATTCTCGATCCGGATTTCCATAAGGTAAAGCTGTAACGGTCCGACCCTTAACGGCGTTCCGGAGTGTGTTAAGCCAGATACCGGCTATTACAAACTCAGGAATCTCGACTGTTTCACCCACTTCATCTATGAAGCTATATCCATCAACAAGATCTTGAATCTCTTCAATGGTTCCCATATCAATCACATAACTTTGAATAGCTGAATTACGTTCAAAGAGAAGTTTTCCTAATCTTCCCTCTGGAGTTATCGAACTAGCTAAATCATCATTTATAAAAATCCCTTGGGCGTTACGGGTAGGTGGTTCCGCAATAGTAATTGTTGTATTGGCGCTAACTGGGTGTACCGGAATTAGCAAGAGCGCCAAAATCCAAATAAAACGTTTCATTGGAACATCTCTTTAGAACGCGCAATCAACTTCTTTTCATCTGGATAAGCAAGGCGTTCGACAATCTCGGCTAAAGGGAACCACTGGACATCATCTACTTCACTGACTTGTGGTGCGATTCGTCCACCCTTTTCATTAAAGAGGAAGTGGTGAACGGTCTTATGGATTCTCTTTCCACCAGCCATAAACCAAAAATCAATTACTCCGAGTGATTTATAGATTTCACTTTCAATACCTGTCTCTTCTCGAACTTCTCGTACAGCAGCTTGTTCAGGTGACTCACCTTCCTCAATATGCCCTTTGGGAAGTGACCAGAGCAATCTCTCACGATTTGGATCTTTGGCATCGATTCTTCCGATCAACAAACCTTTTGTTCTAGAACTATCAATTACTAAACCGCCAGCGCTAATCTCATCAACACGTTTTGCGTAAGGTTGTTTCTTAAGTGACGGACGTTTTGAAGATTTTGAGCGTGAACGTCGCCGATTACGCTTCTTTTTACTACCTTCGCCGCCCGCACTTGGTGCCGGGGTCATGGGAAGAAGCCTACTCGGTAGCCTTACGCTCTAATGGAAACACCAGTATCAGCGGCGAGTGAAATCGCAATCTCAGCACTCAAAGGAAGAGCGCCCGAAGCCCTTGAGCTAGCGAAACTTTTTAAGGCTGGTGGATTCACTCTCGCCCTCGTTGGCGGTTCTGTTCGTGACATTCTTTTGGATCGACTTGGAAATGATCTTGATTTAACAACCAACGCGCGCCCTGAAGAGATAAAGAAGATTCTTAAGAATTGGGCGAATGATCTCTGGGAAATTGGTGCGAAATTTGGAACCATCGGCGCAAAGCGCGGCGAATTAATATTTGAGATTACAACTTATAGAAGTGAAGTGTATGTCTCGGATTCACGTAAACCTGACGTGAAATTTGGCGATTCAATTGAAGTAGACCTGTATCGACGTGATTTCACTGTCAACGCAATGGCGATCGAACTTACCTCTGATGAACCAATTTTTATCGATCCACACAATGGCGTCAGAGACTTACTTCTAAAAACGTTAAGGACTCCAGGTTCACCAGAACTCTCATTTGGTGATGATCCACTTCGCATGTTGCGTGCGGCTCGTTTTTCAGCACAACTTGGTTTCGCGATTGCACCAGAGTTGTTATCTGCAATGAGCGAAATGGCAGAGCGATTAGGAATAATCTCAGCAGAACGTATCCATGATGAATTTGTGAAGATAGTGATGTCACCTAATCCAAGGGCTGGAATAACAACATTGGTTGACACTGGTTTATGTGAGAAGTTTTTACCTGAGATTCCCAAACTAAGGCTTGAGATAGACGAACATCATCACCATAAAGATGTATATGAACACACCCTGACCGTGGTCGAACAATCTATGGCGCTAGAAGAGCGTCTGGGGGGCCCAAACTTGGTAATTCGGTTAGCAGCGCTCCTTCATGACATTGGAAAACCAAAGACGCGGGCTTTGATTCCTGGCGGTGGCGTTTCATTTCATCACCACGAAGTAGTTGGTGCTCGGATGGCAAAGGAACGGCTAAAAAGGCTCCGGTTTGAGCATGAAGTAGTTGAAGCGGTATCCCAACTTGTATTTCTACACCTTCGTTTTCATGGCTATGGCGGCGGTGAATGGACTGATTCGGCCGTCCGTCGCTATGTAAGAGATGCCGGAGATTTGCTCACCCATCTTCACGTCTTGACGCGCGCTGATTGCACAACGCG
>JBEARJ010000055.1:0-5813 GCA_041163285.1 Actinomycetota bacterium | reverse complement strand
GCTGCGCCAACCATCGCAAGCGCAATTCCGGTATTTCCACTTGTTGCTTCCACGATTGTGCCACCTGGCTTGAGTTGGCCACTCTTCTCAGCGGCATCAACCATCGCGATACCAATCCGGTCTTTAACTGTGCTGGTTGGGTTATAGAACTCCAACTTTGCCAGAACATTGGCCTTTGCCCCATCGGTGATGCGATTGATTCGAACTAGCGGAGTATTTCCAAAAACTTCCGTTATATCGTTATAAATTTTCACTCTCGTCTCCTAATAAATAGATTGTTGGATAAAAAATTTCGGATCTAGCTAAAGAGCAGAATTACTTACAGCAGCCGCAAGAATTTGCACGGCCAAAATCGATAACCCGGCGACGAGTGAAGAGCCAGTTGGTGATCGATGACATGAAGCGAATTTTACTTAGGCATTCAAAATACGCTAATCGCAAATGGTTTGCACTAATTTCCCTCACGCCAATGTGAGGTCATCGGAAGCCTTCGATCTTTTCCAAAGGCGATTGGAGTCACTTTTGGACCAGGTGGGTATTGGCGTCTTTTGTATTCAGCTCTATCCACCAAGAGAATCACGCGTTCAACTAGAGATTTCTCATGACCGGCTTCGATAATGGCACTGGCGTCGCCGCCTTTATCAATATAAAGCTCAAGAATCTGATCTAGGACTTCGTAATTTGGTAGCGAGTCACTGTCTCTCTGTCCGGGTCGCAATTCAGCGCTCGGCTCCTTAGTAATTGAGCTCTCTGGAATTGGAGCAACGGCGCCCATATTGCGGGCTTTTTCATTGCGCCACTTTGCTAATCGCCAAACATCTACTTTGAATACATCCTTTATTGGAGCGTACCCTCCGACCGCATCGCCATAGAGAGTGGAATAACCGACTGCTAATTCGGACTTGTTTCCTGTTGCCAGTACTAGGTGCCCCTCTTGATTTGATAGACCCATCAAGAGTGAGCCACGAACTCGGGCTTGAACGTTCTCTTCTGCCAAGCCTTGAAGAGTTGTAGCCTGTAGAAAGCCTTGGACGACCGGTTCTATATCAATGGTGCGAAACTCAATTCCTAAATTCCGAGCTAAATCCGAAGCATCACGCTTGGAGTGTTCTGATGAGTACTTGCTAGGAAGGGATACCCCGAAGACGCGATCTCTTCCGAGGGCATCGACAGCGATGGTCGCCACTACGGCTGAATCGATTCCGCCAGAGAGTCCAAGAACTACCGACTTAAAGCCATTCTTTTCGACATAGTCACGAAGTCCGAGAACCAGGGCGCTCCATATCTCTTCTGGTTCAGCCAAAACATCTGCAATCCGCGCGGGAATAGCTTGAGCTATATCTAGAACTTCATCGCTAATAACTAAGTCCGGGGCAGATGTCCTTAACTCGACCGGAACGTCAACAACTAGAAGATCACTTTGAAATTGAGGCGATCTCGCTAACAACTCGCCATCCCGGCTGACCGCCATTGAGTCACCATCGAAAACGAGATCATCTTGGCCACCAAACATATTTGTGTAGAGAATTGGTGCGCCAATTTGTTTTGCTCGCTTTCGAACCAACTCAAGACGCAGATCATCTTTTGATCTTTCATAGGGACTGCCATTGGGAACAAGAACAAGCCCTGGCTTGCGAACTGCTAACTCTCGCATTGGACCCTCATCGCGCCAGATGTCTTCACAAATCGCTACTCCGATATCGACTCCATGGAAGCGGAGAACCAGGGTTCCTGTGCCTGCAGCAAAATTGCGAAATTCGTCGAAGACTCCGTAATTTGGAAGATGGCGCTTTACATACTTGGCTCTCATCTCGCCCTCATGGACTAGCGCAAGAGAATTTAATGGCCGACCATCATCATCCAAGTAACCGACTGCAATCAGCATCTCGCCGCAATCGTTCTCACGCAATCTAGTTGCCAGAGATTGAATAGCTTCTATCGATGCCCTCCTAAATGCTGGTCGAAGCGCTAAATCTTCAACCGGGTAGCCAGTGACCACCATCTCTGGAGTGAGGAGAATTTGCGCGCCTTGGGCTTTTGCCTCGAGAGCAGCCGCCAAGACCTTCTCAATATTGCCCGCTATATCTCCCACGATTGGGTTTATCTGGGCAGAAGCGAGCCTTAGTCGGGCGCTATTTACTGGAGGCACGGTTCAAGAGTACCTATAGACTTATTTCGTACATCCCGGGGACCTAAATGGCCTCGAGGAAAGGAATTGATGAAGCGATTCACGATCGCAGACCTTGCTGCCTGGAAGAAGGCGGGTAAGCGCTGGGCGATGCTCACCTCGTATGACAGCACAACTGCTTCAGTCTTTGATGAGGCCGGGGTCCCTGTTCTCTTAGTTGGCGATAGCGCCGGCAACAACTTCTTAGGCCATGAGAACACGATCCCTGTCACTGTCGATGAGATGGTCTCATTGGCGCGTGCTGTGGTGAATGGCTCCAAACAGGCGCTCGTAGTCGCAGACTTTCCATTTGGAAGTTATGAAAAAAGTGATGCCCAAGCTCTAGAAACTGGAATTAGATTTCTAAAAGAGGCTAAGGCCCATGCCGTGAAACTTGAGGGCGGCATCCGAGTGGTTGACCAGGTCAAGGCTCTCGTGAAATACGGGATCCCGGTTATGGGCCACCTTGGTATGACCCCACAATCCGTAAATGCCTTCGGCGGTTTCAAGGTACAAGGGCGCAACGAGCAAGGTGAAGCGATTCTTGCTGATGCAAAGGCGCTAGAGGCCGCAGGTTGTTTTGCGATAGTTCTTGAATTAGTTCCGGCAGAACTCGCCGAACGGATCACTAGAGAACTTGCGATTCCAACCATCGGTATCGGCGCCGGAGCAAAGTGCGATGCCCAAGTTCTGGTTTGGACCGACTTGATGGGCCTTACCGAAAGACCTCCGAAGTTTGCTCGCGCATATCGCGATCTACGCAGTGAGATGAAAAATGGGGTTAAGGAGTGGATCGCTGATGTTGAAGTGGGCGCCTTCCCAAATGAGAATGAAACCTTTAACTAGTTTATTGAGCCGATAGTTAGACTCTCACCGTGAGTAGTTTGGCGATTGACCTAACGCCGCTACGAAAATATCGCGACTTCCGCCTAATTTTCTCAGCTGGGCTTTTCTCATACTTCGGCTCGATGATTACTTTCGTTGCCCTTCCCTTCCAGATTAAAGAACTAACGGGTTCTTTCTGGATGGTGGGATTGATTGGTGCCGTTGAGATCATCCCGTTGATCATCTTTGGACTATATGGCGGTGTATTAGCCGATCATGTTGATCGCAAGAAAATGATTTGGTTAACCGAATTTGGGACTTTGCTCGCAACTTTTGTTCTCTTCTTAAATGCTCTCAGAGATGCGCCAAGCGTGGTGCTCATCTTCATAATTGCAGCTATTTTCGCTGCTTTAAGCGGGCTAAAACGTCCTAGCCAAGAAGCCATCTTGCCCCGATTGGTCCACCATGGTGACTTGCCGAGTGCCAGTGCGCTAATGAGTTTGCGCTGGCAATTTGGTGGAATTGTCGGGCCCGCTGTTGGTGGACTCTTGGTTGCCTCATATGGCGCAGCGACTGGCTACCTGGTTGATTGCGCTACTTTCGTCATTTCCCTTGCACTGCTCGCCAGAATCAAAAGTGTTCCACCGCTGACCACAAGAACTGCGCCATCAATTCAAAGTTTGATGGAGGGAATCAAATACGCATTTAGCCGCAAGGATCTACTCGGCACATATGTAGTCGACTTAGCTGCAATGTTCTTGGCTATGCCGATGGCGCTCTTTCCATTTTGGGCTGATGCCATCGGTTCGCCCTGGGCCCTCGGACTCTTCTACTCTTCAATCACAGCCGGTGCGGTAATCGTCACTCTACTTAGCGGCTGGATGCGCAACTATCCCCACCACGGAAAAGCTGTTGTTTATGGGGCCCTGGGTTGGGGGGTCGCAATTGTCATAGCGGGTACCACGGATTCGTTGGTGATAGTTATTGGGTCGCTCGTCATAGCGGGAGCCTTTGATCAAGTTAGCGCCATGTTCCGTAGCTTCATTTGGAACCAATCAATCCCCGATGAGCTACGGGGTCGATTAGCTGGAATTGAGATGCTCTCTTATCTTCTGGGACCGCTAGGTGGTCAGGCCCGAGCTGGGGGCATGGCAGCCATGACATCACTTCGAACTTCGATTATCGGAGGTGGTTTGTTATGTATCGGCTTTGTCGTAGCTATTGCATCAGTAATGCCTCAGTTTCGCAATTACAATGTTCAGACCAATGAATTCGCCGTCCGAGAGGCCGAAATTCGCAAAAAACGCGAAATTTCTTAAAAAATATTTCTCACCTACCCAAATTAACTTATCAGTAACTTAACCCTACTTTTTTGCGAAATTCTCAAAAATCCCACTTTTTACGCGTAAAAAACGCTACTTTTGCGTTCTTCACTGATGCAAAAACATAGAATTTTGCAAGGTTCGGTGACGGATCGAACCATTCTGAAAGGAACACTACGTGGCTGCAAAGCGTCGTAAGAAAGCTGCTGCTAAGGCAGCACCAAAGCGTCGTCGTAAGAAGGCTGCTGCAAAGGCTGCCCCAAAGCGTCGTCGTAAGAAGAAGGCTGCTGCAAAGGCTGCCCCAAAGCGTCGTCGTAAGAAGAAGGCTGCTGCAAAGGCTGCCCCAAAGCGTCGTCGTAAGAAGAAGGCTGCTAAGTAATCTAGCGCCAGATTTACAGATAAAGCCCGGCTGCATATGCGCCGGGCTTTTCTCTATCTAAGATCTTTTTTCTAGAATCCTTCTTCTTTGAATTGATCTCGAAGCTCATCGGTAAGGCTGGTAAATGTCGCGGTTATGCTCTCTTGCTCTTTGACAGATAGCTGATCGAGGAAGCGCTTACGAACGCTAGCTACATGGTCGGGCGCTGCGGCAACTATCGCCTTCCAGCCCTTCTCGGTCATGACGGCCCAATAGCCTCGGCGATCCTCAGAGCATTCTTCTCTTCTGATCCACCCAGCCTTCTCCATCACCTTCATCCGATGCGAAAGGCGCGATTTTGAGATCATCGCATGATCTGCCAACTCACTCATTCGCATCCTCCGCCCTGGCGCTTCAGAGAGTTGTGCCATCACTTCGTAATCGGCCATAGATAAATCATGGCCATCGAGATCTGTCTCTAACCAAGCCTTCATCTCGCGGGGGTTTAACCAGCGTGTTTGGCTCTTTTTCGAAGGCATGGCACAAGGGTACGCGAAAATTGAGATAGTTGAAAGTTGAACTAGATGACACGAAACTTCAACTACCTGTTGCATTAATGCTATGTAGTATCTATACTATGCGAGCGGTCAGAGATTGAGGTGCTAAATGAGTAGACAACCGGAAGATCCGATTTTCAATCGAATCGAGGAGCTTCGAGTCGAACGTGGTTTATCGAGGCAACAACTAGCCGATGCCGTTGGTGTCCATTATCAAACTGTTGGATACCTGGAGCGAGGCGAGTACAACCCCTCCCTCTCCTTGGCGCTGAAGATCTCCGAAGAGCTAGATGCCTCTGTAGGCGAGATCTTCTCGCTCACACCATTTAGAAAGGTTCGAAGCAATGGCTAACGGAGATCATATTGAAGTAACTGAAAGCGACCAACCTTCAGCACGACCGAGGCTATGGCGCTGGATTCTCGGCACTTTCATAATCCTGATCAGTTGGCTCGCTCTCGGCGCGATACTCACCGCTGTCTTTGCCGGCCTCTTCGGACTCGACTTAATTGCTTTGGCTAGCACCGATAAAGAGAGCCTCGCTATCGTTCGCGGTTACGAGCCTTGGCAGGCAGCTACAGCGGTC
>JBEARJ010000054.1:0-5457 GCA_041163285.1 Actinomycetota bacterium | reverse complement strand
AGGACTAAAAGGGGACAAGGGTGACACTGGTGCAACAGGACCTGCGGGCGCAACCGGCGCAACAGGAGCAACTGGCGCGACCGGTCCATCTGCAGTTTCAGCAGGAAACCTAGTGTTCTCAAATCCGTTAAAGGGTAGCTCTGGCGTTTCTCAAGCATCTAATAATTTTGCCAACTTACAAGCGGGCAAGAGCTATTTGTTTGACATATTTGTTTATGGATATTCGGAAGCAACAAACCTATATTTGAATTTTACAGTCTCCGCGATTGGACAGTCACCTACGATTACAACGTACTGGTTACCAGGAAAATCCAATTCATATCGAGGTAATAGCAATCGGAGTGAATTTGTATTTGTGGGAAAAGCCGCTATTGATGGAAGTGGAACAATTACTGATTATCAACTGGCCGTGACAATCGCATCCGGTATGTTCATATCCGATTTTGACGTCGTTACTTTGTCAGGTGGATTTACTGGAATTTTGGTTTGGTTGGCAGTGTGAGTAGTTGATGCCTACAAAAAAAAGAATCAATGAAAAACTGGAGCGGGTGACGGGAATCGAACCCGCATAGCTAGCTTGGAAGGCTAGAGCTCTACCATTGAGCTACACCCGCATTTGTTGCTTCCTTAGGGCGATCACCGTCCTAAGGGGGCATACGGTATCGGCTGAGGTAATCAGTTGTGAATTTTTCATCTAGACTCTGCCACCTACGTCGCGGGGCGTAGCGTAGTGGCTAGCGCGTCTGCTTTGGGAGCAGAAGACCGTGGGTTCGAGTCCCTCCGCCCCGACCAGTAATAGATGAAAGAAGTCAGGAGTCCTGTGAAAAGCGCGGTCGAAAACCTCTCTCCAACCAGAGTACGTATTTCGATTGATGTTGATTTCAAGGATCTAGAACCACATGTTTCAGTTGCATATGAAACTCTTGCCCAACAAGTCTCGATTCCAGGATTTAGAAAAGGCAAAGTACCGCGCCAGCTAATTGACCAAAGAGTTGGTCGTGGAACTGTGCTCAATGAAGCCATTAATAATGCGCTACCTGAGTTCTACTCACAAGCGGCGCGTGAGAATGATGTGTTAGTTGTTGGTCGTCCAACTGTTGATATTAAGGAGATGAAGGACAACGAACTTCTGAAGTTCGAAGTCGAAGTGGATATTCGTCCAGAAGTTCAGCTTCCTGACTTTTCATCTATTGAGTTAAGTGTTGATGATGTTGAAGTAGCTGATAAAGATGTCGATGAACAGATTGATGCTCTTCGAACGCGTTTCGGAACTCTTACAACAATTGAAAAGGATGCCTCGACTGGTGATTTTGTGACTATAGACCTAGTTGCAAAAGTTGATGGAAAAGAAGTTGATGGCGGAACCGCTAATGGGATCTCCTACGAAGTTGGTTCAAACCGCATGATTGATGGACTAGATGCCGAACTTGAAGGAATGAAGGTTGGCGAGAGCAAGACCTTCAATACCCAACTTGTTGGAATGAAAGAGGGCGAAACCGGTGAAGTTTCGGTGACTCTACAAGCTGTGAAAAAGCGTGAACTCCCTGATTTGAATGATGAATTTGCCAAATTAGCGAGTGAATTCGAAACACTTGAAGAGCTGAAGAAGGATTCGCGCGAACGTCTCTCCAGATTAAAGGCGATGGAGCAAGGTGCCCAAGCGCGAGATAACCTCTTGAAGCACCTGCTAGATACAGTTGAAATTCTTGTTCCAGAACAACTTGTCGCTGATGAAGTAAATGATCACTTGGAGAAAGAAAATCGACTTGAGGATGAGACCCATCGCAAGGAAGTGACCGATGAAATCACTCGCTCGATTAGAGCTGATTTTCTTCTCGATTCGATCGTAAAGGCGGAGGAAGTCCAGGTAACTGAAGCTGAGTTAACTGAGTACTTGATTCGTACCGCAGCGAGATACGGAATGACCCCGGATCAATTCGCACAGCAACTTTCACAAGCTGGCCAAATCGCCGCCCTAATGGCTGAAGTTGCTCGGACAAAAGCGCTGGCTGTAGTTCTTGAGCGAGTAAAGATTAAGGATGCATCGGGCAGGGAAGTAGACCTCTCGAAACTTGCTCCTAAGCCGTCCACCGAATCGCAGTCCGAATAACGCTCTGCCCTGAGCGAACAAGGGGCAATTTCTGGGATTCAGGGAAGCAAAACTCCGTATTGGGCGTTAAGGTCACTACATATTCATCGCGATAGATTAAGTAAGCAGGAGGATTCGGTGGAGCTCAATACCCCACGTTTAGCGGCATCAGCTGCAGGCGGATTGGATGATCAGGTTTATAACCGACTACTAAAAGAGAGAATCATCTTTCTTGGATCTGTAGTCGAGGACACAATGGCAAATGCGATTGCTGCACAGATGCTCCTTCTTGCCGCAGAAGATCCTGAGAAAGATATTTACCTCTACATCAATTCACCAGGTGGTTCAATCTCTGCAGGTATGGCGATTTATGACACCATGCAATACATAAAGAATGACGTTGCGACGGTAGCGATGGGCCTTGCTGCTTCGATGGGCCAATTCCTGCTTTGTGCAGGAGCTCCCGGAAAACGCTATGCACTTCCACATGCACGCATAATGATGCACCAGCCTTCAGGTGGCATTGGCGGAACAGCATCAGATATCAAGATTCAAGCAGAGCAGATGTCGTTTACTAAGAAGAAGATGGCTGAGTTGATTGCATTTCACACTGGCCAGAAAGTAGACACAATTACTATTGATTCAGATCGCGATCGTTGGTTTACCGCTGAAGAAGCCAAGGAATACGGTTTCGTTGATCATGTTGTTAAATCTGCAGGTCAGGTTTCAGGAAGCGGAGGAACAGCTCGATGAGTAAGTACGAATTTGAGAATCGATACGTTCTTCCTACCATCGAAGAGCGCACCGCTTATGGCTACAAGCGTCTTGACCCATACACAAAACTATTTGAAGAGCGCATCATTTTTCTTGGTCAAGGAATAGACGACACCGTTGCAAATGATGTGATGGCACAACTTCTAACTCTTGAATCAATGGATCCAGATCGTGACATCATGATGTACATCAATTCACCGGGTGGTTCATTTACCGCGTTAACCGCGATCTATGACACTATGCAGTTTGTCCGCCCAGACGTTATGACAATCTGTCTGGGACAAGCCGCATCGGCTGCCGCAGTCTTACTCGCAGGTGGAACTCCTGGGAAGCGGTATGCGCTTGAGCACTCAAGAATTCTGATTCACCAGCCCTACAGCGAAGGCGGCGGACAGGGTTCGGATATTGAAATCCAAGCCAAAGAAGTGCTCCGGATGCGCGAACTCTTGGAGAACATGCTCTCTAAGCACTCCAAGAAGAGTAAAGAGGAAATCGCTAAGGACATTGAGCGCGACAAGATTCTGACCTCCGCCGAAGCGGTTGAGTACGGACTTATCGACCAAATTCTTGCGAGCCGTAAAGCTTCCGTTAGGAAGTAACCTCCGCAGCTCGAATTACTCTTAAAGCGAACGCGTATCACCCACTATACGAACGGGTTCAAATCTACGATTAGAGCCTTCCCTAGTGAAAGTTGGCCATTGTGACTCGCATCGGTGAAAGCGGCGATCTCCTTAAGTGTTCCTTCTGTGGCAAGACCCAGAAACAAGTCAAAAAACTTATCGCCGGCCCTGGGGTCTACATCTGTGATGAGTGCATCGATCTCTGTAACGAAATTATTGAAGATGAATTAAATGAGGCTTCTGGTCTTGGATTACAAGAACTTCCAAAACCCCAAGAAATCTATGACTTTCTAGATCAGTACGTGATTGGCCAAGATCGCGCGAAGAAATCACTCTCAGTCGCGGTTTACAACCACTACAAGCGGATAAAGACAGGCGATCGTCGTCGCGAGGAAGGCGTTGAATTAGCAAAGAGCAACATCTTGTTACTTGGCCCAACCGGGTGTGGAAAGACACTTCTCGCCCAAACTCTAGCCAGAATGCTTAATGTTCCATTTGCTATCGCTGATGCAACGGCGCTAACAGAGGCGGGATATGTTGGCGAAGATGTCGAAAATATTCTTTTGAAATTAATTCAGGCCGCTGATTTTGATGTCAAGAAGGCTGAGACTGGAATTATTTATATTGATGAAATCGACAAAGTAGCGCGAAAGAGTGAGAACCCATCTATAACAAGAGATGTCTCTGGCGAAGGTGTCCAACAAGCGTTGCTAAAAATATTAGAGGGCACAACCGCCTCTGTTCCACCACAAGGTGGCCGAAAACATCCACATCAAGAATTCATTCAAATTGATACGACCAATGTTCTATTTATAGTCGGCGGAGCGTTTGCTGGCCTTGAGAAGATAATTGAAGGACGCAAAGGAAAGGCCGGAGTCGGTTTTAACGCTTCGCTTAAGGTATTGAAAGAGAACGAGAAGCTCGATCCTTTTGCAGATGTTATGCCGGAAGATCTATTGAAATTCGGCATGATTCCTGAGTTTATTGGCCGGCTGCCAATCGTGACTTCTGTTGAGAGTCTCGATCGCGCCGCTTTACTACAAATCCTGACTGAGCCTAAGAATGCTTTAGTTAAGCAGTACCAACACCTATTTGATATGGACGATGTTGAGCTAGAAATAGCTGAAGATGCGCTTGAATTAATCGCAGACCAAGCCATCGCTCGCGGAACAGGCGCACGTGGACTACGTGCAATCATGGAGGAAATCCTTCTACCTGTTATGTATGAAGTGCCAAGCAAAAAAGAGATTGCCAAGGTAATCGTGAACGCTGAAGTAATTAAGAATAAGACGTCGCCCGTGTATGTAGAGCGTGGTCCAAATAGCGTGAAACGAAGCGGTAAGCGCGGAGAAGAGAAGACTGCGTAACTCTCGGTAGTATCCCGTCTTATGTCTGAGCTACCTTCCAATTTTGCACCGCAAGATATTGAGGGTCCGCTCTACCAAAAATGGCTAGATTCTGGATATTTCTCTGCTGATGCGAAATCCAATAAACCTCCATTTTGCATAGTCATTCCTCCACCTAATGTGACCGGAAGTCTTCATATCGGTCACGCTCTCGATCACACACTTCAAGATCTATTAATAAGAATGAAGCGCATGAAGGGTTTTGAAACCCTCTGGCTTCCCGGAATGGATCACGCGGGTATCGCTACACAGAATGTTGTTGAACGACAGCTCGCCTCTCAAGGAAAGAGTCGACATGACTTTGGTCGTGAAGAATTCGTGAAGAAAGTTTGGGAATGGAAAACCGAGTCTGGTGGCGCAATTCTCGACCAGATGAAGCGACTTGGCGATAGCGTTGATTGGAATCGCGAACGCTTCACCATGGATGAAGGGCTTTCTAGAGCGGTTCTGACTATTTTCAAGCGGCTCTATGAAGCGGGCTTGATATATCGCGCCGAGCGGATAATCAACTGGTGTCCTCGTTGTCTAACTGCCTTGTCCGATATTGAAGTTGATTACCAAGAAATTG
>JBEARJ010000053.1:0-5097 GCA_041163285.1 Actinomycetota bacterium | reverse complement strand
TCTTGTGAGCCGAACCCTTTGGAAGGATAGTTATTCCATGCACTTCAGATTCAGATCGCGCAAGTCTTTCTGAGAGTGGTGTCCACTGTTCATCTGCAATTTCTTCCTTACTTCGAGCTAACCTCTTCGATCTTGCGATAAGTTCGGAATACTTGCCGGTTGATTTTTCAATCTGTTTCACCGCATTTGAAGCAATAATAATCTCATCATTGAGTGCGCTCATTTGATGTCGCGCATGCACAACATAGAGTCCAAAACCAGAAATTGGAATTGCGATAATCGCGGGAGACAAAAATCCAACTAATGAAAAGACTGCAACGATTAAAGTTAATCCAAGTAGAGAAACAAAAAGAATTCTACGAATTAGAAGCTGATTATCTTTTTTACGAAGTAAATCGGTGAGCTCATCTCTCGCATTTCCGGAAGTCTTACCCACCACTCGCATCGTTGATGCAAACTTTTCAATTGAGCGACCTGATACCTCTTCATGATTTGTAATCCAACGTGGAAGAAAATAGGCGATCCACATACCTACGATGATTATGTAGATGAGACCTGAACCCATGAAGCCTAACCTTAAAGGGCGGATTTGGACTTTTCAGGTATTTCCCGGGGGGCTAAATTCTCGTGTTCTCTTTTACGAAAACGATGTGATCTCGCCATCCACCGTCAATATGTAAATAGCGTGGCCGTAATCCTTCAAATACATATCCAGCTTTCTCTGCTACTCGCTTCGACGCGCCATTTTCCGGACGAAGCGCAATTTCAATTCGATGTAATCTCAAATCGTCTAGCGCAAAACGCGTTACCTCTCTTACCGCTCGCGTAATCAAACCCTTATTGGCATGCCCTTCATCAATCCAGTACCCGATATGGGCGCCTCGAAAGGCTCCATATGAGACTCCACCTAGCGTTATCTGGCCCACTAATTCTTTATGGAACCAGATTGCAAACGAGTAAGAGCGACCAGCTTTTCCCTCTCTCTTGTGAAAGTTGACCATCTCTACATAAGTAGGAAGTGACTTCTGCTCTTCGATAAGAGGAGAGGTCGCCTCCCATGGGGTAAGCCAGGAGCGGTTGCGCGCTCTCAAATCAAGCCAGGCCCTTCGATCGCGAAATCGAAGTGGCTGAAGCGTTATTTCTCCTTCTTGGAGAACGATTGGCCAATTCATTTAGATCAGGGCTTCACTATTTAGTTAAAGCGCCGTTCCAGCATCAGCACATCAACTTCCTCGCCAGCTTTATAGAGAGTAACTTCTTCGCTCATCACAATTAGCCCCGTTGCATCAGAGAGGCCAACTAGCTCGCTTTGGTTGGGAAGCGCTGTTACTAATCGCCTGCTCGGATTATCGTTTGAGAGTATCGCGCGAATAAATGCATGTTTCCCAGAGTCGCTCGATACATCATTTGTAAGAGTGGCTTTTGTTATAGGTCGATGAATGTCATAAAGGCCCATCATATTTCTAATCATTGGACGAATAAAAATTTCAGTTGAGATGTAAGCAGATATTGGATCTCCCGGAAGCGCTACAACGGGCGTCTTATCAGGTCCGATAGTCCCGAATGCATGTCGACCACTGCCTTCAATATTTGGAGATACTCCTTTGACATCACCGAGACGACTTAACACGCCATGTATCAAATCAAAAGACTCATCATGGCTTTCGCCACAAATGACTATCAAATCTGCTCGAACTAATTGATCTTCAACTACATCCTTTAGAGAATCTTCAGTTTCAGGAATTGTGGTTACGCGATAACCAACAGCTCCGGCCTCTTTTGCTGCAGTAGTAAGAAGCCAGGAGTTGACTTCGAATTCATCATCGCGTGAAAGTGGTTTACCCGGTTCGACTAAATCGTCCCCAGCTGAGATAACAACTACTCGCGGTTGGGGCCTAGTTGGAAGGTGATCAAGGCCTAGCGAAGCCGCTAATCCGATCTGGGTAGCGCGAATTCGCGAGCCAGAACGGAGCGCCAACTTATCTCCTTGATAAACATCCTCAGCGAGTGTGGCGCCATGGGAATCTAGAAGTGGCATATCAAAAGCAGCCAGCGGCTTAGATAGCGCCAATAATTGGGCGGCTAGTTCTGATACCCGAATGCTCTCGCTCACGCGGAAAAGATACTTTGAACCTACGCTAATCCCGTGGATAACACGAAGGCGAAATTGCGTGAATCAATCCGATCACATCGCAGGAATAACCAATCTCACTTTAATCTCTCACTCTTAGCCGATTCTGACGAGTTCAAGATGGCGCGTGTTATCGCAAGCTATCAATCCTACGGCAATGAGCCAGATACCAATTCAATTAATCAACTGATAATTGAAAGTGGAAAGAAATTACTTTTGCCAGCACTCCTGCCAGATCGATCACTGGAGTTTCGAATTTGGGATGGGAATCCAATCAACCTAAAGTTAAATGGCAAGCTTCGTGAGCCAAATGGAGACAAGTTCAGCGACGCTATCGACTTGATGATCATCCCAGCACTTGCGATTGATCAGCACGGAAATCGTCTGGGGCAAGGTGGCGGTTCTTATGATCGAATGCTAGAGAGCTTTCAAGGGGTTTCAATCGCGATAATAAATGAATCTGAATTTATAGAGAGTATTCCTAGAGAAGACCATGACATACCGGTAAATGCGGTTTTGACACCTACAAGATTGATTCGGTTCTAGTTAACTCCAAGATTGCGCGCCATCACCAAGCGTTGAATCTGATTAGTACCCTCGTAGATTTGGGTTAGTTTTGCATCGCGCATCATCCGCTCGACTGGATAGTCATTTACATAACCGTATCCCCCGAGAACTTGCACTGCATCAGTAGTCACTTTCATTGCCACATCTGTGGCAAAACATTTTGAAGCCGCAGAGAAGAAGGTGAGATCGTTCTCGCCTCGCTCACTCTTTACGGCCGCCGCGTAAGTGAGTTGTCGAGCTGCTTCAATCTCCATTGCCATATCGGCCAGCATGAATTGGACAGCTTGGAAATCAAAGATTGGCTTACCAAATTGGCGACGTTCTTTTGCATACTTAGTGGCAATTTCAAATGCACCTTGGGCAATTCCAAGCGCTTGGGCTGCAATAGTGATTCGGGTGTGGTCTAGAGTTTTCATTGCCAAACCGAAGCCGCCACCAATTTCACTTATTCTTCGATCGTCGCCAAATTCGACGTTGTCAAAATAAACCTCGCGAGTTGGAGAACCCTTAAATCCCATCTTCTTTTCATGAGCGCCGAAGGAGACTCCGGGATCACTTTTTTCTACGACGAAAGCTGTTATTCCCTTTCCGCCTTTATCTGGATCAGTTGATGCAAGTACTGTATAGAACTCAGATACCCCAGCATGAGAAATCCATTTCTTACTTCCACTTAATACCCAGCCATCGCCTTTTCGTACCGCACGAGTCTTCATCGATGCGGCATCCGAGCCAGCTTCTGATTCAGATAGGCAATATGAAAAACCTTTTCCTTTTGCAAGTGGAGTAAGCCAACGCTTCTTCTGCTCTTCATTGCCTCCAAGCATCAATGGAACAGAACCAAGCTTGTTCACCGCAGGAATAAGCGATGAAGATGCACATACGCGTGCGACTTCTTCAATCACAATTACTACTGCAAGCGCATCGGCGCCTTGGCCACCAAACTCAACCGGAACATGTGGTGCGGCTAAATCGGCAGCTTGTAGCGCATCAAGCGCCTCTTGCGGAAATCTCGCGTTTGCATCTACATCTTGAGCATGAGGTTGAATTTTTTTATCTGCTAAAGCACGAACACTTTCGCGCAGCGCCACATATTCATCCGGAAGCGAGAAGAGCTGATCCATGGCGCGAATACTACGAGTCCTTCCGCCCCTCTGCGAGTCTGCGTAAATAATCGTTGTATTCAGCTAGATCGCGCTCAGAATTCTTGTCAGCACGTTTTGCCTCGCGCGCATCTGAACGCATCCATTGAATAAAGGTTGCGATAAGAGCGATGATGATTGGAATCTCCCCCATCGCCCATCCAATTGATGCGCCAGCTTTCTGATCGGCTAATAAATCAGTGGCCCACGGTCGCTCCAGGGATTGGTAATAACCGCCGTCAATTAAAGTGTTTGATGCCTGAAGTGCAATAGAGAAGAAGGCATGGATGCTGATAGCTCCAAGAAGGATTACAACGCGAACCAAGTGATGAACTCGCCTTGGGTTTGGATCGATTCCCACAATCACATGGAAGAAGAGCAGACCAGCTGCAATAAAGTGGAAGTTCATCAGCAAGTGTCCAAAGTGGCTAGACATCAAATCACCAAAGAGCGGTGTGAAATAGAGAGCAAAGAGCGAGCCATCAAATATGGCAAGCGCAACTATCGGATTGGTCCATATTCCCGTAACGCGCGAATGGAGTGACTCAATCAACCAGCCCCGAATTCCGCGCTCCTCGGATGTCCGGCCGATTGGAAGCGTTCGTAGCGCAAGCGTTATTGGCGCACTCAACACTAAAAAAATTGGAGCAATCATGCTTAAAACCATGTGAGCAATCATGTGATACTGAAATGAAAAGAGTGCATAGAGTCCAAGACCACCACTCGTGCTGTAATCAAGTAACGAAATTCCGATCGCAAAAGAGATAGTTCTCCCTACCGGCCACTTATCACCACGTCGCGCTAGGGCCACGACGCCACGAATGTAGAGAGCAGTGGCGAATACAAGTACGCCCAACATGAGTGCATCTGCTTCATATTTAAAGAAAAGCCTCTGCCATGTCGGTTCGGCAGGCATTGCTACGCCAACAATTTCACGAACTCTGTCATATTCAAATTCACTCTCGGCAATCGGAGTAAACCTAGAAAGAAGAGATCCAATCGTCATGACCAGAACTAGTAGCGCAACTTCAAATCTGATGAGGGTCGAATCAGCCAAGGTTTTCCGCATCCTTAAAGCGGTAAATGCAATTACGCCCAATAGGCCAATCTTTAACCCAATCAGAGCGCCATAAGAAGTTAACCAATCACGTGAAAAACCCAACCTCAATATCGAACTAGTGCTTCCTGTAATAACGACTGCAACAACTGACCAGGTTGCAATCGTTCCAACTCTTTTAATTGCAAGTGTTCTAGCAATTT
>JBEARJ010000052.1:0-5184 GCA_041163285.1 Actinomycetota bacterium | reverse complement strand
GCAATTAAAGTAAAGACCAAAGTATCAACGAATTCACCCACAACTGTTGAGCCAATTAAGCGAGTCCATAGTTTGTTTGCAAACTTTTTGCCGGCTGTCTTCTCTTTGATCCAAGTTAGCGTCCAGGCATTTGAGAGTTGGCCGAGAAGAAATGCGATTACGCTGGCCGCAACTATCTGTGGCACAAAGCCAAGAATTGACTCGAATGCTGCTTGATTCTCCCAACCATCAGCAGCAGGGGAGATCTGCACCAACCAGAAGGTAAAGCCAGCCAAGATTCCGATTCCAAATCCCGTGTAGATAATGCGGCGGGCAGCTTTAAAGCCATAGACCTCGGTCAATACATCGCCCAGAATGTAGGTGAGGGGGAATAAGAATGCCCCGCCATCGGTCTTTATAGGACCGAAGTCGATGAACTTGGTAGCGCCGATATTTGAAATCAATAAGAGCGAACAGAAAACCGCCGCAAGTATTGGATACCAGCTACGTAAGTGACCCGGACTCAATGGAGCGGAATCAATCTGATTAGAACTCATCGGCGTGAAAGATACCGGAGTTTGCCCCATAGAACCTCTAGATTTATCGCTATGAGAAGCGATTCACTAATTGGCGCAGTTGGGATTTCCCAGATGAGCGTCCGTCCTGGTGATACCGCGCTCGCTCATGGTTCGGGAGATATGGCGATACTCTCTAATGGTTTCCTGCTCGTATTAATGGAGAGCGCATGTAATTCAGCCTTAGCCGAATTCCTTGAGAATGGTGAATCAACGGTTCTTACAGATATCGACATTGAAGTGCACCATCCCGTAGGAATCGGATCTGAGGTACAAGGCGCCGCAACCTGTATCGCCTACGAAGATAGCGTTCTTACATTCGCCTGCGAAATACATGACGGTCCGCGCCTTGTCGCTGCATCGATGATGCGAAGGACTGTTGTGGAACGAATTTCGTTCCTGGCGCGGACCGCAGCTATAACGATTATGTCTCAGCAAAGTAAGAGCTAAGTTCTAAATTACTTGATTCCAAAGTCTCGTAACTCTTAGAAATTAGCTAAAGCTAGTTCTTACTGGTTATTGCTAGTTCTTACTACTTCTTAGTGGCCCAGAAGATTTCTGCGATCTCATCGATTTTTGCAATCAATTTCTCGGCTACAGCCACATCATTGGTTCCTTTAGTGCCGGCTGCGCCAGCTAGTTTTGTGGCTTCATTAAATAGACCGTGAAGTTGGGGGTACGCCTCGAAGTGATTTGGCTTGAAGTAATCAGTCCAAAGCACCCAGAGATGCTCTTTAACTTGATGGGAACGCTCTTCTTTAATGGCGACAGCGCGGGATTTGAAATCTTGATCATTTGAAGCCGCGTATTTCTCCATACATGCCTTTACAGAGAGGGCCTCGATCTTTGCTTGAGCAGGATCGTAAACGCCACATGGAAGGTCGCAGTGCGCATATACATTAAGCATTATTGATAGCTCGCTTTCTTAATAAAATCCAAATTGTTTGGTTATGAAAGACTACCTGCCATGGCCAAATCCCGCCTCCCTAGCGCATTCTGGCCCCTCAAGCGGGCTCGAGTCACAGGAAACTCAATGGCGCCGACATATGAGGATGGGGATCTCCTTCTGGTTCAGATGTTTAGTGGCGCCCCGAAAGAGATTCCGCTTCGTACCGTAGTTTTAATTGAGCGCGAGCTACAACCAGGGATTCTTTACATAAAGCGGATTCAGAAGTCGCATAGTGGCGCGTATTGGGTAGAGGGCGATAATCGCGACCCCGACATCACAGAGCTGATGAGTGATTCGAGAGTTTGGGGTTATTTACAAGCTAATGAAATTCGCGGAAGAGTGCTTCTTAGGATTGGACCACCTAGAAAGAGAAAAACTAGAGGGTGAAGTCTTAACGAGCGAACGCTTCTGCGATAAGCGCTTTCTGCTCTTCTTCATGTACATGAATGCTTCCGGTCGCGGGGCTTGCAGCAGCGCGGCGTGAGACGCGTTTAATCTCTCGATTTAATCCCGAAGCCTTCATCGCTTCATTTAGAGTCGCAGATACAAAAGGCCATGGACCTTGATTTGCTGGCTCATCTTGGACCCAGATTACTTTTGCATTTGGATGGCGATTGATCTCAGCCAAAATCTCAGCAGTAGGAAGTGGATAGAGTTGTTCAACTCGCGCGATAGCAGTTGCAGAATCACCAAGACGAGCACGCTCTGCCAACAACTCCCAATATATTTTTCCACTGCAGAAAATTAATTGTGTTGCGCCTGATACTTCGCCATCAGCAATTAACGGCCTAAATGTTCCACTGGTGAAATCACTTAACTTCGAGGCAGCTGCCTTTAGACGGAGCATCGATTTTGGTTCAAAGACAATAAGTGGCTTTCGCGCTGGATTCTTGGTGTGCCACCTTAAAAGGTGGAAGTAGGAAGCTGCTGATGAGGGCTGGGCTACCGTCATGTTGTTCTCTGCGCAGAGCGTTAAGAATCGCTCAATTCGACCCGAAGAGTGGTCTGGACCTTGTCCTTCATATCCGTGAGGCAATAGAAGTACCACGGAGGAGCGCTCGCCCCACTTCTGTAAGGAAGATGAGATGAATTCATCGATGACGGTTTGTGCACCATTTGCGAAGTCTCCGAATTGAGCCTCCCATAGGACTAAGGCGTTATCTCGCTCTAAGGAGTAGCCGTATTCAAATCCCATTGCTGCGTATTCAGATAAAAGAGATTCGACCACAAAGAATTGATTTTCTGCAGATGGAGAATCCGCATCTCCGGAAATTAGGGCGCGTAGTGGAATCCACTCGCTACCATCGTTGTAATCACGGACAATCGCGTGGCGATTAGAGAAAGTTCCGCGGCCGACATCCTGACCTGCGATGCGAACTGGGTGGCCCTCCATCAAGAGTGAGCCAAAGGCAAGCATCTCGCCACCAGACCAGTCGATAGTTCCATCATCAAGCATTGTGATGCGCCGCTGAAGTTGTGGCATTAACTTGGGATGGGCATGGAAATTTGCAGGGACTGCAACCTGTGTTGCAGCGATCTTCCGCGCTACATCCTCGGTGATAGAAGTATTGAGTTTGCTTGGTTCAACTTCTTCAAGGCGGTTAAAGTTTGGTCTATCGGGACGTTTATCATGAACTTGGGCGAAGATGCCTTCAAGTTGGGTCTGGAACTCCTTGGCAATCGCATCAGCTTCTTCAGGAGTGATGTCGCCACGTCCAACGAGCGCTTCCGCATAGAGAACTCGTGTAGTGCGTTTTGCATCGATTAACTTATACATTCTTGGTTGAGTGAAGCTCGGTTCATCGCCTTCATTATGGCCACGCCGACGATAACAAACCATATCTATCACTACATCTTTATTGAAGGCTTGACGATATTCAAAGGCAACGCGAGCAACTCGGACGCAGGCTTCAGGGTCATCGCCATTTACATGGAAGACCGGTGCTTGAATCATCTTGGCAACATCGGTTGCATATCTTGATGAGCGCGCAGCATCAGGTGAGGTAGTGAAACCGACTTGGTTATTGATAATTACGTGAATTGTTCCGCCAGTGCGATATCCGCGCAGCTTAGACATGGCAAGTGTTTCGGCAACAACACCTTGGCCAGCAAAGGCTGCATCGCCATGAATTAGAACAGGAAGAACTGAGAAAGCGCTCTTTACATTCTTCTTATCTTGCTTGGCTCGAACAATTCCTTCGAGAACTGGGTTTACCGCCTCTAGATGTGATGGATTTGCAGCAAGATAAATCTTGGTTCTTTCTCCAGCCTCAGTTACGAAGTCCGCATAAGTCCCGAGGTGATACTTAACATCACCGGAACCTTGAACAGAGTTTTCTTGATAGTGTCCTTCAAACTCTTGGAATATCTGTCCATATGACTTACCCGCTACATTAGCTAGAACATTTAAGCGACCACGGTGCGGCATACCGATGCAGATTTCATCAAGCCCTGATTTAGCTGCGTAACGAGCAATCATGTCTAATAGCGGAATTACTGATTCGCCACCCTCGAGGGAGAAGCGCTTCTGCCCGATGAATTTGGTGTGTAGGAAGGCTTCAAATGCTTCTGCTGAGTTCAGTTTTCGCAAGATACGCAATTGTTCTTCGCGGGTAAAGAATGGCGAGCCAACTTCGACTTGATCTTGAATCCACTTCCGTTCCTCAGGAGAGTCGATATACATATATTCAATACCGATGGATCGGCAGTAAGAATCACGGAGAATTCCAAGAACGTTACGTAGCTTTGCAGAGCTTCTTCCGCCAAAGCCACCGGTCGCGAATTCGCGATCTAAATCCCAGAGCGTTAATCCATGTGTAACCACGTCAAGATCTGGATGGCTCCGTTGTTGATATTCGAGCGGGTCAATATCCGCCATCAAATGGCCGAAAGTTCGATAAGAATTAATCAAGTTCTGTACACGAGCGGTTTTATTTACCTGTGACTCGCTCTCGAATTGCATATCTGCATGCCAGTGAATGGGAACGTATGGGATACGAAGCGCAGCAAAAATCTCTTCATAGAAGCTCTCAGCGCCAAGGAGGATCTCATGAATTCTCCGTAAGAAATCACCAGATTGTGCACCTTGAATGACTCGATGATCATAGGTAGAGGTAAGAGTTACAACTTTAGATATTGCTAGTCGCGCAATAGTCTCATCACTCGCACCTTGGAATTCTGCTGGGTAATCCATAGCGCCAACGCCAAGAATTAGGCCTTGGCCTTGTACCAAGCGAGGAACAGAGTGAACAGTTCCGATAGTTCCTGGGTTTGTTAAGGAGCAAGTAGTGCCAGCAAAATCTTCAACGGCAAGCGTGCCGGTGCGCGCTTTCTTAACAAGTGATTCGTAGGTGGCCCAGAACTGACCAAAATCCATTCCTTCACAACCCTTAATTGAGGGGACGAGGAGCTGTCGGGATCCATCTTCTTTCGCCAAGTCAATAGCGATACCAAGATTGATATGTTCGGGATAGCCAATAGCTGGTTTGCCATCTTGCTCGCTAAAGAAGGCATTCATTTCAGGCATGGCCCGTAGCGCCTTGATCATGGCGTAGCCGATGATGTGTGTGAATGAAACTTTGCCACCACGCGCGCGCTTTAAGTGATTATTGATAACAGTTCTATTGTCAATCATTAATTTTGCAGGAATTGCACGGACACTTGTCGCTGTCGGTACCGATA
>JBEARJ010000051.1:0-5432 GCA_041163285.1 Actinomycetota bacterium | reverse complement strand
CTTACTCCAAGCGAGCGAAGAATGTCGCGCAGCTCTGATACATATGCTCGCGCAACTTCTGGAGCATATTTTCCAGTTCCGGTAAGAGGTTTCGTAACTATTTCTACGAGCGGAATGCCGGCTCGATTGTAATCAAGTAATGAGTAATCAGCTCCATGGATTCTTCCGGTAGCGCCACCCATGTGAAGTGACTTACCTGTGTCTTCCTCCATATGAACTCGCTCAATTTCAACCCGATATTCCTTAACACCTTCATCCGTATCAATCTTTACATTTAGAAATCCGCCGAAACAGATTGGCTCGTCATATTGCGAGGTCTGAAAGTTCTTCGGCATGTCAGGATAGAAATAGTTCTTACGTGCAAATCTCGAGAAAGGTGCAATCGAACAGTTCAGGGCAAGACCGATAGCAATCGTGTATTCGATGGCTTTTCCGTTTACTGCGGGAAGTGCGCCTGGTAGGCCCAGGCAAACTGGGCAGACCTGGGTATTGGGGGCGGCCCCAAATTCGGTACTGCATCCACAGAACATCTTTGATTTCGTGCCCAACTCAACATGTACTTCGAGTCCCAAGACTGGCTCGTACTTGTCAATCACTTTTTCATATGAGAGCGCCATTATCTTGCTCCCAACTTTGGAGCCTTAGAAAGGATTGGAGCTCCCCACTTTGTATTCAAAGCCGCTTCCAGGGCCGCGCCCACTTGATAAAGACGATCATCTTTCATAGCACCGGCCATTATTTGGAAACCAGCAGGCAGACCATCTTCATCAGCTAATCCAGATGGGATTGACATACCGCAAACGCCAGCGAGATTTGTGGGAATTGTGGCAATGTCATTTAGATACATAGCAATTGGGTCATTCGATTTCTCGCCAATCTTAAAAGCTGTAGTCGGGGCAGTTGGAGATACAAGGACATCGGCCTTTGTAAAAGCGCTCTCGAAATCACGAGAGATTAGCGTGCGCACTTTCTGGGCGCTTCCATAATAAGCATCGTAATAACCGCTTGATAATGCATAAGTTCCTAGGATGATTCTCCGCTTAACTTCTTTGCCAAACCCAACTTCACGGGTTGCATTCATAACTTCTTCGGCTGAGCCGTCTCCGACACGAATTCCGTAACGCATCGCATCAAAGCGCGCTAAATTAGAAGAGCATTCACTCGGTGCGATTAGGTAATAGGCCGCTAAGGCATATTCGAAGTTTGGACATGAAACCTCAACTATTTCTGCACCTAACTTTGATAACTCTTCAAGTGATTCGTTAAATCTCTTCAGAACTCCCGCTTGATAACCCTCACCTTGAAGTTCCTTAATGACACCTATCTTCATGCCCTTTACGGAGCCACTTTTTGCAGCTTCAACCACAGGAGGAATAGGCGCATTAATCGAAGTTGAATCCATGGGGTCGTAACCACCAATTACTTCATGCAAATATGCAGCATCCAAAACGTTTCTGGCACAAGGCCCGGCTTGATCCAAGGAAGATGAAAAGGCGACTAAGCCGTAGCGCGAAACACCACCATATGTAGGTTTAACACCGACAGTTCCGGTAACCGCTGCAGGTTGGCGGATTGATCCACCAGTGTCGGTACCAATTGCGAGTGGAGCTTCAAAGGCGGCAAGTGAGGCAGAAGACCCACCACCAGATCCGCCAGGTATCCGGCTTAAGTCCCAAGGATTATGAGTTGGGAAGTATGCAGAATTTTCGGTTGATGAACCCATTGCAAATTCATCCATATTTGTTTTGCCAAGGATGATTACGCCGGCTGCTTTCAATCTTGAAACAACGGTTGCATCGTAAGGAGGACGCCAACCTTCTAACATCTTTGAACCACAAGTTGTTGGTACGCCTTGTTGAACTAAAACGTCTTTTAGAGCAAGTGGTACGCCAGCAAGTGGCGGTAACTTCTCACCCGATATACGTCGTTGATCTACATCCTTTGCCTGCGCGAGAGCTCCCACTTCGTCTACAAAAAGAAATGCCTTTACGTCACCGTCTACGGCAGCTATTCGATCAAGATGTGCTTGAGTAAGTTCGACGGAACTGACATCACCCTGTTCGAGGGCTCTTGACATCTCAACTGCGCTCTTTTCGTAAATCATTCTTCACCAAGAATCTGTGGAACTTTAAATCTCTGCTCTTCTTGTGCTGGTGCTCCAGATAAAGCCTGTTCTGGCGTGAGACTTGGACGATTCTCATCGGATCGAAATACATTTGTGATTGGGAGTGGATGCGATGTTGGCGGAACATCTTCTCCTGCCACCTCTTGAACTCGGGCTACTGCATCAAGAATTACCGATAGCTCATTAGAGAGATGATCTAATTCCTCAGCAGTCATTTCAATCCGCGCCAAGCGAGCAAGATTTGCTACATCATCGCGAGAAATCTTTGACATAGGGGTCACCTTACCGAAATTACTTTCGGATTTGGCCGCTGCCTTTTACGATCCAAGTAGTAGTCGTCATCTGATCCAAGCCCATAGGTCCCCGCGCATGTAATTTCTGATTTGAGATGCCTATTTCTGCTCCAAATCCCATCTCCTCACCATCAGTGAAGCGAGTCGATGCATTAATCATTACAGCAGCACAATCTGCTAGCGCAATAAATCGATTAGCTGTTTCTTGATTTTCAGTGACGATTGCTTCGGTATGTTGAGTTCCATATCTATTTATATGCTCCATCGCAGCATCTACACCAGAAACTACGCCAATGTTCATTTCGAGAATTCCGTACTCGGTTGACCAATTTTCTTCCGCTGCCTCGACAGCTGAGACTCCCAGATTTTTAGCAATCCTCAACGAGTCGGAATCACAGTGCAACTTAACCTTTGCTTCATCGAGTGCTTTAATGGCGATAGGAAGAAATTTCTCTGAAATAGCCTCATGAACCAAGAGCGTCTCAGCAGCATTACAGACTGATGGCCGATGCGTCTTTGCATTTATAAGAATTGGTAGGGCTTTTTCTAGATCAGCATCCTTATCTACATAGACGTGACATACACCAGCGCCGGTTTCAATTGTAGGTACTAGCGCTTCATCAACCACGGTGCGGATTAGCGAAGCCGAACCTCTCGGGATGACTAAATCAACTTTCCCACGAGCATGTAGTAGCGCTCTAACCGTATCTCGGTCATCTGATGGGATTAACTGGATTACATCAGGTGAAATTTCGGTCTTTTCCAATGCCGCTCTAATCACTTTCACTAGCACTTGATTACTCTTCTTTGCGGTCGACGAACCGCGCATCAATGCTGCATTGCCCGACATCAAGAGAATTACGGCAGCATCCACCGTCACATTTGGTCGCGCCTCATAGATCATTCCTACAACACCGAAGGGAACGCTGACTTGAGTTAACTGCAATCCATTATCAAGGGTTCGAGAGTTGATCACTCGTCCTAAAGGATCAGCAAGGGCCGCAACTTTTTTGGTGCCGCCAATAATTCCATCAATTCGAGAGTCGTTTAGTAGAAGTCGGTCAATTAGAGATTCAGAGAGTCCAGCTGCGCGTTCGCGCTCGACATCTTCTTTATTTGCAGCCAAGATTTCGTTGCGCGAGTCATTGAGTCCAGACGCAATCGCAAGTAGAGCGCTTTGGCGAATTTGGTAGGAACTCACACGGAGTGAGCGGGCAGCTCGTCTGGCGATGTCAGCCAAATTTGCAATTAAGGCATCATTACTCATAACAGCACCAAATCATCGCGGTGAACAAGTTCTCTTTCAAATTCTGGACCCAGTTCTTTTGCTAGTTCTTTTGTCGAACGGCCGAGCATGGCTGGTATCTCGCTCGAGTCAAATCCAACTAATCCTCTAGCTATTACGGAACCATCCGGAGCGATAATTTCAACAGTATCACCGGCGCTAAATTCACCGACGACTTTTGTAGTGCCAGCCGGGAGTAGCGAAACGCCCCGTTCTCGTAGTGCAGTTGCGGCCCCTTCGTCGACATGAAGTTTTCCGTGCGGAGTAGCAGCATGAGCAAGCCAAAGTAATCTTGATGGCTGTCGCTCTCTAACCGCTTTGAAAAGAGTGCCTACTCGCTCTCCATTAATTGCAGCAAGAACGTTTTCGATCGAGGTAAGAAGTAGCGGAATTCCAGCGCCCGTTGAAATTCGAGCAGCCTCAATCTTGGTGATCATGCCACCACTTCCAACCTTTGAGCCGGCGCCCCCAATCTCTGTTCCGGCAAGAGAAGCTAAGTCCTCTACTTCATTGATTGCTTTTGCTCCAGGATGAGATGGTGGTGCGTCATAAAGTGCATCGACATCTGTAACAAGGATTAATAGGTCAGCTCCGATTAGATGTGAAACTAGCGCCGCTATCCGATCATTGTCACCAAAACGAATTTCTTGAGTTCCGACTGAATCATTCTCATTAATTATTGGCACAACTCCAAGTTGGAGCAGCTTTGTCAGAGTGCGTTGGGCATTCTGATAATGAGAGCGACGAACGACATCATCAATAGTCAGTAGAACTTGGGATCCGATTATCGAATAACGAGCCAATGACTCTGTATATCTATGGATAAGGAGCCCTTGACCGACTGCAGCAGCCGCCTGTTGGGTGGCGAGATCCTTTGGGCGCGTGGTCAAACCAAGAGGTGAAAGCCCGGCAGCAATGGCGCCAGACGAGACAATGACTACTTCAGCGCCTGACTTTCTAAGTGCAGCAACTACATCTACTAGCGAATCAACCGCCTCGGATTTAAGTCCAGCCGCATCTGCGCCCGTTAACGAGGAAGAGCCAATCTTTATTACAACTCGCTTAGGTGAATTGAGTTCTTCACGAAGGCTCATTTGGAATCTCCATCAATCCGCGGCGAAGTGGGATCAGCAACTTGGTACTCCCATTGTTGCGCTAACTCCTCATCATCTAACTGATCTATCGCCTCTTCATCGAATTTCTCCCAACCTCTTGGGATACGTAGATCATCGCCACGTGGGCCGGCTAAAAGTTCAGCGCCTGCTTCAATGGTTGGCTCCCAATCAAAGACGACTGCATCATCATCACTTCCAATTCGTACTTCATCTCCAGCTTTAGCGCCTAATTTAAATAGCTCTCGTTCAACACCCAGACTTGCTAGTCGATCAGCAAGGTAACCAATAGCTTCCGCATTTGCGAAGTTAGTCTGATGCACCCAACGTTCTGGCTTAGCACCAACAACTGTAAATGAGCCATCATTATTCGCCACAACTTTAAATCCGCGATCATCGACTGGAGTTGGGCGCAGCACAATACGAGTCTTCTCATCCAGAGTTTGACGAGAGCGATATTCATCTACGGTGCGCGCCATCGCATAAAGTAAATCCTGTAATCCGATGTGCGCTGCAGCTGAAATCTTGTATACCTCATACCCGCGCTCTTTAAATACTGGAGCAACCATCTCAGCAATTGCAGCGCCATCTGGTAAATCCACTTTATTGAGCGCAAT
>JBEARJ010000050.1:0-5478 GCA_041163285.1 Actinomycetota bacterium | reverse complement strand
CCTAGGCTAGAAGATAATCGAGCATAGTTAATGGCAGATCGGCATAACCGCGATCTAGATCGCCAACCAGCTCCGCTTCCTGAGGCATTACCAACTAAATGCGTTGATACCCATGCCCACCTTGAGATAGTTACCAATACCTCTCCAGAAGATGAAGCGATTGGAAAAGTTTTAGCTGAGGCAAAATCTGTTGGAATAGATCGAATCGTTCAAGTTGGATACTCGGCAGAACAATCAGAATGGTCAGTTCGTCTTGCCGAAAACTGGCCCGGAGTCTTAGCAGCAGTCGCGCTACACCCAAACGAAGCTCCCGTTGTTGCTGATTTAGAGAGTGATTTAGCGCGAATTGAAGAATTGGCTCAACACCCAAGAGTGCGAGCAATCGGCGAGACCGGATTGGACTTCTTTAGAACCGAAGAAGAACTTCGCGAGCGACAACGCTATTCATTCATCCGCCACATTGAGATTGCCAAGAAAACAGATAAAGCGCTGGTGATACATGACCGTGATGCACATCGTGCAGTCCTCGATACGCTAAACGAAGTCGGAGCCCCTGATAAAACGATTTTTCATTGTTATTCCGGTGATGTTGAAATGGCTCATGAGTGTGTTGAAAAGGGCTATTACCTATCATTTGCGGGCACCGTAACTTTTAAGAACGCACCACATCTTCGCGAAGCTCTCAAAGTTGTTCCTATCGAACTCTTACTAGTTGAGACAGATTCACCCTTTTTAGCCCCGATGCCACATCGAGGCGCGCTCAATACCCCGGCCCAGATTCCCAACACACTCCGTTTGATGGCCGAAGTGCGGGGCGATGATCTGGCCGATTTAGCTAATTCAATCAGCGTTAGCGCTGAAAAAATCTTTGGTTCGTTTGCATAATGAGCATCTCACTTCTTGGTGCAAGTGAAGTCCGTTCCCTCGGGCAGGAGTTAAATCTCCGTCCGGCAAAATCCTTAGGTCAAAACTTTGTGGTTGATGCAAATACCTGCCAGAAGATTGTTCGGATTGCTGAAGTAAAAAGTGGTGAGAGAGTCTTAGAAATTGGCCCGGGGCTAGGCTCCTTGACGCTCGCGATACTGCAGGTTACCTCTGAAGTGAGCGTTATTGAAATCGATACAAGGCTTGCGTCACGTTTACCAGAAACTATTTCAGCTCATGGCGCTCCAGCAGTTGAAGTAATCAATTCTGACGCGCTCTCAGTTAATGTGTTGCAGTTTCCTCCAAAGAAACTAGTGGCAAACCTTCCCTATAACGTCTCAGTCCCGGTTCTGCTCCATTACTTAGAGTTGTTTCCTTCAATTGAATCTGGTGTTGTGATGGTCCAATATGAAGTTGCAGAACGATTGGCGGCAAAACCTGGTTCAAAGAGTTATGGAGTCCCAAGCGCTAAGGCAGCCTGGTGGTGTGATGTTGAGTTGAGTGACTCGGTATCAAGAAGCGTTTTCTGGCCAGTTCCTAATGTCGATTCTGCATTAGTTTCATTTAAGAGAAGAGCCCCAATTGGCAATGAAGAACTGCGACTTACGACTTTTCAGTTGATTGATAGCGCTTTTGGGAAACGGCGGAAGATGCTCCGCTCTGCAATTAGTGCGCTAATTGGGTCTTCGAATGAGGCTGAAACGTTGTTGATTGAGGCCGGAATTGACCCTACTGCGCGCGGGGAGTCTTTAGATATATCCCAATTCGCCAGACTCGCGAGGGCGTGGCAAGCAAGTAAGTAATACGCTCGCCGCATGAGCAATCAGGTTTCTGTCCGGGTTCCGGGCAAGATCAACCTGCAATTATCAGTCGGTCCACTTGCACGTGATGGCTATCATGAATTAGCAACAGTATTTCAATCAGTCTCTCTCTTTGATGAATTATTGATCGCCGAAAGTGATGGCGATGATATTGAGATTGCTACAGTGGGAAAATCAGCAATCCCACTTGGTAGTGAGAATCTTGCTTATAAAGCTGCGAACTTAATGCGGAAGAAATTTGAAATCTCTTCTGGATTACTAATAAAGATAAAGAAAGAAATCCCAATTGCTGGTGGAATGGCCGGTGGAAGTGCAAATGCCGGCGCAACAATTGTTGGAATTGATTCATTATTCTCACTTGGTTTAAAACGTGATGAGATGGAGCGCATCGGAAGTGAGATTGGAGCCGATGTTCCTTTCACCATCTCAGGTGGAACTGCAATCGGAACTGGGCGAGGCGATCAGATAACTCCAGTACTTTCACGTGGTTCCTATAACTGGGTCCTCGCACTCTCGAGCTCTGGCCTCTCGACTCCTGCTGTTTACATCGAGTGTGATCGGCTAAGAGAAGGATTAGATATTTCCAAGCCTCACGTCAGTGATTCACTACTTCATGCCCTAAGCCAAGGCGATGCTAAGTCGTTAGGAAAGTCGTTGAATAACGATCTACAAGCAGCAGCTTGCTCATTAAAGCCTGCGCTGCGATTAATTCTTGATGTTGGAATTGATTATGGCGCGCTCGGTGGAATTGTCTCGGGCTCTGGCCCCACTGTCGCATTCCTCGCTGAAAATGAAGATCATGCGTTAGACCTAGTTGTAGCCCTGACTTCTAGTGGAGTAGTGGGAAATGTGATTCGTGTGGCAGGACCAGTCCCAGGCGCTCGCGTAGTTAGCAACGCCTGAAACCCAATAGAATTCAGGTTCCTCCATTGTGTAGTGGCTAGCACATGGGCCTTTGAAGCCCAGGGTCCAGGATCGATACCTGGTGGAGGAGCCACTTAATTAACCGAATAGAATTGAGTCCATCACGAAAGGTGGTGTGTTGAGCCGGCTCGATCTAGTGATCGTCCTCGCCGCAGGCGAGGGAACTCGGATGAAATCGACTACCCCCAAAGTCCTACATAAAATCGCAGGGCGCACAATTCTCGCTCACGTTCTTGATTCAGTTTCTAAGTTAAATGCAACGGAAGTCCGAGTCGTCGTCGGATCCGGAAGAGATGAAGTTATTAGAGAATTGAATTCAATCGCACCACAGGCGAAGAGCATTTACCAAGAAGTTCGAAGCGGGACGGGTCATGCCACAAAACTTGCTTTGACGGACGCCGCCAAAAGTGGTCAGGTATTGATCTGTGCCGGGGATACCCCGCTGCTTACAAGTACGACCCTCTCAGAGTTAGCCAAAGCGCATGACGAAAGTGGTGCAGCCGCAACAGTCTTAACAACCGAGCTACCTGATCCCTATGGTTATGGACGAATTGTTTATGACGATAAGGGTGCGCTATCGGCAATTGTTGAAGAACGAGATGCGAGCGAAGCTCTTCGTGAAATTAGCGAGATAAATTCTGGGGTTTACATATTTGATATTGATTCTCTAATTGGTGCCCTTACAAAGATTTCGAAATCAAACTCGCAGGGTGAAGAATATTTGACTGATGTAATTGCAATTCTAAAGAGCGATGGAAAGAGAGTTGCAACGCATTTAACACCAGACTTTGTTGAGATTCTGGGTGTTAATGATCGAGCACAACTTGCAGATGTCTCATCCCTTATGCGTGACCGAATCGTTGACTCGCTCATGAGAAGCGGGGTCACAATCACAGAGCCAGCATCGGTCTGGATTGATTTGGAATCTGAAGTAGAGAGCGATGTGACCATTGAGCCGGGAGTGGCTATCCGTGGAAAATCAAAGATTGCAGCGGGAGCGGTTATTGGACCACGTACAACACTCATCGATACTGAAGTTGGTACTGGTGCAAAAGTAATTGAATCCCATTGCGAATCAAGCAAAATTGGCGCACGCGCAAATGTTGGCCCATATTCGCATCTTCGCGGCGGCACCGTCTTAGCCGATGAGGTAAAGGTCGGCTCCTTTGTCGAAATGAAGAATGCGCTACTTGGTGAAGGCGCCAAAGTGCCCCACCTTTCATATGTTGGCGATGCAGAGATCGGACGTGAGACAAATATTGGCGCTGCCACAATTTTTGTAAATTATGACGGGGTTGATAAACATCAGACTAAGGTGGGCGAGCATGTCAGGATTGGAAGCGATTCAATGCTTATTGCTCCCGTAACTATTGGAGATGGCGCATACACGGCAGCGGGCTCTGTCATTGATGAAGATGTCCCTGCTGGTGCGCTTGGCATTGGGCGGGCGCGACAAGTCAATATTCTTGGCTGGGTTTTGAAGAAACGTAATGGTACGAAATCCGCAGAAGCGGCTGAGAAGAAAGAGGGATCGAAATGAGTAATGAACTCCGACTCGGCTCCGAGAAGCGACTCCGTATTTTTACTGGACGTGGATATCCAGAGCTAGCGGAAGAGGTCGCCAGCGAATTAGGCGTAACCATTACTCCAACATCTGCTTATGACTTTGCAAATGGTGAAATCTTTATCCGTTTTGAAGAGAGCGTTCGTGGTTGCGATGCTTTCGTAATACAAAGCCATGCCGAACCCGTAAATAAGCAAATCATGGAACAACTAATCATGGTTGACGCGCTGAAGCGGGCTTCGGCGAAGCGAATCACAGTTATTGCGCCCTTCTATGGATACGCCCGCCAGGATAAGAAACACCGTGGCCGTGAGCCCATTTCAGCGCGTTTGATGGCGGATTTATTTAAGACCGCAGGCGCTGATCGACTAATGACTGTTGATCTACATACCTCACAAATTCAAGGCTTTTTTGATGGCCCGGTCGATCATCTCTTTGCACTTCCGTTACTAGCGAACTATGTAGGCTCCAAAGTTGATCGGACTAGATTGACCATCGTCTCACCTGATTCAGGTCGAGTGCGAGTTGCAGAACGTTGGAGCGATATTCTGGGCGGAGCTCAGATTGCCTTTATTCATAAAACTCGTGATCCTCGAATTCCCAATGAAGCAATTACGGGTCGAGTTGTCGGTGAGGTTGAAGGACAAACCTGCGTAGTAATCGATGACATGATTGATACTGCGGGCACCATTACCAAGGCGGTTGATGCTCTTTATAACGCTGGCGCTAAAGATGTAATCATCGCTGCTACCCATCCAGTTTTTTCCGGACCAGCAGCCGAACGCCTGATGAATTCAAAGGTAAGTGAAGTGGTAGTAGTAAACACATTACCGATTCCAGAAGAAAAGAAATTCCCGAACCTCACAGTTCTCTCCATCGCACCGCTAATTGCGCGCGCTATCAAGGAGGTCTTCGAAGATGGCTCGGTAACTAGCCTCTTCGATGGACATTCTTAAGAGTGAAGCGATTTGTAGTTCTCGCACTCGCTGCTTTTTTCTTACCTCTTCTTGCGCCACTTCACCAAGCAAAGGGTGCTGAGCCGTATCAAGTAACGGTCATGTCGCGCAATCTCTATCTGGGCGCTGATGTTGGTGTTGCACTTGATTTAATTCCTAATTTTCCGGCTGCAGCCCAGTTTATGTGGGATCAGGTTAAGAAGACCGACTTCACTAGGCGAGCGCGAGAGTTAGCGAGGGAGGCTGCTCTAGATAAGCCCGCATTGATTGGTATCCAAGAGGCCACGAC
>JBEARJ010000049.1:0-6220 GCA_041163285.1 Actinomycetota bacterium | reverse complement strand
CTATCTCGGATTGATTCGAAAGCTGGCAATTAGCAAAGCAAAGACCGTTTCATGGATGCAACCGGCCGGAAGGATGTCTCTGACCGTTTATATCTCGCAATCAGTAATTATTTCCTTGATATTTGGTCCATGGGGACTTGGTCTCTTTCAAGAACTTGAGACCTGGATGGTTCTAATTCTCGCGGTAGTTATCTGGCTCTTCCTTGTTTACTTATCCAGAATTTGGCTAAAGCGATTCTCCCAAGGACCACTTGAAAAACTCATGCACACTCTGACCTCGGGCAAAGGCACTAAAGCGGCAGAAATCTAACGGACTACGTTTTGAGAGCGGCCTAAAGCGCTTCTGCAGAGCTCTGTAATGATTTCTCGGTAGCTCTTGCCCGTGGCCTCCCATAGCATCGGAAATACCGAGCGCGGAGTAAAACCGGGCATCGTATTTAACTCATTAATGATGACTTCGCTCGTCTCGGTTAGGAAGAAGTCGACCCTTGCGAGACCTTCACAACCAAGAGCAGTAAACGCAGTTATTGCAGCTTCTCGTATCTCTTTGCTTAGGTTTTCCGGGATATCTGCTGGGACATCAAAACTCGTATGGACTCGAACTTCACCAAGAACTGATGCATGAGGAGTTCCGTCTATTTCAAGAACGGCGCATTCAATCTCTCGCCCTTTTATTGCAACCTCAACCATCGCTCTTGGGTCATGGCGATGAGCAGCATTGATTGCGGCTGGAATTCCAGAGGCATCTTTAACTTTGGTCGTGCCCCGACTTGATCCACTGCGAGCCGGTTTAACAAATAGTGGAAAGCCCAGCGCACTTATCTTTGCGATTTCCATGGCTTGGTTAGCGTGCCAATCGCGTTGATGAACGGTGATGCCATCGGCGACCTTCATTCCGAAATCTGCATAGATTGGTTTAGCAAAAGTCTTGTCCATGGCGACTGATGAAGCAAGAACTCCAGAGCCAACATAAGCGATTCCAGCCATCTCAAAGAGTCCTTGAATAGTTCCATCTTCTCCATAAGCACCGTGAAGTACAGGGAAAGCCAGATCAACTTCGAGTAGTTCGCCGCTTTCCTTCTTTATGCCAGCGCTTGAAATCGAAAGTTCATTTTTCCTCTCTGGAACAGAAGGAAGTCCATCCTCACCCGGGGTAAAGGATTCTTTTCCATTTAAGAGGGTCCAATTTCCAGTTTTTGTAATGCCAATCAGAATTGGTTCGTAATTGCTTCGATCAATCGCTTCAAATACACCGCTGGCCGAAATGCAGGAGATCTCATGTTCGCTACTTCGTCCGCCACAGATTATGGCTACCTGAGTCTTACTCATTGGTGTTCGATCTCCGCTCCGGTGTCCACACTCATCAACCTAATGATGGCTTCAGTAGGCGTAATGGTATTGGTAACTACATCAGCCACCGCTTCCATGATGGGAACTTCGATACCAACGGAATGTGCGAGTTCGACTATTGAACTAGCGGTGGCAACACCTTCAACGGTCGAAGTCGCCCCTTCGGTTGCCTTTTCCATAGAGCCACTTCTTCCCAAAGTTTCACCAAAAGATCGATTTCTAGAGAGTGAAGAACCACAGGTTGCAAGGAGATCGCCAACGCCGGCAAGGCCAACAAACGTCAATGGCTTAGCGCCCCGTGCCATTCCGAGTCGAGTTAACTCATTTAACCCTCTTGTTATTACAAGCGCTTGGGTGTTCTCGCCAAATCCCATGCCGATAGCCATACCTACAGCCAACGCAATTACATTTTTTGCGGCCCCAGCTAATTCACATCCAACTACATCTGTTGATGTATAAGTTCGAAAATATGGAGCGCTAAATAACTCAGCAGTTAAATCGGCAAGCTCTTGCGAAGTTGATGCTGCTACCGCTCCTACGGGCTGCCGCATTACTACTTCACGCGCCAAATTTGGTCCGGTAAGGACTGAAATTTGATCTTCCGGAAAACCCAGGACATCTTGAATGACTTCACTCATTCTTAAATGGGTGCCCAGTTCAATACCCTTCAACGATGAGATCACGGGCAAATGTTTCGGAAAAGCGCTCTTAAATGAGATCAAGTTCTCCCTTAAGGATTGCGATGGAATAGCTAGAAGGATGGCCCCAGCTTCGGCAAAGGCCTCTTCCCTATTTGTTGTGGCCCGAACCAGGTCTGAGAGTTCAAGTTCAGCGAGCGACTTGCTGTTCTGGTGTCTGCTGTTAATCTCATCTACGACATCAGCATTTCTGCCCCACATCGCCACTTCGTTTCCGGCATCACTTAGGACTTGAGCTAGAGCGGTCCCCCATTGACCGGTACCCAAAATTGAAATCTTCATTTTTTCTTCTTGAAATTTCCCGTTCTCGGAAGCGAGGATTTCTTTGGATCAAAACGAACTGCAGGCGCTTTCTCGCCTCTAATAACTTCGAGCAATCCAGTTATCGCATCCATAATCGCATCTGTCGCTTCTTCGACCGCGCTCGGATCTTCGGCCCGGCCCTGCCACTTCGAGAGATCTACTGGGTCGCCCATGATTACAGAGACTTTTGTTCGTGGGAAAAGTTTGATTTTCTTTCCATAAGGGGGAATAACCTTTTCTGGCCCCCAGGATGCACATGGATAAACCGGGACTCCAGTTTGAAGCGCCAGGCGAGCAACGCCAGTCTTTCCTTTCATTGGCCATAAATTTTCATCGCGGGTAAGAGTTCCCTCGGGATAAACCCCGAGCAGGTGTCCTGCCTTTAAGACAGCGATGGCGTGCTCGTACCCCTTAACTGCATCCTTGGATTCACGGCTGACGGGAATCTGCCCCGCCCCCTTAATGACCCAACCAATTACCGGGATGCGAAATACCGACTCTTTTCCGAGATAGCGAGGTGCGCGGCCATTGTTGTAAAGGAAATGCGAAAAAGTTAGTGGGTCTAAATAAGAGAGATGGTTGCAGACAACGATTGCTGGTCCGCTCTTCGGAAGCTTTTCAGCCCCGCGCCAATCCCGCTTCACAATTGCATTGAGTATTGGGCGCATAACCGAGGCGCCGAGCTTGAAAGCGAAATTTGAACCTAGCGGTTTTCCCTTAGGCGGCTTGTAAATTATTTCTCTCCCGCTCATTGACACAGCCTAAATGGCAAAAGTAAAGGCCACGCGTAACTGCGTGGCCTTTACTGAGAAGTAATTTACTTCTTCTTGCCCTTCTTAGCCTTCTTCGCAGCCTTCTTAGGAGCCTTCTTGGCTACCTTCTTTGCTGCCTTCTTTGCTACTGGCTTTACGACAGGAGCTGGCTTTGGAGCAGGTCCGAGCTTGCGTGCGCCGGCGATTGTCTCCTTGAGCGCCTTAGCTGGGAGGAAGCGAACTTTCTTGCTCGCCTTGATCTGGATTGTCTCGCCGGTGAAAGGGTTACGGCCCTTACGTGCCTTGCGATCAACCTTCTTGAACTTTCCAAAGTCGTTGATGGTTACATCTTCGCCCTTGTGAATGTTGCGCACGATGGAGTCGAAGACGATCTCGACAGCGTGAGCAGCCTCTTTCTTGCTTCCGTTGAAGTGAGGTGCCAACGAAGCAATGAACTGGGTCTTGTTCATTTAATCCCCTTATTTACGCGTAAAGTTAAGCGTTTGCTTAACGTGTTCCTCAATTTACGCAGTAAAAAGCGCTATTTGGCGCATATTTCTCGGTGTGTCGCGATATTTCAATGAACCTTTTCATTCAAATTTTTCACTTTTTATGCGTAAAAAACCCTCAATTACAGGTTTAGAGTCGGTGAAAAACTCAACTTATGACAAAACTGGAAGCGTTTTTGGCTTGTAAATCGCTCTCTTTGCCTCGAAATTCTCAACTAAATCGGTATGGCGAAGCGTCAAGCCGATGTCATCAAGTCCTTCCATCAATCTCCAGCGGGTGTAATCATCCAATTCGAAGGAGATTTCCTTATTCCCATAGCTAACAGAGCGCTTATCTAGATCGACCGTAATTGAGGTCTTTGGATCGACTTCGATTGCGCTCCAAAGCGCTTCAACCTCATCCTGCGGAAGAATCACAGTCAGCAGGCCACCTTTCAGTGAGTTTCCGCGGAAGATGTCGGCAAAGCGAGATGAAATTACGACTTTGAATCCATAGTTCTGCAAGGCCCAAACTGCGTGTTCGCGCGAAGATCCAGTTCCAAAATCAACCCCCGCTACCAAGATGGTGCCGCCTTGATATTCACTCTTATTCAAAACAAACTCTGGGTCGTTGCGCCAAGCGGCAAATAGACCATCTTCAAATCCGGAGCGAGTAACTCGCTTTAGATAGACGGCCGGAATAATCTGATCGGTGTCGACATTGCTGCGACGAAGCGGAACGCCTCTTCCAGTGTGCGAAATGAATTTTTCCATTTTTCCTCCGATTCCCTTAGAGATCCGCTGGCGAAGCGAGCGTTCCCTTGATGGCGGTCGCTGCAGCTACTAGAGGACTTACGAGATGGGTTCGGCCACCTTTTCCTTGACGACCTTCGAAATTTCGATTTGATGTTGATGCAGATCTCTCTCCTGGCTTTAACTGATCTGGATTCATGCCAAGGCACATAGAGCATCCTGCGCTTCTCCACTCGGCGCCAAAATCAACGAAGACTTGATGAAGTCCCTCTGACTCTGCTTGGAGGCGAACCCGAGCAGAACCCGGAACAACAAGCATCCGAGTATTTGGCGCTACTTTCTTACCCTTAATAATGGCTGCCGCTGAACGTAGGTCTTCGATTCGACCATTTGTGCATGAGCCAAGAAAAACCGTATCGATCTTTATCTGCTTCATCGGCGTTCCCGCCTTGAGATCCATATAGGTCAGCGCATTTTCAGCAGCGCGCCGCTCTTGTTCATCGGCAAATGAATCTGGGGTCGGAACTATTTCATTTAGTGGAACGCCTTGCCCTGGATTAGTTCCCCAAGTTACAAAGGGTGAGAGCTCATCGGCATTCAAAAAGATTTCTTTATCGAATTTTGCATCTGGATCGCTCTTTAGAGTTTTCCAATTTGCGAGTGCGGCATCCCAATCCGCGCCCGTTGGCGCATGTGGCCTTCCCTTTATGTATTCAAATGTCGTCTCATCAGGAGCAATTAATCCGGCACGCGCTCCCGCTTCTATCGACATATTGCAAATGGTCATTCGGGCTTCCATCGACAACTCACGAATCGCGCTTCCGCGATACTCAAGAATGTAACCCTGTCCACCACCGGTAGAGATTTGGGCAATTACCGCAAGAATGATGTCCTTTGAAGTCACCCCTGGTTTCAAACTACCTTCGATATTTATTGCCATCATCTTCGGTTTGGAAAGTGGCAAGGTCTGGGTAGCCAAGACATGCTCTACTTCGCTCGTGCCTATGCCAAAAGCGAGCGCCCCAAAAGCACCGTGAGTTGAAGTATGAGAATCGCCGCAGACAATCGTCATCCCTGGTTGGGTAATTCCGAGTTGTGGTCCAACAACATGGACAATTCCTTGTTCGATATCTCCGAGCGAGTGAATACGAACGCCGAATTCGGCGCAATTCTTTCGAAGGGTATCTACTTGAAGCCTTGAGACTGGATCCGCAATCGGTTTATCAATATCAAGTGTCGGAACATTGTGATCCTCAGTTGCCAAGGTGAGTTCTGGGCGGCGGACCTTCCGGCCATTCAAGCGCAGCCCATCAAAGGCTTGGGGGCTTGTTACTTCATGAATTAAATGTAAGTCGATGTATAGCAGATCAGGTTCACCAGCCGCGCTTCGAACAACGTGGTCTTCCCATACTTTTTCCGCGAGCGTCTTGCCCATACGACCTCCAATCCGTAACTTTCTTGCTTCTCAATAAATGAGATAGCATTATCAGATTATGGACAAGAAGAATAGCGGAGTCGGCGTCTTAGATAAAGCCGCACGGATTCTGACCGTCTTAGAATCTGGACCACATTCACTTTCAGAATTGGTGAAGGCGACCAAAATCGCTCGCCCTACTGCCCACCGCCTTGCGGTAGCTCTGGAGTTTCACAGACTAGTTGCGCGCGACCTAAATGGTCGATTTATTTTGGGACCACGTAATGGCGAATTCGCTGCGGCCGCTGGAGAGGATCGATTGTTGGTTGCCGCTGCCCCAGCCCTATCCGCACTTCGAGACGCAACTGGCGAGAGCGCTCAGCTATATCGCCGTCAAGGTGATCAACGAATCTGCGTTGCAGCAGCAGAGCGAATGTCGGGACTTCGAGATTCAGTTCCAGT
>JBEARJ010000048.1:0-5652 GCA_041163285.1 Actinomycetota bacterium | reverse complement strand
CGCTCTTCCTCGCTCATAAGCCTTGATTTACGCTGCGGTCCAGCCATTACGCGATCAATGGCTTCATCTACATCATCGCGTGAAATTATCTTTCGGTTCTCGCGCGCGGTTAAAAGAGCAGCTTCATTTAAAACATTGGCTAAATCAGCGCCGGTAAATCCAGGGGTACGCCGTGCGATTGCGAGTAGATCAATATCTTTCTCAAGCGGCTTACCTTTGGCATGGACTTTCATAATGGCTTCGCGACCCTTTACATCAGGGCGATCAATTCCGATCTGGCGATCGAAACGGCCAGGGCGAAGTAGAGCGGGATCAAGAATGTCTGGCCGGTTTGTTGCTGCAATGAGGATCACTTGATCATGTGGCTCAAAGCCATCCATCTCAACAAGGAGTTGATTAAGTGTCTGCTCGCGCTCATCATGTCCACCACCAAGTCCTGCGCCACGATGGCGACCGACTGCATCAATCTCATCTACGAAGATGATTGACGGTGAATTCTCTTTTGCTTGTTTGAATAGATCACGGACTCGAGCGGCGCCAACACCGACAAACATCTCAACGAAGTCTGAACCTGAGATTGAATAGAACGGAACTTTTGCTTCACCAGCAACCGCGCGGGCAAGAAGTGTCTTTCCAGTTCCCGGAGGACCGAAAAGCAGAACTCCCTTGGGAATTTTTGCGCCAATCTCTTGATATTTCTTTGGTGAAGCTAAGAAATCCTTTATCTCGCGGAACTCTTCAATTGCTTCATCAGCGCCTGCTACATCTGAGAAGGTAACTTGTGGGACTTCATTGGAATGAAGTTTTGCGCGCGAGCGTCCGAAAGAAAATACTCGTGACCCACCTTGGGATTGACCGAGGAAAAATAGAAGTAAGAAGAAGAGCAGAAGTATCGGACCAAGGGTGAAGAGAATCGAGACAAAGATATTGGTCCGCGGAACCGTTACATCCCAATCCTTAGGGGGTGGGTTTGCGCTAAGTAAATCAACGAGAATCGGCTCTTGCCCCGTTAAATATGAGGCCTCGACCTGGGTAGCGCCCTCAACAGCGATACCAGGCTTCAAGATGAGCCGGATAACCTGATCGCGATCAACAATGGTCGCTGCTTCAACGTCACCGCGAGTAATGGCGGCCATCGCATCAGAGGTATTGACCTTAGTAAATTGATTTCCGCTTGATGAGATCTGGCCAAAGATGGTGACAGCGGCAATCGCTACCAGAATCCAGAAAAGTGGCCGACGCGTAATTCGCACCGGTTGGCGCGAGCCTGGTTTATTGGGTAAGCGATTTGGAAGCTTTGGCTTCTTTATCTTCTTCTCTTTATTTTCAGCCATTATTACTCATACATATGCTTTGCAAGAACTGCGATAAAAGGAAGGTTGCGATACTTTTCATCAAAATCTAGTCCATATCCAATTACGAAATCTTTTGGAATATCAAAGCCAACATAACGGACATCAACTTTCACCATCGCAGCATCAGGTTTACGGAGCACGGTCATAATTTCAACAGAGCCAGCGCCTCGCGACTTCAAATTCTGAGATAACCAATCCAAGGTAAGGCCGGTATCAACAATATCTTCAATGATTAGAACATTTCTACCGGTTATGTCACGATCCAGATCTTTCAAGATTCTCACAACGCCAGAGGACTTGGTTCCAGAACCATAGGAAGAGACAGCCATCCAATCAATCTCTAGATGGCGATTTATGTGGCGAGTTAGATCAGCCATCACCATTACCGCGCCCTTAAGTACTCCGATTAAAAGCAGATCTTGATCCTTGTAATCATTCTCTATTTGACGAGCAATTTCCTTCAAGCGAGTCTGAAGTTGCTCTTCACTAACGATTACCTTCTCGATATCGCTCTGTACCGATGCGAGATCCACTTTTCCCCTTTCTCGAGGCTTTAAATAAGGGCTTTAAGAGAGTGAAAGTCTGCCCGAAATCCGGGCCACGGTCACACCGCCAGGTAGCGATACCGCTCCTTGCCCCTTCCAGGCTGTGACGAGAGCCTCAACTGGCTCGAGATGTTCAGCAGAAAGTGAGCCAGATGGGGCGCCGGCGAGATAGATAGCTTTTCGAATCACCCTAGAGCGGATCGCTCTAGGAAGGTTCACGAGGGTCTCAATATCCATTTCGATTGGATCCATCTCAATCAGATCTATCTCATCGAGGACTTCCTCTGCCCATTGATCGAGCGCATCGGCATCATCGCGGAGGATCTTGGCGGAGCGAGTTAGTGCATCAGCAATTCCCGGGCCAATTTCTGATTCCATTAACGGTAATACTTTTTCGCGCACCCTTACTCGCGCATATTCCATCGATTGATTATGGGGATCGTTCCAATACTTAACACCAACTTCTTTGCAAGCAGCTTCAGTTTGCTGGCGCGTGATTGCGAGAAGTGGTCGGCGATATTTATCAATTCGTTCTGCCATGCCAGAGAGTGATCTTGTTCCGCTACCTCTCGCGAGGCCAAGCAAAACGGTTTCTGCTTGATCATCTTTTGTATGGCCTAAGAAGATAGCAACTGCGTTGGTGGATGATGCAATCTCGTTTAGCGCCGCGTATCTAGCACGCCGGGCAGACGCTTCCATACCATCGGTAATTTCAAAATTGATCCGCTTGATTTCAATATTGCTATAACCAACCTTTATCAGTTCAGCTTTGGTTTTCATCGCCACATCAGCGCTATTTACTTGGAGTCCATGATCAATGATGACTGCAATTGTTCGAAGCGTCTTTGACTTTGCTTCGGCAAGTAATCCGGCTGCTAAAGCAAGAGAGTCTGCACCGCCACTAACCGCGACGAGAACTGTGTCGCCCGCATTTAGATCAGCTAATTCAGCCCGAACTGCAAGGCGAATCTGATAGAGCGGCGTTGCTTCTGCCATAGGGCGCAAGCGTAGTTATTACTAGACCCGACCTCCATACGGCATCAATCCCTTGACGCTGTACATGTTGGAGTAGAGCAACCCTTTATCCTTTGAGTTGGCCTCCCACATCATCCCGTTTCCAGCATAAATCGTGATGTGGTGAATTGTGTTCACGGTTCCTTTATAGGAATAGAAGAGAAGATCTCCCGGCACCAGATCTTTGAGTGGAACGTGTTTTGTATAAGAGAAATAGAGCGATGAATTGAGGCGATCCCAATTGGGCCAACCAAGACCTGCGGCTCGATAAGCGGCATAAACAAGACCTGAGCAATCGAATGAATTCGGGCCTTCATCGCCCCAAACATATGGTTTACGGGCAAGGACTTGTTTCTTCGCGAACTCGACAGCTTTTTCTCTCATTCCAGGATTCGATCGCGATGTTGAGCGACCCTTGAAGCCGATATCTGGCCAGACCCGGGTATAGACCGCAGTGCCTTGAGCGATTGTTGCATTTGCCTCTTCTAGTAGCGCGAGTTGGCGTTGTTGCTCAAGTGTTACGCGCTTAGCGCGAGCTGCATTTAACTCACGGAGAACTTGATCTTGAATCTTCTGGAGTCGGTCTACTTCTTTCTGTTGAGCGTCACGAGCAGCGTCAGCTTCTGCTTTCGCTGCAGCTACCTTCTCCGTTGCAACACGTTGCCGTTCTTCGGCAGCATCCGCAATTTTCTTAGCTTCACGGGCCGCATCTTCGGCGGTTTTAAATCTAAATAGCGCTTGGGTGTTCTGTGTTCCTAGTGAATCTAGAGTGGAGAGTCGATCCATCAAATCTTGTGGGCCATCTGAATGAAGAATTGAATCAAAATCTGTAAAGCCACCGCCCATAATGTATGCATTAGTGGCTAGCCGTCCGATCGCATCGTGCGCAGTTTGAACAGCAGCCATCGCTTCCTGATAAGCGGCTGCGGCGACATCTGCTTCTTTTGTGGCACGAGATAACTCAGCTCGAGCAGCTTCATAACGAACTCGCGCCGAATTAGCAACGCTTATTAATTGGCGCAGCGTGAGATTTGCTTTTGTTAAACGAGCGGCTGCGGCTTGGGCGGCCTTCTTTGCCTCAGCTTCGACTTTCTTTGCTGCTTGAATCTGGGCAAGAGTTGGCTTCTTTGGATTAGCGAGCGCCGGTGTTGTCGAGAAAATAAGCAAAGTCGATAGCAGAAGCGCTAAATGGCGCACCGAACTAAATCTCACTAAATGGCTCCCTGGGGAATTGGGGTCAGTACTAGTGAAAAGGGTAAAGGAAGGCCTTCAAATTTCTTCGGATTTGCCCCGCGACTTTCCTCAAATTTTCCTTAGAATGAAAGCTAGAGTGAAGGTGAGAGGCCCATCACTTTCAATTCACCATTCTTCTTTGCTCTAACTAAAACCCCAACACCTGATGCCGGCGCGATTCCGGTCAATGCGGTGATATTCACTTGGTGAAAAACAAGAACCAATAGGCCACGTGTATTTCTATGTTTCGCAATTCGCTTTTTGATTGCTGACGTCCTGGGATCAGCGCCCGGATCATCATCTAGAAAGAGTGAGTCGAGATTCGGATTCTCTCTTACTCTTCCAATATCCATCAATCTTGCCGTTTCGAGCGCCCGACACCATCTACTCGATTCAACTCTAGTGATTCTTAAGTTCTTGGATTTAAGCCAATTGCCAATTTCACTCGCTTGTTGCCTTCCTTCATCAGATAGATTTCGTTGGGTTGTGCAATCACCCAATTGAAAATTCTCTGGATCCCCACCACCCGGTGCAATCGCATGACGCAATAACAATACATATCCCGTTGCTTTGCGGACGCTAACCTTTTCCCAAATCTCATCTTCTGCAACCGCAGGAGCCATCGCCGCAATCAATGAGATTGCAACTAGGGCTATTAAACGTTTCAGATAAATACACCCACAACCAACATAATTGAGTAGAGGCTGAGATAGGTAATGGAGCCATGGAAGATCGGCCCAGAGTTCTTCTCCGGGTCGCGAAGTTGATAGGCAAATCCGATTCCTATGATTGCTGTAACAACATAGGTCCATGCTGCTAGACCTGCTGAATAAAGAGTTAGAAATGAAGTAATAATCATGGCAATGGTGTGGAACCACATCTGCTGTGAAACTTTTCGAATAGGTGCCACAACCGGCAGCATGGGAATTCCAGCTGCTTCGTAATCATCTTTGTATTTAATGGCAAGGGCCCAGAAATGTGGTGGCGTCCAGAAGAAGATCACCATGAAGAACCAGAACGCGCTCCATGAAAGTGAACCGGTTACGGCCGCCCAACCAATTAGAACTGGAAGACAACCTGCTATTCCGCCCCAGACGATGTTCTGAGATGTGCGCCGTTTTAGCCCTACGGTGTAGCCAAAAACATAGAAGGCGATTGCGCTGACAGTTAAGCCTGTCGCAAGTGGATTAGTGAAGAGCCAAAAGATTGTTAGAGAAAGTGCGCTGATTGCAAATGCAAAAGTAAGCGCTTGCGTTTCGGTAACCTGTTCATTAACAATGGGGCGTTTTGAAGTCCGCTCCATCATTTTGTCGATATCGCTCTCAATAACCATGTTAAAAGCATTTGCGGCACCAGCAGCGAGCGTTCCGCCAAAAATAGTTGCCAGTGTTACATCAAGTGGTGGGATTCCATCAGCGGCCAAGAAGAGCGCTGGCAATGTTGTCACCAGCAATAACTCAACGACCCGTAATTTCATCAGGGCGATGTAAGGTGAAAACACGTGG
>JBEARJ010000047.1:0-6558 GCA_041163285.1 Actinomycetota bacterium | reverse complement strand
TTCTCAACTGCAGCAAAGTGGAGCAAGACTTTCACTGCTGCTGAACTTGCTGGCGTAGCCAAGACCTCAGCAACAAATGTTCAACTACTGGCGCTGAGTGATTTCCATGGCGCGCTAGAAGGCACATCATCAAATGCCGGTACCGCACTACTGACATCTGCATTTGCAAATGAACGTGAAGCAGTCGCCTCAACGATAACCCTCTCAAGCGGTGACAACATTGGTGCGGCTCCAGCTATTTCAAGTCAATTTGAAGAGCTACCCACTATTGAATCTATGAATTTGATGAAGTTTGATGTATCGACTTTTGGAAACCATGAGCACGATAGAAATATCGCTCATGTTCAGAAAATTATCGGTGCATCTGACTTTGCTTGGGTTGCCTCAAACTACAGCTCACTTGAGCCGCTTAAGTCAGGCACAAAAGAAGCCACAAACTATGTAATTATCGAACGTGGTGGAGTAAGCGTTGGAGTCGTTGGAATGAATACCGACGAGACTCCAGAGGTTATTTTCCCTGGAAACCTTGATTACACCGATGCAAGTGGCGCAAAGAAGACGCTACAGATCTCCGCATCTGTTGCTGGTGTCAATGCCGCTATCAAGGAGGCGCGTGCCGCTGGAGCTGACATCGTTGTAGCGCTTTTGCATTATGGATGGAGAATGCCGATGGCGTTGCTAAGGGCCAACTCCTTGATTTAGCAAAGGAAATCAAGGGTGCAGCAGCGATCCTCGGTGGCCATAGCCACCAGCGCTACAGCAGCATCATTGGAACTTCTGCTCGATTTGGGTCAACACTTGTAGCTCAGACCCCAAACGCTGGAGTTGGCTATAACAGAATCCAACTCTGCGTGAACGGTAATAAGGTTCAAGGTGCATCACTTGATTATGTGACTACCGCTAATTTGAAAGGTGTGGCTGCTGATACCGCAGGAGCCGCACTGGTAAAGAAGTACAAGGATCAATTAGTGGCAAAACTTGATGTCAAGATCGGTCAAGTCTCTGAACTCTTCCCACGTGGTGGATCACCAGCTGTTGAACGTGCCGGTGAGACTCCAATGGGTAACTACATCGCTGATTTGATGCGAAAGGAATTGAAGGCTGACCTTGCTATCACAAATGGTGGCGGTCTGCGCGATACGTTCCCTGCAGCAACATATAAAGTGGTTGACACCACCTATAAGCGTCCAGCCGCAGGTGCAACAGGTCCATTTGATGTAACTCTTGGAGACGCAATCTCAGTTCTTCCATTTGGAAACTCAGTCGCGGTTGCCACCATCACTGGAACACAACTCTGGGCTGCACTTGAAAATGGCGTATCCCAGCATCCATCTGGCGGTCGATTCCCACAGATCTCTGGATTCAAGTTCTCCTTCGATACCTCTAAAGCAGTTGGTTCAAGAATCACTGCGGTAACAAATCTCGATGGAACTGCAATTGCGAAGGATGCAAAGACTTACACCGTCGCTGTTAATGACTTCATGCTCTATGGTGGCGATGGATACACAATGCTCAATCCTGCTACCGCAAAGTTCCCTGGCAAGTTGTTGCTGGATATCTTGGTAGATGGAGTGAAGGCTGATCTAGCTGCTGGTCGAGTCACGCAGACTCCAAAGGCTGATGGCCGAATCACAAAGGTAGGTTAAGAACAAGAAAAAAGGGAGACCGCGCCTCGCAAGGGGCGCGGTTTTCTTTGTTTTTCAGGAGCGCGTCGATAGTTGAAATTTCAATAATCTTGATTTAATCTTCAACTACCTCTTTCGAAAGGACTGAAATAAATGGATATCCTCCTAGTAATCGGTCGCGTGCTCTTTGCGCTGATCTTCATTAACTCAGGGGTCGCACATCTCACCAAACTCAACGATATGACTGGCTATGCCCAGTTCAAGAAGGTCCCTGCGCCTAAGCTCGCTGTAATTGTTACCGGCTTGATGTTGATAATCGGTGCTCTCTACATTGTCTTTGGTGTTTATGCCGATCTAGGTGCGTTGTTACTGGCCGTTTTCCTAGTACCTACTGCCTTCATGATGCATAACTTCTGGACAATCCAGGATCCACAAGCGAAGCAGGGTGAAATGATTAACTTCTTCAAGAACCTCTCTCTTGCTGGCGCGGCCTTAATCATCTTCGTACTTGTTGGAAGCGGCGTCGAGTTTGGCCCTTCGATCACAGATGGATTCTTCAACCTCTAGTCAATAAACATTTAATAGTAAGGACCCCTAATTTCTTTAGGGGTCCTTACTCTTTCGCGCTACCTTTACCTAATGGAAATTGCTCTCGCTGTTGTCTGTGGGGTTGCAATAGGTTCAATCTTGGGATTTGTTGGAGCCGGGGGCTCAATGGTCGCAGTTCCGATGTTGATATATGTCTTCGGCATGAGCCCGGTTCAAGCGACAACTGCTTCTCTGATTATCGTCTTTAGTGGGGCGCTATCTGGCGTCCTTTCCAAACTAAAGAGTAAAGATGTGTTGATTCGAGAATCGCTATCTATTTGGGCAATTGGTTTAGCAACTAACTTTGGAGGGGCTTATCTTCTTCCAAGCATCCCAGAATCCATAGTTCTCACCGGATTCTCATTAGTTTTAATCACGGCGGGAACTTCTATGCTTTTGAAACCTCCTACCGGATCAAATGAAAAGCAGATGCCGGTGCCAGCACTGATTGGCCTATCCCTTTTAGTCGGGGCGCTGACCGGTCTCTTCGGAATCGGAGGTGGCTTTATTGCGATTCCAATTCTGGTTCTCTTCTACAACGTCTCCCCTGCCAAGGCGGCCGGAACCTCTCTTTTCATAATCACAATAAACACTCTGACCGGATTCTTCGCTCACTATCGCCATTGGGATGAGGTCTCATGGGAGATACCAATAGTCATTGCGATAGTAGCCGTATTGATCTCACGAGTCGCTGCGACCAAGAGCACCACAATGAGACCAGAATCCTTAAAGCGTGCATTTGCATACACCGTCTTTGCGATTGCAGCATTTACTCTCATTGAGACCTGGATTCTTTGATCCGAATTTTGAATAGAATCAAGATATGGAAGGAGTCCTTGAGAAGGCCGCGGTTAAGCGAGCAGCCGAAGCTCTAAAGATCCATGGCATGAAGGGCGAAATCAAAGTTCTCTCAGATAGCGCCCGAACTGCCCTAGATGCAGCAAATGCGCTTGGCATTGAAGTTGGACAGATTGCATCTTCAATCGTCTTCAAATTACCAAGTGGAAACCCACTATTGGTAGTTACTTCAGGCCGTCATCGCGTTGATACCAAATTAGTCGCAAGCCAGTTAGAGATTAATGAACTGGGAAGGGCTGATGCAGATTTTGTAAAATCAATTTCAGGATACTCTGTTGGAGGCGTCGCGCCGATTGGTTGGCTAACATCTCCAGAAATAATTCTTATCGATAAAGCGCTCGATGAATATAGCGAGGTCTGGGCCGCAGCTGGCCACCCACATACAGTCTTTCCAACTAGTTTCAATGAACTAATCCGGGCGACTGGAGGAACTCCAGCGACAGTTGGTGACTAATGCAGCGACTGAGCCATAAAGTTTTAGGTAGTGGAGCACCACTACTTCTCATTCACGGAATGGGATCGGCAAGCACCGCATGGAGTCTGATTCAAGATGAACTCGCTCGAAATTTCAAAGTTGTAACAGTTGACCTTCCGGGGCATGGAGATACGCCTCTGATAAAGGGCGCTCCTATGGATCCCCACAGTTTGGCCCTCACGACCTTGCATGAAATGGCTGAGTTGGGCTTTGAGAGTTTTCATGTGGTTGGAAATTCACTTGGTGGCTGGATCGCCCTGGAGATGGCAAGCACTGCTCCAGAGCGCGTAAAGAGCATTATCGGATTGGCGCCTGCCGGGCTTTGGTTAAATCCATATAACGTGCGATATCCGGCTACTGCTTTGGTGCGCTTCATTGCTCGTACAACAAGCAAGCTAGCTCCTACTGCTTTGCATTTTGAAGCGGCGAGGAAATTGGGATTCTTTGATGTTAGCCCCAGATGGAATGAGTTCTCCTATGAACTATGTCTTGACGCCGTCAATGCGATGGCCAAGGCCGATGGTTATTACCCTGCTTGGGATGGCATGTTGATGAAGCGATTTGATGGAAATATTCCTACGAGCATTCCGGTCACTATCATCTTTGGTGATTCCGATCGGACCCTTCCAGCAACCACATGCCAGGAACGTTCAATAGCTCCGGCTCACGCTAAATGGATAATTTTTCCGGATACTGGACATGCACCGATGTGGGATAGTCCGCGTGATGTTATTGCTGCGATTATTGATACGGCGAGCGCAAGATGATTACTAAAGTTTATTTCTGGCGCATCAATTCAAGAGATATCCCATGGGCCATTTTGCGCATGGCTCTTGATCGGCGCTCGCTCCGCAGGAATAAATCGATTTCCTTCTGGAAATTATTGGGGACAGGAAAGGGCGAAACCTTTACTCCACGCGACGCCGACCCTAGACGATGGGGATTGATTGTGAATATTGAAAATGATGCATTATCACCATTCGAAAATTCAAAATTGATGAAGCGTTGGAATAAGAAAACTCTGGATCATTTCGAGGGAACGCTAAAGCCAATTGCAGTTCACGGAAAATGGTCAAAGAAAAATCCCTTCAAATCTGAGATTGCACCAATCGATTGGAATGGAAAGGTGGTTGCCATTACTCGGGCTCGTATCAAGTGGCGCAAGAACTTTTTGTTCTGGCGTTCGGTTCCACCAGTTACCGCAAGTCTTAAAGCCGCACCGGGTTTAATTGGAGCCATCGGAATTGGTGAAGCTCCAATCGGGCTCCAGGGAACTTTCTCAATCTGGGAAGATCCGAAGACCATCAGCTATTTTGCCTATCGGGGTGAGGCGCACAAGGAAGTTATTGCTGCTACCGCGCGGGAAAAGTGGTACGCCGAGGAGATGTTCGGAAGGTTTGCCTTGATCGATTCCTCAGGAGAGCTCTGATCCATTGTTGAGGCAGAATTGACCCATGTCGATTCGAAATTTCCGACCTAGAAGAGATTCTCGTCGTCGAATCACTCCGTTTCAGAACTTTTTACTTATGTCTGTCTTGACTGTAGCGATTGGGCTTCAGATCTCTTATCCGCTTCTCGATGGAGAGCCGTTAAGACTAGTAACAATCTCCACTGTTTATTGGGCAGCAGGAGCAATGTTGCTACATGCACTTTTTGCATACCGAGCGAATTATGCGCTCCGCTTCCTATTTATCACCTTCTGTTATGCCTTATTGGTTGAACAAGTCGGAGTAAGAACTGGTTGGCCCTTCGGCACATATGAATACTCAGGATCTCTTGGGTATCAGGTCTTTGGGGTTCCGCTTGTAGTGCCCTTCGCTTGGATCATGATGGCGCATCCAATATTTATTGCGGCGCGCAGAATTGCGCCACGTTGGGTATTTCTTGTCGGTGGCTACGGATTAATGGCTTGGGATCTCTTTTTGGATCCGCAGATGGTCACTGCTGGTCGATGGTCCTGGCAGATAACAGGTGCAACTGTTCCATTTCAACCAGAGATTCCGATTTCTAATGCCTTTGGTTGGCTCCTAACCGGAATGGGTTTGATGGCACTATTGAATTTCGCACTTCCAAAAGAGAGGCGCTCACTAGGAGCAAGTCGCGCAGTCCCAGAGTTTTTCCTCATCTGGAGCTGGATCAGCGGAATCGTCGCAAATCTCTTCTTCTTTGATCGACCAGGAGTGGCGTTCTTAGCGGGAACGGCTCTCGGAATTATCGTTGTTTGGTACTTCTTATCAGTGAAACTTGGGCGTAATGACTAATGGATCAATTTTCCCAATTACTAGTCGCTCTCTTCACTCTAATAACGATATTTAATTTTTTCACAGCACGATCTATTAGACCGCTAGGTACTCCCATCTCCGAGTCGGTCGCGCTACTAATCCCTATGCGAAATGAAGAGCGCAATGCAAGGCAGGTCATTGACTCCGCCCTAGAACAGATTCAATTAGATAATTTTCGAGTCCGAGTTCTTAATGATGGCTCATCTGATGGAACAGCGGAAATTCTTACCGAAGTTGGCGATTTAAGATTTGAGGAAGTTGTGGCAAAAGAACTTCCAAAAGGTTGGCTAGGAAAAAATCACGCCTTACAGCTTCTCGCAGATGCGAGCGATGAAGAATTCTTAGTTTTTCTTGACGCTGATGTTCGGTTAGAAAAGAGTTTTATCTCCCCATACCCCCGACAATTCGCTAAGCCATTAATTGCCAAGATAGTCCAACCGTTATTGCAATGGTCATGGTTTGCCTCTCTTCCGCTAAGGTTAATTGAGCGAAGTAGAAGCACCTCTACCGTGGTAGCAAATGGCCAATTTTTCATTGTTAAAAATGAGCTTTATAGAGAAGCAGGCGGTCACCATGCAATTCGCTCTGAAGTTCTGGATGATCTTGAGCTGGCGCGTCTCTTAAGAAGATTTGGTGGAATCGGCTCAGTCGTTGATGGTTCAAAGATTTCCAGTTGTGAGATGTATCCAGATACAAAATCCCTGATTGATGGCTATTCAAAATCTCAATG
>JBEARJ010000046.1:0-5872 GCA_041163285.1 Actinomycetota bacterium | reverse complement strand
CGTCGATGCAGTTGTTGCGGGAATTGGCACCGGCGGAACAATCACCGGAATTGGCCAGGTCTTAAAAGAACGCAAGCCATCAATAAAGATTTTTGCCGTTGAGCCTGCAGCTTCTCCTATTCTCAACGGTGGAAAGCCAGGCGGCCATCCGATTCAAGGTATCGGCCCAAACTTCATTCCACCAATTCTTGATCGAAGTGTCTATGACGAAGTAATTGATGTTGATGCAGATGATGCAGTGAAATATGCCCGTCGCGCTGCTGCCGAAGAAGGAATTCTCGCTGGAATATCAGCCGGTGCCGCGCTCTGGGCTGCTTCACAGGTTGCACATCGTGATGAGATGTCGGGCAAGAATATTGTTGTCATCATCCCTTCGTTCGGAGAGCGATATCTCTCAACAATTCTCTATAAAGATTTAATGGATGCTTAAATGTTGAAGCGAATAATTGAAGATCTCGATACCGCGTTACGGAGAGATCCGTCAGCGCGCAATCGACTTGAAGTCGCGTTGACATTTCCGGGCATCCACGCGGTCTGGGGACATCGCATCGCTCACTTCTTGTGGCGAGGCAGATTGAAATTGTTAGCGCGAATTTATGCGAACTGGGTTCGGACTGTGACCGGTATCGAGATCCATCCGGCGGCGAAGATAGGGCGACGCTTTTTTATCGATCACGGCATGGGGGTCGTAATTGGGGAGACTTCGGTAATCGGAGATGATGTGATGATTTATCACGATGTCACTCTCGGGTCTACGAAGTACATGAAAGGTAAGCGTCACCCCACCATCAAGGATGGAGTCGTCATTGGGGCAGGCGCACGTGTGCTTGGTCCGATAACTATCGGCGAGGGTGCGCGAATCAGCGCCAATAGCCTTGTTACGCGCGATATCGATGCTCGGACAAACCAGGACGAAGGCGAGCTCTTCGTTATCTAGATCGATTTAACACATCCGTAACGAGCATGGGGCAATATCTGGACCATGACTTCCCCGAATGAGAGCATCAACAAGCAAGAGGAATTTGTTCTTCGCACCCTCGAAGAGCGCGATATCCGCTTCGTTCGTCTCTGGTTTACCGATGTGCTTGGCTACTTAAAGTCTGTTGCGATTGCTCCGCCAGAGTTAGAGAATGCATTTGCCGAGGGAATCGGCTTCGATGGTTCTGCAATCGAAGGTTTCAATCGCGGCACTGAATCAGATGTTTTGGCCAAACCTGATCCCAGTACATTCTCGGTATTGCCGTGGCGAACTGCTAAGCCGGGCGCTGCCAGAATTTTCTGCGACATTGTTATGCCTGACGGAACGCCATCGCCGGCCGATCCTAGAAATGTTTTGAAACGAACCTTGAAGCGGGCTGCAGATCTCGGTTTCACTTGTTACACCCATCCAGAAATTGAATTTTTCTTGTTTAAAGAGGCGCCAACTCCTGGGGTTAAACCAGTTCCAATTGATTCAAGCGGTTATTTTGATCAGACGCCAGCAGCGCTCGGCCATGACTTCCGCCGCCAAGCAATCACGCTACTTGAAGCTACTGGAGTTTCAGTTGAATTTAGCCATCACGAGGGCGCTCCTGGACAACAAGAAATTGATCTTCGCTATGCAGATGCGCTTAGCACAGCGGACAACATCATGACATTCCGTCACATCATCAAAGAGGTCGCACTGGATCAAGGCGTTTATGCATCCTTTATGCCAAAACCTTTTACAGAATTTCCAGGCTCCGGAATGCACACTCACTTCTCACTCTTTAAAGGAGAGCAGAATGCGTTCTATCAAGAAGGGCGCGAAGATCAACTTTCAGATGTAGCTCGCTCGTTCATTGCAGGAGTAATAACTCATGCGCCTGAACTAATCGCGGTAACTAATCAGTGGGTTAATTCGTACAAGCGACTTCATGGTGGGGGAGAAGCTCCGGCAAAGATCAACTGGGGACGCGAAAATCGTGATGCATTGATTCGAATTCCTATGTACAAGCCAAAGAAAGAGAACTCAACTCGAATCGAATTTCGAGCTCCGGATTCTGCTTGCAATCCCTACCTGGCTTTTGCGGTAACAATTGCCGCTGGCCTTCGAGGAATTGAGGGAAATTACAAATTAGAAAAGGGCATCGGTATGCCACTGCCGCGCGATCTGAATGAAGCGATTGTCGCAATGGAAAAAAGCGAATTAGTTCGCGAGACCTTAGGTGAACATGTATTCGAATATTTCCTTCGCAATAAGCGGGCCGAGTGGGAGGAATATCGCCGCCAGGTAACCGCCTATGAATTAGATCGTTATTTGCCAGTCCTATAAAGGCCGGCTAACCTTCGGCTCATGTTCCGCAGCGAAATCTCTCTACTCGCACTGCTTCTGGGTGCGCTCCTTCTTCGCTGCCGCGGCGAGGCCAACTAGTCCGGTCTCCTCGCTGCGGGGTTAGTCGCCACCGGCCACAATCCAAACTAGCGAAGGAGAAAATTTAAGTGAGCTTCCCAAGTCAAACCCCATCATCGATGCCGAAGCATCGATATTCGGCATTTGTTCCGATTGAATTAAGAGATCGCACCTGGCCGAGTAAGAAAATGAGTAAAGCGCCGAAATGGTGCTCGGTAGACCTGCGTGATGGCAATCAAGCGTTAATCGATCCGATGGATGTTCCCAGAAAGCTGGCCATGTTCCATCTTTTGGTAAAGATGGGTTACAAGGAAATTGAAGTTGGATTTCCCAGCGCGAGCCAGACGGATTTTGATTTTGTCCGAAAGATTATTGATGAGAAGTTGATTCCTGATGATGTTGTGATTCAAGTATTAACCCAAGCGCGCGAACCACTTATCCGTCGCACCTTTGAATCAATTAAGGGTGCAAAACAAGCAATTGTTCATCTGTACAACTCAACTTCGACCTTACAGCGCCGCGTCGTCTTCGGAATGGACAAGGAAGGCATTAAGCAGATCGCCGTTGACGGCGCAAAGCTCTGCAAAGAGCTAGTAAGCACCGTGCCCGGCACTACCGTGTTTTTTGAGTATTCCCCGGAGTCCTATACCGGAACCGAGTTGGAGTTTGCGCTTGAAGTTTGCAATGCAGTTAACGATATCTGGCAACCCACTCCAGAGTGGAAGACAATTATCAATCTTCCCGCGACAGTTGAGTTAGCCACTCCGAATGTCTACGCAGATTCAATTGAATGGATGCATCGAAATCTAAAATATCGCGAAGGCATCGTTTTGAGTCTTCATCCGCACAATGATCGAGGCACTGGAGTAGCTGCGGCCGAATTGGGTTATTTGGCTGGCGCGGATCGAATTGAAGGTACGCTCTTTGGAAATGGGGAGCGAACTGGAAACGTCTGCCTAGTTACTCTTGGTTTAAATCTATTGACCCATGGAATCGACCCGATGATTGATTTCAGCGATATATCTGAGATCCGCCAAACCGTTGAATATTGCAACCAACTTCGAGTTCCGGAGCGCCACCCTTACGGTGGTGACCTTGTTTTCACCGCATTTAGCGGGTCACACCAAGATGCAATTAAGAAAGGTTTCGAGCATCTCGCCAAGGACGCGAGCGCCGCTGGAAAAGAAGTGGATGATTTCACTTGGGCCGTTCCATATCTTCCGATTGATCCAAAAGATATCGGTAGATCTTATGAAGCTGTCATTCGAGTCAATTCACAATCTGGTAAAGGTGGAGTCGCTTACATCATGAAGAGCGAGCACCAACTTGATCTACCTCGAAGATTGCAGATTGAATTTAGCAAAGTAATCCAAGCAAAGACCGATAACGAGGGTGGAGAGGTATTTCCAGAGGAGATGTGGCGAATCTTCGTTGACGAATATCTTCCCTCTGAAGATGATCAATGGGGGCGTTATCGCCTGGAAGGCCTAACTCAGAGTTCATCCCCAAATAAGAGCGTGGAATTGACCGTGGAACTCCTTGAGAATAAGAAGCCGGTGACTCTAAAGGGTTCAGGCAATGGTCCAATCTCAGCGTTCTGTCACATCCTGCAATCACATGGAGTAAATGTTCAGGTTGCTGATTACTACGAACATGCGATGAGCGCTGGCGGCGATGCAAATGCTGCTGCCTATTTGGAGTGCACTATAAACGGTGGAACTTATTGGGGCGTCGGTATCGACCCTTCAACCACGACCGCCTCGCTAAAGGCCGTGGTTTCGGCGGTCAATCGCGCGCTTCGACAGTAGTAATCACTACCTTTATCCCGTGGCGCTATATCGGGATGAAGCAATCGTAATCCGCACCCAGAAATTGGGTGAAGCTGATCGAATCATCACGCTATTCACCCGAGAGCATGGCCGAGTGCGAGCTGTTGCTAAAGGTGTGCGCCGCACCAAATCAAAGTTTGGTGCCCGGTTAGAACCGGGAAGTCTCGTTGATATCCAGCTCTACGTTGGAAAGACCTTTGATGTTGTAACCCAGGTAGAGAGCCTTGAGAATTTTGGCGATTCACTCGCAGCCGACTATCGCAAGTGGACCATCGCATCAACGATTCTGGAGGCCGCAGAACGTTTTACATCTAATGAAGGTGAACCGGCATTACAACAATTTCTTTTACTAGTCGGTGCGCTTAAGGCGCTCGCTTATGAATCGCACGAACCATCACTGGTTCTAGATGCATATCTTCTCCGTTCACTCGCTATTGCCGGCTATGCGCCTTCCATGACAATCTGTTCAAATTGTGAAGCGCCTGGGCCACATAAATATTTCTCACTCGTTGGTGGCGGATCTGTCTGTATTGATTGCCGGCCTTCCGCTTCAGCTACTCCTGCTTCAGAGACTCTGCAGTTAATGTCAGATCTCTTAACTGGCAATTGGGAGAGCGCCGACACCAGCGATCCAAAAAATAGACGTGAGGCCTCTGGTTTGATTGCCGCATATCTACAATGGCATTTAGAGCGAGAACTTCGAAGCCTTCCAATGGTGGAGCGCGCAGCGAAGTGAAACCCCCGAAACTTCCAAAGAATCGAATACCTAATCACGTTGCATTAGTGATGGATGGAAATGGTCGCTGGGCAAAGGCGCGTGGCCTACCTCGAACTAAAGGCCATGAAGCTGGAGAAAAAGCTTTATTCGATGTCGTTGAAGGCGCAATCGAAATCGGTGTAAGCGAGCTATCTGCCTATGCTTTTTCGACTGAAAATTGGCGACGTTCACCCGAGGAAGTTAAATTCTTGATGGGCTTTAACCGCGATGTGATTCGACGGCGCCGCGATCAGATGCATGAGATGGGTGTTCGTGTCCGTTGGGTGGGGCGACCGCAAAGGCTTTGGAAATCGGTAATTGAAGAGCTACAGATCGCCGAAGAACTAACTAAGAAAAACAAGGTTCTAACGCTAAATATGTGTGTTAATTACGGTGGCCGGGCCGAGATTGCCGATGCGGCTGTTCAGCTTGCGCAAGATGTTGCGCGCAAGAAACTTAAACCAGAGCAGATAAATGAGCGGGTTTTTGCCAGATATCTGGATGAACCAAAGATGAGCGATGTGGATCTTTTCTTGAGAAGCTCCGGCGAACAACGCACATCTAACTTTTTGATTTGGCAATCAGCCTATGCAGAGATGGTATTTATGGATGTATTGTGGCCGGACGTAACTCGTGAGACCTTATGGAAGGCAATCGAGATTTATGCCGATCGCGAGCGAAGATTTGGAAAGGCTTGATCATGGCTAAACAAAAGGCTGGTTTCTGGTTTGACCCATTGTGCCCATGGGCATGGATGACCTCTCGTTGGATTCTTGAGGTAGAAAAAGTAAGAGACATTGAAGTCGAATGGAATTTATTTAGTCTTGCTTATCTAAATCGCGACAAAGATGTTTCTGATGAATATAAGTCCAAGCTCGCGAGATCTTGGCATTGCACTCGAGTTATCGCTGCGGC
>JBEARJ010000045.1:0-11200 GCA_041163285.1 Actinomycetota bacterium | reverse complement strand
TTTTCAAACTCCTCTATCAAAGGCGTATAGGTGGGGTCGAATAGAAGACCCAACATATGAATGCTGGTTCCATCTTCATCTTGGCAGGAGACTTCTGATCCAAGGACTAGCTCCAAATTAGAATTGGAATTGTGGCCCTTAAGGGCCGAAATAGCTTCGTCCCAACCACCCACCGTGTCGTGATCGGTTAACGCAATCACATCAAGCCCCCGCGAAATCGCTTTGTTAATCAATTCACTAGGAGTATCTGTTCCATCGCTTGCGTTTGAATGGGTATGAAGATCTATTAGCACCAGCGAAGATTAGCGGAGAAATACGCGACAGCCAGCGAGAATAAGTATCAGGCCCGGAATCGTGCCCAAAGGTGGAAGTTGATCAAGCCACCAAAACGCAAGAATGGCGCTTACTGGAACTTCAAAGAAAACAACTAGTGATGCAATTGCTGGTGAGAGACTCTTTAGCGTGAAATTTAAAATGGTGTGGCCCAGAATCTGGGCTCCTGCAATGAGTGCAAGCAAAAGTAGCCACTCACTTAGAGCGAAATCAATTAACTGAGTATTAGCCATCAAGGCAAAAGTCAATGAAAGTAGAGCGCATGTCAGATATGCCACAGACGTGTAGGTAGCTGTTGAAACAGTTTCTCTTGCTCTTGCTCCCAATACAACATACATGGCTGCCAGAGCAGCACATGAGATAGCAGCAAGATCGCCAAGGAACGCTCTCGTGGAAATCTGTAGATCGACTCCGGTAATTATTACTACGCCAACGAGCGCAACCGACATACCAGTCCAAGCTCTGCGTGGGATAGTTCCACCTAATCTTTTGACAAAATATGCAGCAAATATTGGTTGTAGCGCCGTTAGTGCGGTGCCTACAGCAACAGTGGTGTAGCGCATTGCAATGAAGAATCCGATGAAATGTAGCGCTAGGGCAATTCCAGAGAGGAATGAAAATTTCAATCCTTTTTGAATCTCCCTAGATTCCGCCAGAAAATCAGCGCCAAAATAGGCATGGAACTCAAAGCTATTACCGGTCCGGAAGTTCCAATTCCGATAATTACTAGTGATAGAAGACCTATCTCCCTTCCAGATGGAAGCCTGGCATGATCACGGTCGCGCACGACTCAACCGTACTATTGGATAGCCTTAGTTCATGGAGGTGCGTGATGCTAAAAGAACAGATCAAACTTATTTATCTCGCCAAGCTCGCTGGCACTCCGGTATTTGATCCCAATGGCGATCGAGTAGGCAAAGTTCGCGACGCAGTCGCCGCACATCCCTCTCAAAGTTCAAATCCACGAATTCTTGGGTTCGTAGTAGAGATTCCACAACGTAGGCGAATATTTATCCCAGCTACGCGTGTTACTTCTATCGAAGATGGTGGATTGTTTGTAACTGGATCAGTGAATATTCGCCGCTATCAGGGACGTCACGGTGAAGTTGCGCTTCTTGAAGAGTTACTAGATCGCGAAGTCCTATTAAAGTCACATAGCGAGGCTGTTGTCGTAGAAGATTTGGGAATTGAGTTAAGTGATTCTATGGATTGGCGTTTGACTTTGGTGCATGTTAAACGGAGAGAGCGTGGTCTTCGTCGTAATTTTTCCCAAACTATCTCCTTTAACGAGATTGAATATGAGTCAAAGCTCCCAGCTCTGCATCTCCCAACCGATAGCGGTGAAATGGAACGGATGAGCGCGCAGGAAGTTGCTGCAACGCTTCGTGAGCTAGAGCTTAAAGAGCAAACCGAGCTCGTAAAGACCTTAGATGATGAGAAGCTTGCTGATGTACTAGAAGAAATGGATGATGCCGATCGAATAGAGCTTGTAACAAATCTAGAGGAGGAGCGCATCGCAGATGTTCTCGCCGAGATGTCTCCAGATGACGCAGCTGATGTCTTGAAAGAAGTTGGTACCGAGACCGCTGAAGAGCTTCTAAATAAAATGGAGGCAACGGATGCTGAAGATGTGCGTCGGTTGATGATGTATGAGGATTACTCGGCTGGCGGAATGATGACAACAGATCCGGTAATTCTTGATGTTGATGCGACTGTGGCAGATGCGCTTGCCACTATACGACGAAAAGAGTTGGCACCTGCTCTTGCTTCACAAGTCTTTGTCTGTAGAGCACCGCTTGAGACACCAACCGGGCGAATGATAGGTGTGGTTCATCTACAACAGTTACTCCGTGAACCACCTGCATTAAACCTTGGTCTGATAGTTGACTCATCTAAAGTGGCGCTGTCACCCGAAGCAGGAATCAATGAAGTTGTAAAGAACTTGGCTAACTACAACTTAATTGCACTACCTGTTGTGGATGAGCATGATCGACTTTTAGGTGCAGTTACGGTTGACGACGTATTGGATCACCTGCTGCCAGAAAACTGGCGCAACAAGGATGGAGAGGAACTTTCATGAGAGCAAAGTCAAGACTTTCAACTCCACGTGAATCAAAGAGGTCAATTCGTCCTAATTATGATCCTGAGATTTTGGGTAGATTATCTGAAAGTTTTGCGCGATTTATTGGAACTGCGCGTTTTCTCGTGTACATGACTGCTTTTGTCGTTACCTGGGTTATCTGGAACACCTTCGGTCCAGTGGAAATAAGGTTTGATGAGTATCCATTTATCTTTCTTACGCTCTTACTATCGCTACAAGCTTCTTATGCAGCTCCCTTGATACTTCTCGCTCAGAATCGTCAAGCCGATCGAGATCGCGTCACATCCCAAGATGACCGTAGTCGAGATGAACGCAACCTTGCTGTAACTGAGTACATGGTCCGAGAACTCGCAGCCATGCGTAAGGATTTGGTAGAAGAGATTCGAGAGTTGCGCAGCAACTCAGGTGCTAAGCCCGAGTCGAACTCCGAGTAGTGATTTCTTTCGGAGCGTTAGTTTGTCAATGACATCTTCAAATTCGGAGGCACTCTCTAAGTGCGATATCAAAGGGAATCTTCCCCAAAAGCGGTACCTCTGCGCCGACTAAATTTGAGAGACGCTTCGCAGTTTCTTCTCCGCCACCTTCGCCAAATAGAGCAACCGTGGTCTGACTACCTTCAGGCAAGTAAGCTGACATATTTTCAATTACTCCAATAATTTGTTGCTTTAGTTGATGAGCGATCCGGCCAGCGCGTTCGGCAACTTCGGCAGCTGCGATTTGTGGAGTTGTGACAACCAAGATTTCAGAGCCAGGAATTAGTTGTCCCAGTGAAATTGCGATATCTCCAGTTCCGGGAGGTAGATCAAGCAAGAGGAAATCAAGGTCGCCCCAATATGCATCACTCAAAAGTTGTTCGAGAACACGATGCAAGAGAGGCCCGCGATATGCCACAGGATCGGCTCTGTCAGGCTTAAACATCTCAATTGAAACAGTTTTGACTCCGTATGCCTCTAGTGGAATAAAAGTTTGGTCAATCGCAGTAGGACGCTTTCCCTCAATTCCCAAGGCGCGCGGGATTGAATGCCCATAGACATCAGCATCTAGTAACCCAACTTTAAAACCTCGCTGCGCGAGCGCTACTGCAAGATTTACCGTGACGCTGCTCTTGCCGACTCCGCCCTTTCCGGATGAAACACCTATGACTCTGGTTAATGATTCTGGCTGAGCAAATGGGATGAATTTTTCCTTACCGCCACGAAGTAGTTTCTTAACACGATCTCTCTGCTCATCGTTCATCACCCCAAAAGTTACTTTAACTAGCTCTACCCCAGAAACTTTCAACGCAGCTTCACTCACATCTTTTTGAAGTCGATCTCGCATGGGACAGCCAGTAATAGTGAGAAGAATTGTGATATCAGCGCTTCCGTTCTGAAAAACAATTCGCTCAACCATTCCGAGCTCGGTAATTGGTCGATGTAATTCTGGATCTGAAACTTTGGCTAACTCGATCTCTATTGCTGCATGTATTGATTCACTCATAGAAGGTCTGGATCTATCTTGGAAATATCTTTCAGCTCTTTGGTGCGCGACTTGGATTCATTAATTAACGGCTTTGTCTCTTCAAGTGCATCCCCTAAAACCTTCTTGGCCAAAAGATCTTCAAATCCCGGACCAAGATTCTTTTTCAATTCTTTAGAGGCATCCGAAGTGAAGCTTCGAACCTTATGAATCATCCGCGCAAAATCCTTTGCAGCTGCGGGTAGCTTGTCGGGCCCAACCAAGAAAAGACCTAGAACTAGCAACCCTAGGAATTCACCCATACCTACGCCGAACATGATGCAATCCTAGGTGACTAAATCTTGGTGGCAACCAGAACGCCGTCGCCAACCGGAAGCAACATAGGCATCCATAATTCTCGGGACTCTCGTATGACCTTTATTGCATCTCGATATGCCACTGTGGATTCATCACGCTGGGTAGGGTCAGCCACTTTTCCACCCATCAGAGCGCGATCAATAATGATTACACCACCGGGTCGTAGTGATCGATGCGCATTTTCTAGATTCTCAAAAATATCCCGGCTCTTTCTCAAAATAAAGATGTCATAAAGGCTATCTGCAAGCTTTCCTACTATTTCAGTGCTATTTCCCGTTATTAGTCGATATTTTGCTGTAGCTATACCCGCCTCATCAAAAGCTTGTTTTGCCAGGCGAGCATTTTCTACTTCATCGTCAATAGAGGTGAATAATCCCCTCTCAATCATTGATGGAATTATCCATAGTCCGCTAACACCTGAGCCGGTTCCAACTTCGACAATTGAAGATGCCCCAACTAAATGAGTTATATATCTAAGTAGAGAACCAACTGCGGGTGTGGTTTCGTAAGTTCCAATTTCTACGCCCCGTTGCCGCGCTCGCTGCATGATCTCGGTTTCCGGAATGTAATTATTGGCGAAAGCCTTCATGTCGCCACGTTCGGAGAATGCAGATATCAAAGGGTTGCTAACCATTCTGTTAGTAGGCGAACGCCATACCCAGTTCCGCCTTTTGGATTTTCACCAGCATCTCCTTCGGATCGTGCAGGTCCTGCAATATCCAAATGAATCCAATTCCGCTTGCCGGCAAATTTTTCCAGGAATAGGGCTGCTGTCACCGAGCCCGCTTGAAACTTAAACTTGTTACCTAAGTGATTCAAGTCTGCGATATCGCTCTCTAAAGCAATTTCATAATCATCAATCAAAGGCATATGCCAAATTCGATCACCAATGTAATCACCAATCTGATTAAGCGCACTAGCCACCTTTAGATTCCGCGTATACATCGCGCCATATTGGCGACCTAAACCAAGGGTGGCAGCGCCGGTTAAGGTAGCGATATCAACTAGGTAATCTGGGTCAAGATTCTTATCGGCATAGGCAAGCCCGTCAGCCAGTACCAGTCGCCCTTCAGCATCGGTAGCCGATAGCGCATTTTCTGCGAGCATCAATAGACCAGTAACACGTACCTTTAATTTCAGTTCAGCAGCAGCAGCGACTGTCATAAGGACTGCGGCCGCCCCGGCCATATCGCTTTTCATCGGTGTCATAAGATCGTACGGACGCTTTAATGAAACGCCACCTGTATCAAATGTGATTCCTTTTCCAACTAAAACTACGTGTGGAGCTCTTTTCAATGACTTGGGCGTATAAGAGATTTCAACAAATCTAGGAGGATTCTTTCGGCTGGAGTTTCCTACCGCTCGCAAGCCACCAAAATCTGCGAGCTCTTTACCGGCTCTCTCCTTAATCTTCAGAGCTGGCTGCTTTGCGATGGCGCGAGCTTGCGCTGCAACCCAATCTGGAGACTTAATATTTGACGGCGTGTGAATTAAATCGCGAGCCTTCCAAGTCGATCTAACCAGTACTTCGCTACGTTTGACCACATCAGAGAAATCCCCTACCAACGTGAAGCTGGGAGTCTCAACTTTCTTGTCTTTATCATTAGAGCTTTTAGTGCTCCACGTGTAAGTCGAAAGGGCTAGGGCATTTAAGTGCACCAGCGCTTGACTGGGATTTTCGCAGCAGAACGAAAGTAAATGTGAATTCGTAGCCTTGACCTTGCGGCCAAGAATTGTTCCGACTTTCCGTAAGTCATTTGGGTTAGCCTCGCCGACCCCCACTAATAAGATTCGAGATAACTTCTTCTTGTTTTCGTTTAACGGTATTTCAATTAGTTCACCCAACTTGGCCGTAAAGGCCTTACCTGCCTTGACAATCTCATCCTGTAGATCAATTTCAAATTCCCGCTCGATTAATCCAAGCCACTTCCGGTTTACTGATAGCTCGCCGTTGCTAAGAACGGGCAGAGCTAAATGCGTGGCTCCTTTGAGATTTTCTATAGATGGAGTTGCAATCTTCCGTGATCCCAAAAATGGGATAGGTCGGTTCACTTCTTTAATAGCGTGACAGCTGTGTTCAAGACATCCGCGAGATTGCGAGCTTCCTCTTGATTGAGTTCCACAACGAGTCGTCCGCCACCCTCAAGCGGTATGCGCATTACCAGGCTTCTGGCTTCCTTCGTCACTTCCATAGGTCCGTCGCCAGTGCGGGGTTTCATGGCTGCCATATCGACCTCTTTCTAAAGCTAAGTTCTGAGAGTTCAGTACGAAGGAGCGAATTATCCCCCATTCAGTCGGAAGAGGGGAAATCGAAGCTCTCGCGTAGGCGGGCGCGACCGGAGGCAAGGACAGCCGATACGGCACGCTCTGGCACCCCAATTCTCTCAGCGATCTCGGGGAGAGAGAGATTTTTGGAGAAATAGAGCATCAGAATGATTCTCTCTTCTTCAGGCAAAGAAGCGATTAGCTCCACGACAGTTAACTTCTTCTCTTCCGCCACATGCTAAGGCTACAAGCAGGGCCCTTCGCTTACCGATAGGCGCTGATTGAAGCGCTAATTAAAGGTCCGTGCGAATTTCCTAAGCGAATAGTTAACGGAGATGAGGATAAAAGGCTTTACCAATACGATCACCAATCTCGGCGCCTTGATTTCTTCATACCAATCAAATCGAGTCTGGTCACCTAAGTCCACCAATCGAAATTCTCCGATTCCCTTTATGATTTTGCCGTAATGATCAACCCGACAGAATTGCGGCGGCTCCCAAGAGACAACTTTCATTTTATCTAGAACTCCAAATGGTCCAATGCCGGTAAATGCTTCGATGGTCGTTCCAACTCCTGAATCATCCGCTCCGATATCTGAGGCACTTACGCGAGTTAGCGCCATCCAATCACCTTGACGCTCCCACTCGACTAGTGAACGCCAAACTCTATTTAACGGGGCATTGATGATGACTTGGGCGTAAAAATCTTTAAGCACTCTGTTCACTCTCTAAATGTGAGATTGAATCAGTTGGATTTGAACACCACTTAACTAGTTCATGCTGACCAGGCTTCAGCAAATTCTTCTCTGTTAAATCAGCCAGAGCACTTCTTAACGAATTATATGTTCCATCAGGATCTAAAACTGAGATTGGTTTTTCGTGGAATCCTAAATATCTCCCCACCCAGATTTCAAAAAGTTCCTCGAGCGTGCCGAGCCCGCCCGGCAGAGCAATAAAACCATCTGAGAGTTTTTCGATTAAGCCTTTTCGCTCTCTCATATCTTTCACCACATGCATCTCATGAGAATCTTTATCTATGAATTCGATATTAGTTAATCTCTCTGGGATTACTCCGATTGTGTAGCCACCCTGTGAACGAACTCCCTTGGCGACCTCGCCCATGACTGAAATTGCGCCCCCACCCCAGACAAGTTGATGGCCAGCTTTGGCGATTTCCTCACCAAGATTAAAGCCAATCTGCTTGGCGCTCGGTGAAACAGAGATTGATGATGCGCAGTAAACGGCAATCTTCACCCACGAACTCTAGAGCGTTGGTACCTTTTGCACATGTCAATTGCTTTTGGTCATGGCTTAGTTTCCATTCATAAAACGGGAGCGATTCTCGATACTCATTTCAAAGCGCTTGGACTGGGGAGTCTCAGCAAGTCGAAGCGCCCAGAGCTAGATCAACTCTCTCTGGTTGATGAGATTAGAGGTGTTCGCCGCGAGCCGATTGCAATCGAGATTGACTTAACGGCTGCGCCAAAGGATATTCCGGATGCGTATCTTCGGCTTCACCTACTTTCGCATCGAGCCATCAAACCTCATGGAGCTTCGCTAGAGGGCATCTTTGGACTGTTAAATAATGTTATTTGGACTTCGTCGGGACCTTGCCTCCCTGAGGATTTTGAGAATGTAAGAGAACAACTAAAGCAAAAATATGGAACACTCACAATTTTTGCTATCGATAAGTTTCCTAGAATGGTTGATTATGTTATTCCTGAGGGTGTGCGCATAGCAGACGCAGATCGAGTTCGACTTGGAGCACATCTTGCGCCAGGTACAACCGTAATGCACGAAGGCTTCGTGAACTTTAATGCTGGAACTCTTGGAGCATCGATGGTGGAAGGAAGAATTTCTGCTGGGGTAGTTGTCGGTGATGGCAGCGATATCGGTGGCGGAGCCTCGATTATGGGAACTTTGAGCGGCGGTGGAAAAGAAGTTATCTCGATTGGAAAGAAGACGCTCCTTGGTGCTAATTCAGGAGTCGGAATATCACTCGGTGATGAGTGCACGATTGAAGCTGGACTTTATTTGACTGCCGGCTCAATCGTTCAACTTCCTGATGGTAAAGAGGTTAAAGCGCGAGAACTCTCTGGCGCTAATGGACTTATTTTTAGGCGTAACTCCAAGAGTGGACAGATCGAAGCACTCGCACGTACCGGTAGTTGGAGTGGCCTAAATGAAGTTCTTCACTCAAATTAGATTATGCATTACAAAAAATCCGGATTGAGATTGGATTTGGTTTACATTCTGGCGTGAAAATAGGATATGTGATTTCTTGAAGATTATTCTTAAGCCAAGTTGAAGGCAATTTAGTTCGAGAGCGAAATACTTCACCGGTAAGGGTGCTCCGCTTGCCTTCAGCTGAATAGCCAGAAATTGCCAGAACGCTATTGGTTTGGCTGATTGCATCAATCGTAAAATCGACGACTTCGGGAAGATTAAATGCTTGAGCCATTGTTGCTTGTGAGATTGCTCTAGTCCACATATAAAAACGTGGGTTTATTTTTGGATCAAGGCTCCAAGGATCGGGGACGCCTAGCAAATAAGCGAATTCGGAACCCCAGACATCCTTGATGTTCTGGGTTCTTCCGCCACTAGATGAAAAATAGAAGGCGTTGATTGGAAGTCCACCTTGGGTAATTACAAGAGCAGTTTCGCTATCGACAAAAGTTCGATCAACAGCTGCTCTCCAAAGAACGCCGTAGTCAATCCGGTTGACTTTCTCATCTTCTTTCGCAAATCCGACAAAATTTTGATCAACTGTGGTGTTATAAATATTGCAGTCACATTCGCTGCGGATTCGGCCGATTTTTCCTAATGCATATGTTCGGGCAGCAATTACTTGAGCTTCCAGCGCAGCTGGTGGCCAAGAGGAGGGAACTTCTCCAATCCCATATAAATATTCATCATGCAGTCGAAGTGTCGTTGTCACAGCCAAGTAAGAGGTAAGTCGCGTTGTCACGCTCTTAAATGTCATCTGGCCATACTTATATCGTCCCGAACGATCACCGCTCTTAAATGAAATAACCGAGTTGGGCTCCCACCGAATAGTCCATGCACTGTTGGGTGGTATCGGTGCGAATTTCGTAGTTGGTGAAGTGAGAAGTGGCACGACTTGACCAGAGAAATTTGTAAATGTTGCTGAGACCGTTCCATCGTATCTACCAAAGGGTTCCGGATTATCTGTTGTAGCTATATCTCCTTGATAGAGAGTGAAACCGCCGTTGGATTTCTCAACGTTGATTGAGGCAGAGCTCGCTTGGTTTGCAATATTTACCCTAATTAGATGATTATCTGGAAAAGGTGTTACCTCAGTTCCAGGGTAGTAATACTTCAAAATATCGATTGCGCCCGTTCCCTCGAGCGCTTGTCCCCGAGCTCCGATCTGGCTCATTCCAACTCCATGACCGTAGCCAGCTCCAGAGATTAAAAACTCTGCCGGAACGCTTGTGGTGGCACGTGTTGCTGGTTGAGTTAGAAAAACAACCATGAGTATGCTCATAAATAGAGCGCGCCACTTCATACTTATTAGGGTACCTGAGAGTGCTGGTTAAGAATTGGAAATCAAGGTTCGTGGTGATGTGATGAAACCAATTCCCCAGGAAAAATGCATAATAATCAAAACCAAGGGAAGGCGGACTCGCTCAGCCCAACTTTTTCCAATCATAAGCGAAGCAAAAAATATTAGGCTCAAATATGCGATTGGTGGAATGAAAAATATGGGTGAGAAAAGGAACCCGGAGACAATTGATAACAACTGAAGCACAAGATTTAGTGGTGGCGCGAGATATCGAAAATTAGCGGTTCCCTTATGGTGTCGAGCAACAGCTGCTCTCCACCTTCCATATTCGAAGTACTGTTTTGATAGCGCCTTAAATGTTGACCTTGGTCTGTATGTAACAGTCAAGTTCGGATTAAACCAAATCATGCCACCATTCTCGCGTAAGCGAAAATTCATCTCCCAGTCTTGAGCTCTTGTGAAGCGGTTGTCGTAGCCTCCAACTTGCTCAACTGCAGTGCGTTTAAAAACCCCGAGGTAAACAGTGTCCACACTTCCCGCGCTACCACCGGTATGAAATCTCGATGCACCAACGCCAATCCATGAGCGCATTGCCCGGGCGACAGTTTTTTGAAAGTTAGTCGAGCCTACTGCTGCCATAACTCCACCAACATTGACAGCGCCAGTTTCTTCAAGAGTTCGAACCGCTTCTCGAATGTAATCGGGATCAATCGAAGAGTGTCCATCTACTCTGACAATAATTTCATGGCGAGTCGAGGCGATAGCTGAATTCAATCCATCTGGAGTTCGGCCGCTCGGATTTTCAATTACCCTAATGCGCTTATCACCCTTGGCAAGTACTTCGGCAATTTCTCTCGTGTCATCTTTCGATGGCCCGACTGCAATTGCAATCTCGATCGCTCCATAATAATTTGAATTCAGTACAGCTTTAATAGATTCTTCCAGATAGGCAGCTTCGTTTACGACGGTGAGGATCACTGAGACTGGTGGCTCATTAAAGGCGTGGGAAGTATCACCCAGGGAATTTTCAGCATGCATAACGGCTAAACGCTATCGCTTCATTACTCTTGCGGAGTGACTTCACCCCGCGCGATTCGATTCTTCACCATACTTTCGATATCGATTGTGGCGCTCTCTGGGATTACTTGGTTTGGGTTGGGG
>JBEARJ010000044.1:0-10441 GCA_041163285.1 Actinomycetota bacterium | reverse complement strand
TTATTCCAGAAATTTCGCCATTCACATGCAATACCCCCCAACCATAAGAAAGGGCTTTAGCCCGTTGCTTTATGAGCGCAGAGGTTTTGGAATCTACTTTTACAAAATAAAAAGGGGCCGGACCACGCCATTCGAATAGTTCCCCAGAGGTCTTGAATTCATATCGCACGATGTAATCCTATGGGGACTCTATTTATAATCTTAATTTCAGGATTCCTGAATTTAAACTTGTGAATTGGATTTGAATTCTGTAGCTCCGTATTTAGGTCAGATGGCGCTTTTACTCAAGTTGAGAAGGTTCAATTTTCAGAAGTTTTGACCAGTCTAAACCCGGTACTTCGCACCACATCAATTACATTTGGGCCCCCATTACGCTTAATTTTGCTACTTAACTGATGAGCATAACTCTCAACTGGAGTCTTGATATCCTTCAGAGTTGCGACAGCCGTTAAGACTTGTTCCTTTGTAAACGTTCTGTGTGGGTCTTCCATGAGAAGGTGGAGGAATCGATATTCCGAATTCGTGAGTAAAATTTCTTTGTCATCAATCTTGAAAAGATGTTCGGCTACATCTAGCGATATGTTTTCCCAAGTTAGCAAAGTCTTTCTTGGTGCTCGTTGGCTTTCTCCTCGTCGAAATTGTTGTGTCACCCGGGAAGCGAGAATTCGCGGATCAACTGGCTTGGTTAAGTAGTCATCAGCGCCAGCACTTAAAGCAAGCTGCTCATCTACTACCTCTTCACGCTTGGTAATCATGAGAATTGGAACGGTAGAGATTGCTCTTATTTGGCGACAGATTTCTAAGCTCTCAAGAGGAGCATGGCCGAGATGAATCAGAACTAAACTGTAATCACGTAAATCAAATGTCTCCCTTGCCTCTTGAGTGGTTGTGACGTCAAAGACAGAAAAACCCATCACTTCTAATTGGACCTTGATTTCAGTACGGTCGATCGAATCGTCTTCAAGCAATAAAGCATTCGGCTTTGGCGGAGCCTCGACAGACACGTGGACTCCTTTAATTTCAGGAAACCTGGATCTTTCAGTTGATGTTTCTGAAAGCATATAACGGCATCGCTCTTTGTCCGGTCATTTAGTCGGAATATGCGAGGAATTTTTTGGATTATCGTTAGGTTGGGAGACAGATATGGGAGGAGGAAATTGATTTCTCGACTACGCTTGATAGCTGATGCACTTTCCAAGACCGAGAGTATTGAAACCGCCGTACAAATCTTGGCCCTCCATACATGTTTTTCGGGAGGCCCATCCCGAGTTTTCCTCGGGAGATTTAGCCACAATTTAGAGTTGAGAAACGTAGTCAGCTTTGGCTTTGATGGGCCACAAAGTACCAGACAGCGATATTGCGACTTTGTTAGTTCGACCCTGAATCCTCTTGCCATAATCAACAGAGAAATCACGATTAAGGTTCATGATGAGGGCTATTTTCAAAGTTTTAAAAATCAAAACGGCATTAGTGAAGATCCTACTTGGCAAAGCACAATCTTAATGCCTCTAATACCTAATTTCACCTTAGCAATTAGCGTTCAAAGAAAGTTGGAGTCGGATCAAGTCACAATTGATTATTTCAATGCCATCTTTGCGATTTTCAATTTGTTCTTGCGGTCCCATGAGTCTGAAATTGAATCGGGGAACGAAATAATTACAAAATTAAGAAACCGGAGTTCTATGGCCGAATTAACAGAGCGTCAAAGTCTGATTCTCGAGATGATTCAAACTGGCAACACAAATCAGATGATTGCGGTCAGGATGGGATATTCAGAGTCACTAATTAGGCAGGAGACGATTAATATTTATCGCAAGTTGGGTATTTCAGGTCGGCGGGATCTAATAATCAATACGGACTAGAACCTTTGGCATGCATTCGATTAGACTAAGTGTTCCGGTTAGATGCTTTAGTACCGATGAGATGGCGAATATTGATGCATTTAATGATCAACTTCGCCGAGAGGGAAACTGGGTGACTGCGGCTGGAATAGTGGGACCAAGGTTTGCGACTCTCATTGACAACCGGAACGGCAAGGGGGAGATGCTTGAGGGTTCTCTTTTCAATTCTCCCGATTATTACAGTGGTTTCTGGTTGATAGAGGCCGGTTCTGCCGAGGAAGCTCGGCAATTAGCTTTTGGTGGTTCTCAAGCCTGCAACCGAAAAGTTGAATTGCGTCCTTACATTCAATAGTCGGTCTATCAATTACTCCAGTTGGGATTCTCGTATTGATGCCACTCAGAAATGGGTTTCATACCAACCTTCTCATATAGACGTAAAGCTCCACTTTCATTTCCGGCATCAACACTCAAACAAAGTTTTTTTCGACCCAATTCAGAGTAGTGCTTTACTGCATGCCTGAGTAGAACTTCTCCATAACCTTTTCCATGAAATGCTTTTCTTACCCCAAGACCGGCAACAAAGCCTGCATCATCATGAATCAATTCATCATTACAATCCAAAAAGCCAACATCCTCGCCATCTATTGTCAGTAGCCAGACTTTAAGATTGAGTTCATCACGATCACGTAGAACCAATTCAGACCATTCGGGAAAAGCTCTTGGCATAAATCCAAAGTGATTGCTGAAGGAGTCTTGATTTACAGAATGGAAGGATTTTAGATCATTCTCGAGGCCGAGATCTATCTCCCGAATTGATGCATAAAGCTTTGAGCTGTACTCCTCGGCTGATGGAAGTGCCATCTCCATTGTCCAATAGCGACGCAACAAGTCGAACCCTTTACCAAGCAGAATTGACTTGTAAGTTTCATCTTTAGAATGCTTCCCAACCCATAGTTGGTAATTCTTCTCATGTTCTCGAGCGAGCGAGAGCGCCAGGTCAAGCGAAGGTTGAAGAGTTTGCGCACCAGGAAGGGTGTAGATGTCTAAATAAAAACGAGAGCGAGATTTATCTGGATTTAAGGTAATAAAACCCTGCCACACATCAGATTCTTGAGACTTAACTAGGCGGGTAATCGCTGGATCTACGAATCCGGTAATGAAATATCGGGCCTCAATTTCGCCAATCGTCTTTTCCTGAGGGTTGAAGGATTTAAGGTTGGAATTGGCAATCTCTTTAACAATCTCAACATCCGCTTTTGACGCAGGACGGGTAACTAGTTCCACCCGGTAAAGATAACCTCATTTTTAAAGCCAATCGTTATAGATGATGCCGTGGGTTAGGTAGAAATGGCGGTTAAGTGATGTAAGAATCCGCACTTATGGACCTGCAGACCTTCTTCTACTCACTAATCGGATTCACTGCCCTTATGGCTTTTCGTTCGTGGCAGAAAATGGGTAGAACTTATTTAGATCCAGATGCAAAGAGTCGCAATCATCGACGCGGAGAGGATGAATTCTTCCGTTGGTTGATAGTGGTCACGGTAATCGCAGTCCTAATATTTTCTTGGTACGCCTAATCGCTAAATAGGAGAAGAGATGACCGAGACTTTTAAATGCCCCTGCGGATGTCCGCCAAATAATTGCACCTGTTGCTGTAGCAAACCAGAAGGTTGTGGCCACCGACCCAAATAGCTAATTGTTGTTTTCCTTTGTGATTGCAACCGATTCTTCACCAATCTGGACAATTCTCTTAAATGAGAAAGCGACGACGATTAGAGATATTGATCCACCAATAATGTACGGGAGTCTTAGTCCGCCGCGGGCTACAAAACCTCCGAGCACCGAACCAATTGGCATTAGTCCCCAGACGACAGTTCGGCGAGCACCGTGAATGCGTCCATAAAGTTCACGCGGAATTATGCTCTGATAGACGCTCATCAAGAGAATATTCCAAACCGAAATAGTGGCTCCGATAATCACGCCAAGCGGTAAGAAATACCAAACATTGGGCACAAAGCCAATGATGAATATGGGTAATGAAGCAATCAAAAGGTTGAATGCGAGAGCGCGTCCTCTTCCCATTTTTTGCGAGATGCGAGGAGCGAGTACTGAACCGGCAAGTGCACCAAGCCCTTGAATAGCGAGGAGTACTCCCAGATAACGAGGTTCCACTCCGAGTTCTTCAATAATGAATAACGGGGCGATGGCATTTGAAAGCGAGAAGAAGAAACCGAGAAGCGTAGTGATTACGACGAGGTGAAAGATGCGCTTTTCTTCATACATATAACGGATTCCAAATTTGATCTCATTGAAGAAGTGGGGAGATGGGCGCTCGTTCTTTGGGCTTGAGCGAAGTATGAAAGGGAAAAATTGAAACTATGAGCGCTGCAATTGCGAACCCAACTCCAGAGAGAAAGAAAGGGAGAGCGATAGCAGCAGCATAAAGAAGTCCACCCAAGGGAGTTCCAACAAATTGCGCCACAATTACTTCAGCAGTATTGAGGCGTGAATTGCCGCGCTCTAATTGATCAGATTTCAAAATCTCAGGGAGTATTGCTTGAGAGGTTGTATCTACTAGAACTTCGCAGACACCCCATAAAAAGGTTGCTAGTAGAAGTATTTCGATTGTCATCGAATCTTGATACACGATGTATGAGACAACAAGGCCGATTGTGGCGCGAGCGATGTTTCCCAGGAATAATGCTTTTCTTCTATCGACTCGATCTACAACCGCTCCAATGGGGACGGCGAAGAATAACCAGGGCAGTAGTGAAAGCGCAGATAAAAGTGAAATCAATACTGGATCTCGAGTCAACGTTATGGCGAGAAGTGGCGCAGCAAGGCGAAGTACGCCATCTGCAAGATTTGTAATAAGACCTGCGCTCCAGATGCGATTGAAGTCGGGCCCAAGTCCTTTGCTCACAAGGAGTGGATACTAGCGCTAGAGTTTAGGGGTGATGGCACAATCAATCACTGATTTTGATTTAGCATCAGAATTTCTGAAAAATGATGAGCGAGCTCTGATCCTTTTCAGGACATGGATACCCAGGGATAAATTCATTGAACTTTTGCATCATCATGGTGGAATCTCGATGTATCGAGAGGACCACAAACCGATTGCATTCTCGGTCGGAACTAATCCACCAGTAAAGGATTCGTGGCCGCGGATTAATTTTGAGAGGGAAGCCGAAGGAATTGAGCGGATTAAGGCTAAGGAAACATCGGATTGGCAGACCTACTATCTTCACTTAAGGAAAGAGGTGGATACAGCACCTTTACCGAATCTATTTTCAGATGGAGAGATAGATTTTTTTCTAAAGCTACATGCACCAAAGTCTTCGGTTTTCCCCGGGCATAAAGAGATAGTTAAGTGGGCTTGCGTTAGCCATGAGAGTCAATTGGCTGGTGTAGCTGCTATCTCTCGCTGGGAATCTGGCGAACATGTGGTTGCATCTGTTGCGGTTCACAGTGATCTGAGGGGATTAGGTATCGGCGCCAAAGTAATGAAAGAGGTAGAGCGGGTCGCAATAAATGAGGGGATTAAGACTCTTTGCCTAGGCGTGAATGGCGACAATCTCTCAGCCATTGCCCTATATGAAAAGTTGAATTGGCAACCACTTTATAAGTTCACATACGTCGAGCGGGCTTAGTTCCGCTCATTTAACCCTTCGTTAACCTGTCGTTTCAGTTATTTGCTGCGCCGGACGTTATCTTTCGAGCGTGCATAAACTGGTTGCTGAATTCACGGGAACAGCTTTTATTACTGCCGCTGTAATCGGCTCAGCCATTATGGCTACAAATTTAACCGATGATGACGCTATTTGGTTACTAGTAAATATGTTAAGTACCGTCTCAGTTCTCTATCTATCAATTGTCCTTTTTGTGTCTATTAGCGGATCCCATTTCAACCCAGTAGTTTCATTAGTAAAGGCAATCCAAAAGGAAATCAATTGGAGTGAATTCACTCAATATGCGGTAGCACAAATTATTGGATCTATCTTTGGTGCTGGCTTGGCACATTTTCTCTTTGGCTATTCGATCTTAAGCATCTCAAAAGTTGAGCGTTTTGGTTCAAACATATTTGTTTCCGAAGTTGTCGCAAGTTTTGGCTTGGTACTGATCGCGATTGCTAGCTGGAGGAAGTTCAAGGTAAGAAATCGTGCTTCGTTAATCTCACTATGGATTGCCTCTGCATACTTCTTCACTTCATCAACTTCTTTTGCAAATCCAGCTGTCTCGCTGGGTAGAGCCCTCACCGACTCGCTAGCAGGACTTTCACCAGCTTCGCTTGGTTTATTTGTCCCTGCTCAAATTCTCGGTGGATTGCTCGCCTATTCTTTCTCTAACTACCTATCAAGGAGTAATCGTGGCTAATAAACCAACAGTTCTCTTTGTCTGCGTGCATAACGCTGGACGCTCACAAATGGCTGCAGGTTTCATGGAGCATCACGGACAAGGTCGGATAGAAGTACTTTCGGCTGGAAGTGCACCAAAAGAGAGTATTAATCCTGTGGCTGTCGAGGCTATGAAGGAAAAAGGAATTGATATCGCAAATCGCAAGCCAAAGGTGCTTACCAATGAATCTGTCCTAGCAAGCGATGTCGTTATCACCATGGGATGCGGAGATGCCTGCCCGTTCTATCCAGGAAAGCGATATGAGGATTGGTCCCTTGAGGATCCAGCAGGTCAAGATATTGAGTTTGTGCGAAAAGTCCGTGATGATATTGAGAAGCGTGTAACGCAACTCTTATCTGAAATACTGTAAATTCACAGAAATCACTCATATTCTAAAGAAATGTCTATAGCCACAACTCCGGTCTTTTCCGGCGGAGTAGGGCGAAGTGGCACCACGATAGTTGGGCGAATTCTTCGTCAAAGTCCTGATCTATTTGCGGGATCTCCAAATGAAATTAAGTTCATAACAGAGACTTATGGGTTAATTGATCTCGTCTTTGGCATGCGGGACTTCATGCCGACTCAAATGACGAAGACGGGAAAGATTGCGGTTTCAAATCCACTTAATGTTTCACAGAAATTTCGATTTCTTCAGTTCCGAAAGAGAGTTCTCTCTCATTGGTGGCGTAGAACAAATCGATTAGGCGTAGAGAGTGGTTTACACCGTTCCATGAAGAGAACCACAATTACCGAGTTGCTAGATAAATTGGAACAAGATTTGAAACGGGATGCAGTTGAAGCTGGACGAAACTTTGTTTTTGGATTCATTCAGAATCACAAGAAGTTTGCCGGCCAGAAATTTTGGATGGATACGACCCCGCCAAACATGATGTATGCGGATTGGATTTATAGATTGCTGCCTGAAGCAAGTTTCATTGAGATGCGTCGACATCCGCTTGATAATCTCTCATCTGTTTTGAAAGAGCCTTGGGGACCTAACGATTTCGATGTCTCGCTTCCTTGGATACGAGATCGCCTAATTCTTGCAACTAATGCCAAGAAAAATATCCCAGCAAGTCAGCATCTAACGCTATGGCTGGAGGACTTGGTTCTCTTAAAAAGGGAGGAAAGTTATCGAAGCCTCATTAATATCGTTGGAATTGAAGATCACCGCGCAATGCAGGATTACTTCAAGAACGAGGTTTCTGCAGAGCGCGCACATATCGGTAGATGGAAAAAGGACTTTAAAGATCCTGATTCAGCAAAGTTAAAGTTTGAACGCATTGTTGGTCAAATTGAAATGGAGCAATAGACTGTCGGAATGAAAGCGGCAAGAGATGTACAAGAAAGACTCTTAGCCCTTCAACAATTGGATTCCGATTTGATTCAGATCAGGCACAAAATGGCGACACTTCCCAGCACTCGTCAATATGAAGATTTCTCTAATGAATTGATCGCGAAGCGGGACTTACTTGTTGCGGCCCAAACTGAGCGAGATGACATCAAACACGAGCTCACCCGCGCAGAAGTTGATGTAGAGCAAGTTGTGGGTCGTATTGAAAAGGACGAGAAGCGGCTAGCCTCAGGACTTGGTAGTCCCAAAGAACTCGAGCAGTTACAGCATGAGTTGGGATCGCTAGCCAAGAGACGTGCTGAATTAGAAGATGTTGAGCTTGAAATTATGGTCAGAGTCGAAGGCATCGATTTAAGAATTAAAGAACTAGCGGAGGAAACCAAATCTCTTGAGATTCGCTTAGGTGATTTGAAATTGAAGAAGGAAGAAGAGATAGCCGAACTTGAGAAAGCTATAAATACTACAAACCAATCGAGATCCGATTTAGCCCCAAAGATTGATGGTGAACTTCTCGCTCTATACGAGAAGATAAGAGCTAGTGGCGACGGTGTTGGAGCCGCAAAATTAGTCGGTAATCAATGTAATGGTTGCCACCTGACAATGAATGCCGCTGAATTAACCAGAGTCAAGTCTTTAGCTGATGACGAAGTTGTTAGGTGCGAGGAATGCCGTCGAATTCTGATTAGGTTTTAGCATGCCGCGAAACTTCCTGCTTTACGCCGATGGTGGCTCAAGGGGTAATCCAGGTGAGGCTGCATTTGGCGCTGTAATTAGCGAAGATGGAAAAGTAATCGTCGAATTGTCAGAGCGAATTGGCGTAGCTACCAACAACGTCGCTGAATACAGCGGGTTGATTGCGGGCCTAAGGGCAATCCATGAATTGGATCCAGAGGCAGAGGTTTTGGCTCGAATGGACTCCAAGTTAATTGTCGAGCAGATGAGCGGCAATTGGAAGATAAAGAATCATGAGATGAAGAAGATGGCGTTGATGGCACGCGATGCTCATCCGGCAAACCTAATTAAGTACGAATGGATCCCGCGCGAAATGAACTCGCATGCCGACGCGCTTGTAAATAGAGCTTTAGATTACTTCTAGTTACCCGGGCTAACCGTTGACATATTGAAGTCACCAATCACCATCGGTGGAACATGCATATGTGTGGCGTACTCAGCCCATTCACGAGGTTGGGTCCACTCACTCGAGCCTGCAGCCTTAATTCGTGAAAGTGCATTTACGGGTGAGTCATTCCAACGGAAGTTATTTGTAGCTCCTTGAACTTCGCCACCCTTTACATAGTAAACGCCATCACGAGTTAAGCCGGTAAGAAGAAGGGTATTTGGATCAACCATTCGGATATACCAGAGCGTTGTCAGCAGTAAGCCGTTATCAACCTTCTTAATCAAGTCTTCAAGGTTCCCGCTACCACCTTGAACTTCCATGAAGTAGTTATCTCCCATAGGAGTAAATGGGAGAGAGGTGAGTTTTGCAGAGGCGCGAGTTTGAATCAGGCTCTGCAGCACACCATCTTTCATCCAATCAACGCGAACGCTCTTCTGGCCATTGTCGAATATCGAACCGAGTGGACTTGAAGAGGTATGAGCGACGAAAGGCGAGCCAGGAAGTAGTTTGCTTGCAGGATCGCTATAAAGATTAAGCGGAACATTGGCAAACTTCTCACCTACGCGAGTGCCACCACCCTTCTTTGAAAATACGCTCTGGCCTTCAAATGCATCGCGACCAGCTGAGACCCAGACCATGTAGGTATAGAGATCGGCTACCGCGCCGGATGGAAAAATCGTGTCGTACTTTCCAGCGGGAAGATCGATTTTCTTAGCCTGCCATTCAAGGCGTTGGCGAATAGCTTTATCAATTGCAGCAACTGAAACATTAGAGAAATCGTGGGTCTCAATTCCTTCCCAAGTAGAGCGAGAGCGCTCGTGGGATTTCGCAGTCATCTCAACTCGACCGATAGGCGAGTCATTGCGAAGCCTTAAGCCACCTTTTGAACCAACCCAGGTAGTGGAATGCGTGTGCTCGGCATAACCAAACAATTCGATTTTGTCGGCGACTGAACGCTGCATCATTTCACCTAGGTCAGGCGCAAATTTGTTAAAGACCTCCGGCCCAGTCGGATTATGAGCAGTGCTCCAATCGCCCAGCGTTAAATCTTTTGCGATCGGTGCGTAATCATCAGCAGGTCCGGCCGCCTTTGCTGCGGAAACAGCTTCGGCAAGAAGTGCATCAATATCTTTCTCATCAACATTTGTGCGAGTAACTCCGCCAGCAGCCATTGAACCATCCATGGAAACAAATGCGAGAACCGTGACGCTCCGCTCCTGGATAACGCCATTTGTGGTGAGCGTGCTACTTGCCCAACGTAAATTCGCTTGAGTTTTATCCTTAACAATTACTATGCACTCATCGCTTGTTGCGCGAGCAGCTGGGCAACCATGACTTACGGCTGCGACTTGTCCAGGTTGAGCCTTTCCGCAATTAAATGCACCACCTAATACATAAGTGGAGGGGCCACCAACCGCCTTCATTGAGCCCCAGAAATCAGTAGTGGTTGCTTGATATGCAACGTCTTTAAGCTGGCCAGCAAGCTTGCCATTCTTGATTCGATGGAATTGTTGGCCTGTGAATTGGAAGTTGTAGCGCTGCATATCAATCGACCACGACTTATCGCCGAGAATATAGATGCCATCTTCAACAGATGAAATCAGTTCATCCAGGCTTGGCCCGGTGGGATTCGGCTGAAGGGAAACATTTGGCATTCGCTGGATCGGAACATGTGCGGGGGAGTCTGCGAAAGCGCAACCATTGCTTCGCTCTTGATTTACGCGAGCTGCG
>JBEARJ010000043.1:0-6168 GCA_041163285.1 Actinomycetota bacterium | reverse complement strand
TCGAAATCCTTAACAGGATCTCGGTCGGTTTCAAGAGAACCACAGTCAAGTACATGAACCAAAGCGGCGCAGCGCTCCACGTGCCGTAGAAATTCCAAACCAAGTCCTTTACCTTCCGAAGCACCTGGAATTAAACCTGGCACATCTGCAACTGTGAACCGCGAGTCACCAGCTTGAACAACACCTAGATTTGGGATCAGCGTTGTAAATGGATAGTCAGCAATCTTCGGGCGGGCTGCAGAAATTGATGCAATCAATGAAGACTTACCTGCGCTCGGAAATCCAATCAATCCAATATCGGCTACAGATTTCAACTCAAGTACGAGCGTGCGCTTTTCTCCGGGCTCGCCAAGGAGCGCAAAACCTGGTGCGCGCCGCCGAGAAGAAGATAAGGCCGCATTTCCCAAACCACCTTGGCCGCCTTTTGCCGCGACAAAGCGAGTGCCAAAGCCAACTAAATCCGCGAGCACTTTTCCTTCTTTAGTTAATACAACAGTTCCGTTTGGCACTCCAAGAATTAGGTCATCGCCATCAGGCCCATTTTTCAAAGCACCATGTCCTTGTCGACCCGAAGTCGCATTTCTATGCGGAGAATGATGGAAGTCAAGAAGCGTTGTTACGTCTGGATCAACAGCGAGAATTACGTCGCCACCTCGACCGCCACTTCCGCCATCTGGTCCGCCAAGGGGAACAAACTTTTCACGATGTACCGAAACACATCCGTCGCCACCCTTTCCGGCAGCGGCATGAAGCGTCACGCGATCAACAAATGTTGCCATGACGCTCCTCTCTTGAAAATAAAAAACGGGCCCGTCGCAACGGACCCGTTTTCTCTAAAGTCCGTGTGTTACGAAACCGGTACGATGTTTACGACGCGACGGCCACGTGCATTTGAGAATTCGACAGCTCCCGTTGCGAGAGCAAATAGCGTGTCGTCTTTTCCGATTCCAACATTCTTTCCTGGGTGGAACTTGGTTCCACGCTGGCGAACAAGGATCTCGCCGCTATTAACTACTTGGCCACCGAAACGCTTGATGCCAAGAAATTGTGGATTCGAATCGCGACCATTTCGTGTCGAGGAAACGCCTTTTTTGGATGCCATTTCTATTCAGCTCCTTACTTCACACCATTGATTGCGGTGATTTTCACGCGCGTGTTCTTAGATCGGAAACCTTGGCGGCGACGATAACCCGTCTTAGCCTTGTAGCGGAGGATATGAATCTTTGGACCCTTCACTTCTGAGATAACTTCGCCAGTAACTTTTACCCCAGAGAGAACTTTTGGATCAGATGTGACTGCTTCGCCATCAACAACCAAAACTGCAGGGAAGGTAACGGTCGAACCGGGCGCAGCCTCGATTCGATCTACGAATACGGTGTCACCAACGGCGACCTTTTCTTGGCGCCCGCCAGCCTTAACAATTGCGTACACGATTTTCCTTCCTTGACTTCACTTTCTAGGTCGCGCCCCATGAGCGGCGCGAACAGGGGGCTAGGTTACGGATTGAGCGTAGCTAGGGTCAAACCGAGTGGGTTAAACCTTGGGGGTCAGGATGCCTGACGAGGAAGCTCTTCTCCGGCGCCTGCCGAACTTGGGTTTCTCCACTTCCCCTTCGACCTCAGTTGGGGACTCGAGCGCCTCGACTTCAGAACTTGGATTCTCAACTTCTTCCGCCGGCTCAACGCTCTGCTCGCTCGGAGTCATTGGCTTCATTTCGCGATCTAATTTCTTCTTCTCGACCGGCTCCATATGGACATGTATTCCACGTCCGGCACAACTTTCACAAGTAGTGGAGAAGGCTTCGATCAAACCCTGGCCAACTCGCTTTCGCGTCATTTGAACCAATCCCAGCGATGTTACCTCTGCGACCTGGTGCTTTGTGCGATCTCTACCTAAACATTCGACAAGTCTTCGTAAGACTTGCTCGCGATTTGATTCAAGCACCATATCGATAAAGTCAATAACAATAATTCCACCAAGGTCTCGAAGTCGTAATTGGCGAGCAATTTCTTCAGCGGCTTCCAAATTATTTTTTGTGACAGTCTCTTCAAGATTGCCACCCTTACCTATGAACTTTCCAGTGTTAACGTCAATTACTACCATAGCTTCGGTGCGATCGATGACAAGCGAGCCACCCGAAGGTAGATAGACCTTACGATCAAGGGCTTTTGCTAATTGCTCATCAACTCGATTTTCGGTAAATAAATCCTTTACGCCAGTCCACTTCTCTACCTTGGCCATCAACTCAGGCGCGATATGACCGAGGTAGTTATTGATGTCATCCCATGCATCAGAACCTTGTACCGTTAATTTACGGAAGTCCTCATTGAAAATATCTCTAATCACTCGAATTGTTAGATCTGGTTCTCCGTAAAGCAAAGTTGGTGCGTTAGTCGAAGAGCTTTCGGATTTCTTCTTGATATCTTCCCATTGCGCTTTTAGCCGGACGACATCACGAGTCAACTCTTCGTCGGATGCACCTTCTGCTGCAGTGCGAACAATGACGCCTTCTTCATCAGTAATTAAGCCCCTTAGAACTTCCTTAAGGCGATTACGTTCACCTTCAGGTAGTCGGCGCGATATACCGCTCATGCCGCCGCCTGGTACATAGACGAGATAGCGACCAGGAAGTGAAATCTGGCTAGTCAGTCGAGCGCCCTTCTGGCCGATTGGATCCTTGGTTACCTGTACGAGAACAGACTGGCCCGTCTTCAAAACGCGTTCAATCTTTCTTTCTTTGTTATCCGCCAGTCCCGATTCATCCCAATTCACTTCGCCCGCATATAGAACTGCATTTCTACCTTTTCCGATATCAACGAAGGCAGCTTCCATAGACGGTAGGACATTTTGTACTTTGCCAAGATAAACATTTCCTACATATGAAATATTACTGTTCTTATTTACGTAGTGTTCAACAAGGATATTGTCTTCGAGAATCGCAATCTGAGTTCTGTCGCCTTGTTGGCGTACCAACATCTCACGATCAACTGACTCTCGTCGGGCTAAGAATTCGGCATCGGTAAGTATCGTCCCACGTCGACGATTCTCGCGGTAGTCACCAAATCGATTCCGCTCTCTATCTCTACCTCTATCGCGGTCGCGATCTCTAAAGCGATCCCTTTTCTCGCGACGATCAAAACTCTTTCGCTCGCGTGGTCTCTCATTTTGCGGCTTGTTTTCCCGAACCTTGACGACAGTTACTACGCCATCTTCCTCAACTGTTTCGCCTGGGACGACTCCATCTGAACCCGATCGGCGGCGGCGGCGGCGCTTTTTAAATACCGGCTCACCAGCAACAGCAAATTCTGGCTTCTCATTAGATTCTGTAGAGGTCTCAGAATTGGTTTCAACTACATCATCACGATCAGAACGACGTCTTCCTCGACCACCTCTACGTCTGCGGCGGCGGCGATTTTCGCTATCTTGAGAATCGCTATTTCTGTCTTCCGCTTCAGGTTTTGCAGCTGGTTTCTTATTCGGTGACTTTTTTGTTGTTGCGGCTGGCGCTACTGGCGCAGCTTGGAATATTGGAGTTGGAATAACCGCAGCAGATTTAGACTTCTTGCTATCGGGCTTTGAAGATACTTCTTTAGCGCTCTCTTTCGGAGCTGCTTTCTTTACAGCGCGCTTACGCGTCTTTTTTGGCTCATCAGCCATAACAAAATCCTTAATCCCCGCCCGTTAGGGCGATTTCTCTTTATAAAACTTCGGTGGCGCCTGAGTTACCGGATCAGCCGACCGCACCTAAAGAGCGGTCTGGCGACCTCGAGGAGTCGAGGCGATTGCCGGGAAAGTATGTCACAGATGGAGAATCCGGCCTAATTCAAGGGCAAAACGCTCAGCGCGTCCGTTGGTAAACATTTTGAAGAAGGCCGACTGCAATCATATTTGCAAACATGCTTGAGCCTCCGTATGAGAGGAATGGCAACGGAACTCCGGTCATCGGCATTAGCCCCATAGTCATACCAATATTCTGAAATATTTGAAATGAAAACCAAGCGACGACTCCCATAGTTACAAGTCGGCCAAATAAATCGTTGGTGCGCTTTGCAATTGAAAATCCGCGCATCAAAATGATTCCGTAAAGCAGGAGAATGAAGGATGAACCGAGAAATCCGAGCTCTTCGCCAGATACTGTAAAAATAAAATCCGTTTGTTGTTCTGGAACAAATCTTCCATTGGTCTGTGGGCCCTCAAATAGCCCCTTTCCAAGCAAACCTCCAGAACCAATTGTGATGCGGGCTTGACGTAGCTGATATCCGCTGGCTTGTGGGTCTGCGTATGGATCGATGAAAGAGCGGAGGCGATTTAGTTGGTACTCACTAACTTCACCAGTTGCAACCGCTATGTAAGCTCCGGTGACTCCAACAATCAAAAGCCCCACAACCCAACGAATCCTTGCACCTGAAATCGCAATTATTGAAACGACAGCAGCACTGATAATTAAAACCGTACCAAGATCTGGCTGGAGAACAATCAAAAAGATTGGGACTGCTGCAACAATTAGCGAATAGAGAACTTGTCTATCGCTAGGACCCTTTTCGCCAGCATCACGTTCAGCGAGAATCAATGCCATTCCGACAATAATCGTTAACTTTGCTAATTCAGCAGGTTGAATCTGAAAACCACCCGGAAGCTGAATCCATGACCTAGCACCGTTGACTACGCTGCCAAGGCCGGGAATGAGGACTGCCGTCAGGCCCAAAACTCCAATCGCCCAAAGGATCGGGGTGTACGCACGCAGGACTCGATAATCGACCAGAGTGGTGCCATAGGCCAAAGCAATACCTATAACAACATTAATTATCTGGCGCTTCAAGTAATACTCGGGATCCTGATTATTCGCCGCAAACCAATCCCGCGTGGCTGCGTATACCAGGGTTATTCCAAGGATTGAGAGTAGAAGCACAGCGATATTCAGTACCGGATCACTACCGGTAATGAAACTACGTCGCTCAGACCTCGATTTCTTTAGCGCGACATTCATGTTCTAGCCACCAAACTACTCTTAATAATGGGGATTCGCTTTGATGGACCACTAGGGAATATCGCTTCTTTACCATTCTCACCAAAAATATCTTCGTAAATGCGCCGTACGCCCAATCCACTTGTTGAAGCTCCAAAGCCACCTTGGCTTACCATCATTACGACAACAAATTGAGGTTTCTTCGATGGCGCATATGAAGCAAACCAAGATGTGTCATCTTTTGTGGACCCATCTACATTCAATCCAAAGACTTGACCTGTCCCAGTCTTGCCACTCACTTCAGTTCGCATACCAGCAAAAGCACCAGTAGCAGTTCCATTTGTTACAACGGCGCGCAAAGAATTTTGTAAGAACTTCAAAGTCGAACGTTTAATTGGTAATTTGCCTGTAACTTTCGGTTGAAATTCTTTGAGTATCTTATTTTTTGGCGAGACTATCGCTCTGGCAACTGTTGGTTGGACTAATTTTCCACCATTTGCAATGGCTCCGTACATCACAGCCATCTGGATTGGCGTCATTAAGACATCTCCTTGCCCAATCGAGAAGTTGACCATATCGCCAGCTCTTACCTTGTCGCCGTCGAGACAGTTCTCCCTGGCAATCTCAATTAGATAAGCCGTTCGCTGTGATTTTTTGGCTCGTTCTTCATAGTTGCAATAAAAATCCTTATTCTCCTCGTACCAGGCTAATTTCCATTCCCTATTTGGCAGGCGACCACGTTGTTCAGAGGGCAGATCAATTTCGGTCTTTTTTCCGACCCCGAACCCAGAAGCAGTCTTAAAGAAATAGTCGTTTAGATTAGCCTTTGGATTGAGGCCACCATCTCTAACCCATTCGTCATAAGCAATTTGGTACCAAATCGAGTCACAAGAGATCGCCATCGCGGTGGTCATAGATATCTTCCCTGCGGCATTACTATCAAAATTCCTAAATGTTCGATCGCCAATTTGCACTGTTGCAGGGCAGTCGTAGCTCGCCTTTAGGCTGTAGTTAGCTTCAACCGCCGCAGCAAGTGAAACAACTTTGAAGGTAGACGCCGGCGCAAAGACTCCTTGTATTGCGCGCGAAAGAGCTGGAACGCCAGTTGCTTCGCTATAGAGTTCTTTTGCTTGTCTAACAGTGATGCCATTTTCCCAAATATTTAAATCATAATCAGGATAGGAGGCCATTGCTAAAACTCG
>JBEARJ010000042.1:0-6177 GCA_041163285.1 Actinomycetota bacterium | reverse complement strand
CCATATCCAGCAATCTCACCTTGTCAAAATCAATCGGATTCTCGCCGACGGCATCATTGAGCGCTCTTGCGGCGCGCTTGATTGCATCTAGTTGGGAATCGGTCCTTCGTTCGGCTGCCCATTCGACCGCAGGCGCCTCCAGGATTTCACGCATTTGAAATAACTCTTCGACAGAATGATGTGAGGCACGGAGCGATTCTCTTATCTTGGCAGCTTCTTGATCTTCAACGAGAAATACGCCGATGCCATGTTTGACCACTAGCCGTCCTTGTGTCTGCAATACCTGTATTGCCTCGCGTAGCGAGGGTCGGCTAATGCCAAGCTTTTTCGCTAGTTCGCGCTCGGGCGTGAGCCGGTCTCCAGGAATGAGATTTTCTTGGTCGATGTATTCCAACAACAACCTAGTCTGACCCTGCAGACGAGGTGGCGTATTAATAATCGGCGTACTCATTACCCTTTAACCGCCCCCGCGGTTAGGCCTGAGACAAATGTCTTTTGCATCGATAGATACATCGCAACCATAGGCACTGAGGCGACCATGACCGCGGTGAAGATCATGCTGAAATTAATCGCATATTCTCCCCGAAAATCTAGCAGTGCCAAAGGAAGAGTTTTGAGATCCGCTTGAGTGATTAATAGAAGGGGATACAGAAGATCATTCCATGTTATGACAAAGAGAAATATCGCGACTGCCGCCATAGATGGTTTAGATAACGGAAGTGCAATTGACCTATAAAGGCGCCATGGTCGTGCCCCGTCTATAGACGCTGATTCATAGAGTTCATTCGGAATCTGCCTAAAAAATGCCGTTAATATAAAAATGGAGATTGGCAAAGTTGAAGCCACATTAATTATTACTAACCCATGTAGTGTGTTAGTTAAATTAAATCTTACAAATAATTCGTAAATTCCGATAATGCTTGTTGCAGCTGGAATTGCTAATCCAAGTGAAAACAAAACGAAAAGGAATCTTCCTGTGACGTTTACAGCTCGTGCAATTCCAAAAGATGCAAGGCTAGCAACAAAAAGAGTCACAACCACTGAAAATAAAGTTACAACAGTACTGTTGCGAAAATTAGTTAGGATTTCTCCACCTTCAAGCAAAGTTCTGTAATTTCTGAGTGACCAGCTCTCTGGGAGTGCTAGTGGTTTGGTCATCAATTCAAGATCACCCTTAAAGGATCCAAAGACCACCACCAAAGTAGGAACAACGATAAGAATCGCAAATAATGTGAGCGCGAAGATGCGGCTTATTTTATAGAACATATTTCAATACCTTGTCCTTAATATTCGACGTTGTAGTGCCGTTAATGCCAGGATAAAGACAACTAAGAAAATTGATTGGGTCGCGGCATATCCAAAACGGAATTCGTTAAACGCGGAAAGGTAAATCAAGGTAACTAAGATGCTAGATGAATTGTTTGGGCCACCTTGGGTCATTGCATAGACGAGATCAAATGCGCGGAATGATTGGATTGTTGTATAGGCCATAACTACTGCCGTTGTGGGAAGCGCCATTGGCCATGTCACTGATTTGAATTGTTGCCACCTAGAAGCACCATCAACCTCAGCAGCTTCATATAATTCCGCGGGTATTTGCTGCAAGCCGGCAATATAAACAACCATCATCTGGCCGGTATGGAACCAAACCTGAGTGAAGGCTATTGCACGTAGTGTGATTGTTTCGCTTCCAAGCCAATTAAGCGCAAGAAAATCCAAACCTACAGAATTCAAGAAAACATTTATAGGGCCAAGATTTGGTTCATATAAGAACTGCCAGACCATCGCTACCGAGACAGAGGAAATGATGGTTGGGAAGAAATATAGCGTTCTAAGGAAGGTCGAGCCTCGGGAATTCTTCAAAAGGAAAATAGCAAAAATTAACGAGAGGGCGGTCTGGAAGATGACTACCAATAAAGTGAATTCGATGTTGTTACCTAAAACTTTATTGAAAATATCATCATCGGTCAACAACTTAGTAAAATTACGAACTCCAATAAATTCGGGCTCCCCAAAGCCATCCCATTTTGTTAGCGAATAGCGAAGGTTGCTAATTGTGGGATAAAGGTAAAAAAGCGAGTAAAGCAAGAGCGCTGGAAGCGTCATCAAAAGCAATACTCGATCATTTGCCCTGGCCAATTTATTTTTTGGCCGAGGACTGGCGCCCTTTCGGGCGCCAGTTTCGGTTCTACTCATTGGGCGATTAACCCAACTTCTGCTTGATTAGCGCAGCGCCGTCAGTGAGGGCCTTATCAACGCTCTCACCGCCAACGATTGCAATCAGGGCATCCTCGAGAATGTCGCGGACTCCCTGGTTAAGGAAGATAAAGCGTGGTGCAAGGACCAAACGCTCCGACATGATTGATGCCGTATTACGTAGATTCTCATCTGTATAAGAAACATCGAGAACTGTTACGTGTTGCTTGGTTCCATTTGCATATGCAGTAGCAACTGGACCGGTTAGCAAGTAGGACAGGAATGCGCGAGCGATTCTCTGCTCAGTTCTTCCTGCATTCTTATTCACACCAAGGATAAAGGTGTTGTTAGTGATACCGGTATAACGAGCGTCAACATCATCGGTCCAATTGAAACCAGTGATACCCATGTTGCCACTCATATCCTTGTTAAGGGCAATAATTCCACCCATTGAGAATGAACCGGTGGGAAGAATTGGTGATTTCCCGGTTGCAAAGAGAGTATTTCCTGCAGCTTCAGTTACACCCTTTGGATTATCTGGGAAGCAGCCAGCATCGCGAAGATCTGCATACTTCTGTGCCATATCTTTAAACCACTTGACAGTGATTGCATCCTTACCTGAATCAATTGCCAAAATCTGCTCTGTAAGTTTTGCATCTGTTGATGCGGTATTCATCAGCGCAGAGTTGATAATTTGTCCAGCTTGTGGACGGAATGCTCCCATCCATGCCATTGGCGTGTAACCAGCAGCTTTTGCAGTCTTGCAATACGAGATCCACTCAGAGAACTTCTTAGGAAGCTTCCAGCCTTCCTTCTTGAAAATCTCTATGTTGTAAATCGGGTCGTTGAAGAGAGATTGAAGAGGAATTCCGAGCTGCTTGCCTTCGTATTGGCCAGCGCCCATCATTGACTTAATCACATTTCTCTTTGTGAACTGCTCATTTGTGAGGTCTGTGTAAAAACCTGCAGTAGCAGCCTGGTTGAACTGAGAACCACGGAATGTGGTAAACAATGCAGCCTTCTTATTTGTACGTGCTTTCTGTAGCGCAGTTGCAGTGTAGTCGCTCGAGTTAGAGATAACTTGGGTGACTTTCGCGCCTGGATTTAGATCCTCGAAGTCAGCAATAATCTTGTCGAAAATTGCCTTGTCTTCTGCACGCCAGTGCCAGAATTCAATTGACCCGCGAGGAGCCTTGAGAGCAGCTCGTGGCTTCAAATTTGAAGCACTTAGCTTTACTTTCTGCCAAGTCAAACGACCAGCAGAGTTCTTTGCGCAAACAAGAGATGTCGAGAAAGTTCCTGTCGACTCTCCCTCATTGGTGCACTTTGCTCCGAGAGTTTCACCTGCTGCGAAACCACCGGAGATAGGTAGAACTGTTACTGATGCAGCAAATGCACCAGCAAGCAGCAAACGAAACGCTTTCGCGCTCATGCTTACTTTCATTCTTTCTCCTTATTCGAGGGGTGGTGAATCATCTGATTACCACTCGGTTAGCGGAATGGCGAGCCGTTCCGCCATCCTTCTTACTTCGGGCCGGATATCGCGCCATGAGACAACTGTGTGGTGTGGAAATCCATTTTGGATTAACCCATTCACTAGTTGTCGCGCTGGAGCGCTAGTCCGCACCGTCGCGGTATTGCCTTGGAACCGATTAGGGGCCGATAGTGATTCACCACTAGTCATTACCAATCGGAGTTTGCTCTTGTTTGCTGGATCGATATCGGAATCCAGCCGAACAAGGACAACTGGACCGGTCTTCAAAGGGAAGTTGCCGGCCACACCTAGTTTTCTATTGCAGTGGATGTACTGCGTTGCATTCTTTGGATCAACTGCTAGTTCTGTCGAGGCAGAACCGCAGTGCCAAATTCGAATAATTCCCTCGTTTTCATCAAGATCAACTGTGTCGACGAGATAGTTAGTTCCTGAGCCGAGCGCCTCTAAAAGCATCATAGTTACAGCGCCATATACATCGCGCTCACAGGCAGCCGGGGTTCCACTCGTTGCCGTTCTACCCATAGCCCCACATGGACAGGCCCCCAAATCAACTGCAAATTCGGGCCAACAGCGCATCGCAATGGCCGAGAGTTTGTTAGCGCCAATCCACTCTTGCAACGCAACTCGAGTGCTTGCATTTACCCGAGCTTCTTTCTCGGGAACATTCATCAGGGATGGCTGGGCTTCACAGGCATTCTTGTATTCGGCGCTCTCTTCATCAAGCGAGACTGCAGCGATATCAGCAAAGATTTCTGGAATTGATTTGTTAATTACTTCGAGGCCAAAATATTGCTGCAAAATTCCTGCATCATAATTACATGGCGTAAATCCAGTCGGAGCATCACCGATTGCGCCAATCTTCTTACCTTTTAGCGAAGCTAGTGCTTGATCAACTTTATCGCTCTCGGCTTTGTCACCATGCACTCGTGCCGGTTCACCAATGTTAGGTAACTTTCCGGAAAGAGCATCTCTAAGTGATTCTTTGATCTCAGCCTCGTCCGGATTTCCATGGATATGTACCGTGCTCTTCCCGGCGGTGCGAAGCGCATGAGATGCCAGGTTTGATCCGCACATCGAATTCAAAAGTAGACGATCTCCAACATTTCCAAATTCACGGACCGACCAGAGTAAGACATTTCCTTTGACATCAGCGAGAAGTGAAACAGCGGGAGATGCATCTGAGAACGACGCATTGAGCAGAATATAAAGATCTTCATCGCTCCTTAAATTTGCCTTTGCTGATTCAGTATCTTCAGCCGTCATAACTAGATTAGTCGGGCCATTAACTGTGACGCCTAGCCCTTCAAGTAAAGCGCGAGCTTGATCAAAGAATTTCTGTGCTGCATCAACTTGAAAAGTAGGACGGGCTAACGCAATCAGAGTGCAGCTATTCATTAATTCCACCCCACTGGCAAAACTTCACTCATCATTACCGGGCGACTTTCATCAATGCTCTTATGTGCCGCTAATCCAGTAGCCACGCTCCGGAGCCCTTCTTCCAGAGTCACTTCAGGTTTTCCGCCCTCAACAATCGCCTTATGAAGCTTTTTATGCTCGAGGTAAGAAGCGCCGTAATGAAAACCGAGGTACTCGATTGAGTCATCCCAGACTTTTCGGATATCAAGATCTTTAGTCTTTCCTGCAGAGTAGGTCCACTCCTTGAAGTTTCCGACTGCAGCGCGTTTTCCATGTCGTATTTCTAGAGAAGGTAGGAATGATTCAATCTTTCCGGCATCCCCTGTTACCGAGATGTACTCCTTATCAACTGTGTTCTCTGCAAACATACATAGATCAAGCATTGCGCGCTTGCCGCTTGCATATTCAACGATTACATATGCGCTATCGAGCATATCGGCGCGCTTTCCATCATAAACTTCATCTAAGAAGTTAACTCGCTGACCACCAGAGGCAAATACTCTAACGGGAGTCTCTTGGGTAATGTGATCCATCAGATTGAAATAGTGGCAACACTTCTCAACTAGTGTTCCCCCGGTCTTCTCGCGGAAGCGATTCCAATCACCAACTTTTGGATAGAAAGGTTCGCGATGTTCTCGAATCGTTACCTGTTGAACATCTCCAACGCCGCCGCTATGAACAATCTTGATTAATTCAGCAACTGGCGGCATGTAGCGATACTCAAGACCCATCCAGACAAGACCAGTTCGATTCTTTGACCAAGTTATTACATTTAAACAATCTTCTATAGTCGTGCAGAGTGGTTTCTCGATAAAAACATGTAGTGATGTAGCAAGCGCATCTTTAAGAACGTCAACATGGGTGTAGTTAGGGGTCGCAATGATTACGGCATCGACAAGGTTAGATTCAAGAAGCGCTCGGTGATCAGAAAAGGTCTTTACTTCGCCATCGATCAAACTCTTCGCTCGCTCTAGTGATTCCGGAAATGGATCGGCGAGAGCTGTGACTGAAGTTTCCGGAATATGTTTGAGGTTCTCAATATGCTCACGGCCCATGGCGCCTGCGCCAAT
>JBEARJ010000041.1:0-6362 GCA_041163285.1 Actinomycetota bacterium | reverse complement strand
CTAATCCATTCCCGAAGGAACTTCATCGTTCGACTTGCATGTGTTAAGCACGCCGCCAGCGTTCGTCCTGAGCCAGGATCAAACTCTCCATTGAATTTTGATTCAACGAAACGTTGATTCCGGCAAAAGAACATAAACAACTGTCGTTATTTAATGTCTTTGACCAATTGATTTTTACAAAGGATTCGACGGGCATGGCATTTAAGCCATACCTCATCGAGGTAATTGGCATTGACTAATTAGCACGCTGTTGAGTTCTCAAGGTACGGGTGCGCACCGAGTCCTGGCCTTACAGCCATTAGCAGGGCACAACGCATCCCACCCCTTTTACAGGGCAGAAGGAGAAACCTAGGCCGAGATCGCATTTAGGTCAAATCGCGAGGCGCACATAGGCAAAACCGCGCGAAAACCCTTATAAATCAAGGTTTTTGGCTTCTAGGGAAGTTCTTTTTCGACTACTCGGCCTGGTGTTGAAGTCCGATTTCGTAGCGAGAAGCAAAGGATACGGCCTCGATTTCCCAGGAGCAAATCGGTGACGCGGGCTGATAGTGGCAAAAAACAGTTGATTACCTTGTTAGCTCAACGGCTGCGAGATCTCGCTTGCCTTTCCGGAGGACAAAAAATTTTCCATGAAGCAGGGATTCAGCGCCGGGAGCAAAGTCTTCGCCCGAAATCTTCTGATTATTTAAGTAAGCGCCACCTTCTTTAACAATCCTTCGCGCTGCTGACTTCGATTCAACTAAACCGGTCGCAACAATCAAATCTACCCATGTTGGTATCGGCGTACCTTGGGCAATGGTTGCGCGTGGCAATTCGCTAAGCGCCCCAGAGAGCGTCTCAAAATCTAAATCTGATAACTCCCCTTGTCCAAAGAGCGCTTTTGCTGCAGCTTCAACTTTCTGAGTTTCAATTTCCCCATGTATCAAAGTAGTTAACTCTCGAGCAAGCGCACGATGGGCCTCACGTGCTCCCGGGTTTGTCTTCAATGACTCGAATAGTTGATCTAATTCTTCGTGACTTTTAAAGGAAAAACTTCTCAACAATTGCTCGACATCTCGATCATCTGAATTTAGGAAGAATTGGAAGAATGCATATGGCGAAGTCATCCTTGGATCGAGCCAAATCGCACCACTTGCCGTTTTGCCAAACTTACTTCCATCAGCCTTAGTCAATAACGGGATAGTAAGCGCGTGAGCGCTCTTGCTCTCAGCCCTGCGAATCAAATCGACGCCAGCAACAATATTTCCCCATTGATCACTACCCCCGATTTGTAAGGCGCAATCGTTACGACGATTTAACTCAAGATAATCGAATGCTTGGAGAACCTGGTACGAGAATTCGGTATAGGAAATACCACCTGATTCAAGTCGAGCAGATACTGATTCTTTCGAAAGCATCTGATTGACTGAGAAATGCTTTCCGATGTCACGTAAAAAAGAGATGGCAGAAACGGGCGCAGTCCAATCCAAATTGTTTGCCATTACTGCGGCGCTTTTGCCGGAGAAATCTAAAAAACCCTCTAATTGGGCACGAATTCGACCAACCCAATCAGCAACTACCTCAACTTCATTTAGTGATCGCTCGCTATTGCGTCCACTTGGATCACCGACCAAGCCAGTGGCCCCGCCCACGAGTGCAATTGGTCTGTGGCCGGCCAATTGAAAACGTCGGAGAACGGTAAGCACAGCAAGATTGCCGAGGTGCAGACTTGGTGCGGTTGGATCAAAACCTAGGTAGACCGAACGGCTGCCAGTATTGAGAAATTCTTCTAATTCCTTGCGGTCAGTAGTTTGCGCAATGGACTTTCGCCATTCAAGATCGGCCAGAAGTGAGCTGGTCATTGGGACATCATGCCGGAAAAACGTTTGGACTCGCCGGATATCCATTTCTCATCGTGGCGCAATATTGTCTTGGCGCCGGAAATCTGTCGCTTCACAGATTTAGGAGAAGTTCCATTTGCAGAATCTCTTGAGGAGATGGCTCCCTTTACATCCAGATATCTTCTAACACCAGCATCCAATTCCGGATGGACCTGGAGTAACTCAACATCTGAAAGTTGATGAAGATCCCTCTCGCTCTTTTCGCAAATCCGGACACATTTACCGGCAGCCTCATGAGCCTGCGAGAAAGGAATTCCTTTTCGCACCAAGTAATCAGCAATTTCAGTTGCTAGCGAGAAACCCCTGGGGGCTCCCAAAGACATTAGTTCGCGGTTAAATGTTGTTGTTGCGACCATGCCTGTCAAGGCCGGCAAGATTAATTGGAGATGGTCTATCGAGTTGAAAACGACCTGTTTATCTTCTTGAAGATCTCGGTTATATGCGAATGGGAGACCCTTCATGGTCGCTAGTAAAGAAGTGAGGTTTCCAATTAATGGACCTGCTTTACCACGCGCTAATTCTGCAACATCGGGATTTTTCTTCTGTGGCATTATTGAAGAACCGGTGGAATAAGCATCGCTCAACTCTGCCCAGCCAAATTCACTCGAACACCAAATCGTCCATTCTTCGCCGACTTTTGAAAGATGCACGCCAACTAGAGCCATAATAAAGAGCGCTTCGGCAGCGAAGTCACGATCTGAAACTGCATCAATGCTATTTGGAACAAGCCCGGCAAAGCCGAGTTCGCCGGCGCTCTTCTCGGGACTGATGGGAAGCGAGGATCCCGCAAGAGCTCCGGACCCTAGAGGTGAAAAGTTTGTTCTCTTGTACCAATCTTTAATTCTATTGACATCTCTATTTAGTGCCGCAGAATGCTTTGCCAATTCGTGCCCAAAGGAAATTGGTTGCGCATGTTGAAGATGCGTGAATCCGGGCGCAACTGCATCCACATACTCGGACGCTTTCTCCAAGAGTACAGCGTTAAGATCGCAGATTAGCGAGGCAATGTTTAACATATGATCCAAGAGGAACAATTTGAAATCGGTTGCAACCTGATCATTTCGCGATCTCCCCGCCCGAATCGCACCACCAACCTCACCCAGTTTCTCCTTTAGGCCTCGCTCAAGTGCGGAGTGAACGTCTTCATCTTCTGGGATCGGAGCAAATTTCCCACTCTTAACGTCCTTAGCCAGCTCCTTCAGTGCCTTTTCTAATTTCTCAGAGGTTTTGGCGTCGATCAATTTTCCACGTTTCAAGACTTTTACATGAGCTAAAGAGCTAGCGAGATCGTACGGAGCTAAACGCCAGTCATAATGAACACTACGAGAGAGAGCGAAAACTGCATCATTAATCTGTGTTTCAAACCTACCACCCCAGAGCGCCATTATTTTTTACCCTTTCGCCGTCTTATTTGGGATTCGCTTAAGTAGTCTTTTAACTGCTTGGCTAACTGGTTTCCGCCCGTGGCAGATTTGGAAACCACTAACACCGTGTCATCGCCAGCGATTGTTCCAATAATCCCAGCCATCTCCCCCGAATTAGCAGCACGATCCAATGTGCTTGCGAGAAGTTGTGCTGCACCCGCCGGAGTCTTTATCACTACAAGATTTCCACTAGCCGAGATACTTAAGACCAATTCATCAGAAGGCCGAGAAACTCTTGATCGATTTTCATCACTTGAATTAATGAATTGGTAACGAAGAGAACCGCTTTGATCACGTCCACGAACAGCCCCGACCTCTTCTAGATCCCGGCTCGCAGTGGCCTGGGTTACTTCTACTCCTTCATCCGAGAGCAATTCAACGAGATCGTTCTGGGAATGAACTATTCCTTGATTGACAAATGAGATCACCAGAGCTCGTCTGGCATTTGTGGAGAGCGTTGACTTCTTAGCCACCGTAGACCTCATCACATACTTCAGCAAATGCACCTGCAAACTTGAGGATTTGTTTCTCAGAAATGACGTATGCCGGTGCCAAACGAATTACCTCGTCACTAGCCGCGTTTACCAGGAAACCCATTTGAGCCAATCGGTTAGCAATTTCCTTAGCTTTGTTCTCTTGTACTTGGATTCCGATAAGCAGTCCGCGACCTCGGCAACCAACAACTCCATTGATTGGAGAAATGAGATTCCTAATCAGAGCTCCCTTAGTCGTATTGAGAGCTAAATAGCCCTTTGCCTCAATCTCATCAATCACAACATTTGCCGCGGCACAAGCGATTGGATTTCCGCCAAAAGTTGTCCCATGCATTCCAGCCTGAAATAGATTAGCTGCGTTGCCAAGAGCAATCATGGCTCCCAGAGGTAATCCACCCCCTAATCCTTTGGCTACCGTTATTACATCCGGGGCGATTCCTTCATGCTCAAAGCCAAACCAGTTACCAGTTCGACCCATTCCAGTTTGAACGCAATCAAGGACCAAGAGTGCGCCGGTTCTATTACAAATTTCCCGGGCCGCCTTTAAATATCCAGCTGGTGGTACCACGACTCCTGCTTCACCCATGATTGGTTCGATTATCACCATCGCTGTTTTGCGATTTACTTTTTTAGCCAAAGCCTTTGCGTCGCCAAATTCAACGTGCGCAACTCTTTGAATCAGCGGTTTAAAGGGATCTTTCTTAGCTGGTTGACCAGTCAGAGAAAGTGCGCCCATGGTTCGGCCATGGAAAGCGCCACGGGTCGCCACCACTCGCTTCCGTCCCGTTAACCGCGAGAGTTTTAGAGCTGCCTCATTTGCTTCTGCCCCAGAATTACAGAAAAAGACCCGTGCACTTTCATCACCAGTCATTTCAATTAATTTCTCCGCCAAATTTAGTCCTGGATTGTGACTGTAAAAATTTGATACATGGGTTAATTCACGAGATTGCTTGGTGATGGCTGATACCACTTTAGGATGGCTATGCCCCAACAGATTTGTTGCAATTCCTCCTAACAGATCCAAATACTTCTTTCCATCGACATCCCAAACCTCAATACCTTTCCCTCGCGTTAATGAAATATGAGGTGTTCCATAGTTTGCTTGCATCAAAGTTTCCCAGCGAGTGACTTGGGTTTGCGAAGATAATTTTACGCTCTTACCCATGTTCCACCCCTTCTCGCTAATGCATCTTTAAATGCAGCTAAAGATTTACCATCAATAACTCGCGCCGATTGCGCGCCCGACTTAATGGCGCCAATTACTGCTGTAACTTTCGGGATCATTCCACCTTCAAAATTGATCGCTGATAACTCGTTAATAGATATTTCATCAATCAAAGAACTTGAATCAGGCCAATTTCGATAAATTCCCGCAACATCGGTCATGAAGATAACCTCGTTGGCTCCGAGCGAACCGGCAATAGCGCCTGCTGCTAGATCTGCATTCACATTCAACGCTTTTCCATCGGAGGCATTCGCCACCGGGGCTACCACCGGAAGAAATCCCCCATCTAGTAGATGATTGAGGAGTTGAGGTTTTACCGCGTCAACCTGACCAACTAACCCCAGTGCACCGTTATCTTTGAGGCTAACCTTTAACAATCCTGCATCGCTCCCACTTATACCGACGGCAGGTAATCCGGCTTGGATCAACGAACGCACTACCGAGCGCAGAACTGAACCGGTTAGGACAGACTCGACCACTTTCATGACTTCTGGGGTCGTGATTCGAAATCCGCCTTGGAAATCTGATGCAGCACCTTCAATTTTCAGTTGCTTATCGATTTGCGGTCCTCCGCCATGGACAATTACGAACCGCTCCCCTGCGCTCCAACGCGCTGCAATTTCTTGCATCCAAATCGGATTGCTATCCATCGCATGACCACCGAACTTAATTACAATCATGTTGAGTAAGCCGAGTTCTCGTGCACATATTCGGCGGTAAGGTCATTGGTAAGAATTGTGGCGGAAGAACTGCCTACATGAAGATCTATCGAGATATCAATCCGCTTTCCCTTCATATTGACCAAGTCACGAGATTCGCCAGGAGCGCTTGCCTTACAGACCATCACTCCGTTAAGAGATACATCGATATTCGATGGATCCATCACAGCCTTTGTCGTACCTACCGCCGCCAAGATTCTCCCCCAATTTGGGTCCTCACCGTGCAAGGCGCATTTCAAGAGGTTATTCCGGGCACAGGCACGGCCAATCTCAATCGCATCCCGTTCACTCTTAGCATTAATCACTTCAATCGCAACAACCTTTGAGTGCCCCTCAGCATCGGAAATAAGTTGATATGCAAGGCTCTTGCAAACTTCCAAGAGCGCAGTTCGCAATTCTTCGATACTTGGTTCGACTTCGGCAGCTCCTGAAGCAAGAAAGAGGACTGTGTCATTGGTTGAAGTACATCCATCAGAATCAATTCGATTAAAAGTCTCTTCGCATACTTCCGCGAATACTTGTTGCGCTAAGCGATGATTGACTTTTGCATCTGTCATCACAACTGAGAGCATGGTTGCGAGCGAAGGCGCCAGCATTCCTGCGCCCTTGGCAATCCCGCA
>JBEARJ010000040.1:0-6409 GCA_041163285.1 Actinomycetota bacterium | reverse complement strand
TCACGTTGGATGACTGGATCAATTAGCTCTGAGTATCCGGTAGCTAATTCAAAACCATCAATATATAGATCCCATTTCTCGGCGATTCCTTTTCGTTCCCGATGTTCTCTAACAAGAGGCGAGGTATCGACTGGGTAGCCCATAACGAAAGTTGGTTGATTGAGCTGATCCTTATAGACGAATTCAAAGATTTCTTCAGCTAACTTTCCATGAATCCACTTGGGATCGACCTTTAGGCCGAGGTTGTGAGCAATACTCTTTAACTCTTCATACTTTGTCTCAGGGTTTACATCGACGCCGACCTTCTCAGAGATGGCGCCATAGAAATCCACTTCGCGCCAGTTTCCGCCGAGATCGCTCTCGCGTCCATCGTGGTGGATGACTTTGTGTGAACCGAATACTGCGTGAGCTGCGTTCTGGACCAATTCACGGGTTAGGTCCTTCATATTCCGCCAATCCGCATAGGCCCAATACATCTCAAGCATTGCGAATTCAGGCGAGTGGCTTGAGTCGGCCCCTTCGTTACGGAAATTGCGATTGATTTCAAATACTTTCTCGATACCACCAACTACGCAACGCTTTAAAAATAACTCTGGGGCGATGCGAAGGAAAAGGTCCATGTCATAGGCATTTGAAAAGGTTTTAAAGGGGCGAGCTGCGGCGCCGCCATGCATTACTTGAAGCATCGGGGTCTCGACTTCGATGAAATCTGCTTTATCAAAGGTTGAGCGGAGCGATTTAAGGACTTGAGGGCGAATTCGCGCCGTCTCCCGGGCTTCGGGGCGAACAATCAAATCGACGTAACGCATCCGCACGCGCGTCTCTTCATTAAGGGGGTTATGTTCATTAGGAAGAGGTCGGAGAGATTTGGCCGCAATCACATATGAACTAGCAAGAATTGAGAGCTCGCCGCGTTTTGAAGTGATTACTTCGCCAGTAACGCTGACGATATCCCCGATATCGATATCTGCTTTCCAAGTTTCAAGTTGGGTCTCACCGACTTTATCGAGTGAGAGCATTACTTGAAGTTCAGTTCCTTCACCCTCGCGGAGCATTGCAAAGCAGAGCTTTCCGGTATCGCGTTTGAAGATAATTCTTCCGGTAACTGATTCGGTAACACCTGATGAGGTATCAGTCTGTAAATCTTTAAAACGTTCGCGAATCTCACTTAGGGTAGCGCTGCGCGGAACTTGGACGGGATATGCCGGTATGCCGCGAGCAAGAAGTGAATCTCGTTTCTCACGCCTGATCCGTAATTGTTCGGGAAGATCGCTCTCCGTCATAGTGATGGGAGTCTATCCATTCCGTTCATGTACGAGGCGGAGCCCGATAAGCGTTAAATCTGGTTCGTGAAATTCAAGGGTCTCGCTAATACCGAGAACTAATGGAGCTAAACCACCGGTAGCGATAACCGAGACCTTCTGATTATTTGGGTATAGATCTTCTAGTTCATCAGCGATGCGATTTACCAGGCCATCGACCTGGCCAGCAAAGCCGTAAATAGTGCCGGATTGCAAGGCTTCTACGGTGTTCTTTCCGATTACCGATTTTGGCTTTATTAGTTCAACTTTTCTAAGTTGTGCCGCTCTTGCGGCTAGTGCTTCAACTGAGATCTCGATTCCAGGCGCAAGTGCGCCACCAAGGAATTCACCCTTTGGTGAAACCACATCTAGATTTGTAGAAGTTCCGAAATCAACCACAATCGCAGCTCCATCTTTTCCATATAGATGATGTGCAGCGAGAGTATTTACGATTCGGTCAGCGCCAATCTCTTTTGGATTATCAACCAAGAGTGGAACGCCCGTTTTAACACCAGGTTCGATGATGGTGACTCGGATATCTTGAAAGTAAGAATTGACCATAGTGCGCGCTTCGCGAAGCACCGCAGGAACGGTTGAACAGATTGCTAGACCTGAGATTGTGTAACCGGTAATTAGTGAGCGCCACTGTAACCAGATCTCATCAGCAGTATCGCGGGCATCGGTTTTAACTCGCCAACTATCTACTAATTCATCTTGGTGGAAGAGTCCAAGAACGGTATTTGTATTTCCGATATCAACAGTTAATAACATTAGAAGTCCAATCCGATATCCAAGATAGGTGCTGAGTGGGTTAAAGCTCCGACAGCAAGGTAATCAACGCCGGTCTGGGCATAAGCGCGGGCGTTCTCAAGGGTAAGCCCACCAGATGATTCCAATTTTGTTTTCGAGCTCTTCGCAATCTCGACAGCTTGTTTCGTACTCTCGAGATCCATATTGTCGAGCAAGATAATTTCAGTTTTTGTGGCGAGGGCTTCGCGAAGTTGTTCGAGATTATCCACTTCTACCTCAATCTCCATCCCGGGGAATTCTTTTCTCACTCGAGCAACAGCTTCTGTGATTGAACCAGCGGCCGCGATGTGGTTGTCCTTGATGATGGCGCCATCAGAGAGGTTCATCCGGTGATTGATTCCCCCGCCCATGCGGACCGCGAATTTCTCTATTTGGCGCATGCCGGGCGTTGTTTTTCGGGTATCCCGAATCTTGGCGCCTGTGCCTTCAATCGCATCTACCCAAATCTTGGTGAGGGTTGCGATTCCAGATAAATGGCTAATGAAGTTAAGGGCGATGCGCTCGCTGCGCAAGATATCTCTCGTGCTTCCTTCAACAACCAAAATGGTCTCACCAGCTTTTACAGAATCACCACATTCTTTTTCATAAGTTATCTTCGTAATTCCGACACGCTCAAAGACCAGTGCCGCGACACAATTTCCCGCCACGACGCCATCCTTACGGGCGCGCATGTAGGCGCGAGAGGTCTGGTTTGCATCAATCGTTGCAAGCGTGGTCTTGTCATCACCTTCCGGCATATCTTCAGCGAAGGCATGTGAGATTAGATTCGAGAGTTGATCAGTCTTTACGCCATAACTCTCTAACTTATTGATGCATGATGCTGAGGTCATCGAACACCTCCTCATAAGAGGTGCGCCAATTGCCAATCTCATCTAATCCCTGATGAATTCGCTTCTTCCAACTATCTGATATTTCAGCGAAATCTTCCCGCCAATGTGAACCTCGAGACTCAGTTCGCACTAAAGCAGAGCGAGCAATCGCGGTCGCTAGCAAGTAAAGATTAGTAGTCTCCCAGGCTTCGACATTTGCATAGATTGTTGTTGCATCTTTAAGGCGATCAAGAGTAGCGAGCGTCTCTTTCAATGACTTCTCGGAGCGAACTACTGCAGCGCCACGCGACATCGCTCGTTGTAATTCACCGCGGACCGATGGCGAGATAAGAATTTCAATTGGATCTGGTGAAATTGGATCTTCCCAAGTCTGTAGATTCTTAGCGATGTCTTCTGCGATCCGGGCTCCGAAGACAAGGCCTTCGAGAAGTGAGTTAGAGGCGAGGCGGTTGGCTCCATGAGCGCCGGTGCATGCAGTTTCACCGACGGCATATAGGCCTGGAACTGACGAATGGCCGTTTAAATCAGTGCGAATTCCACCTGAGGCGTAATGCGAGGCAGGTGCAACCGGGATGAGATCTGTGGCCGGGTCAATACCTTGTTGTCTGCATGAAGTATGGATAGTTGGGAATCGATCTGCGAAGTCTTTGATTTCGCGCGCATCAAGCCAGACATGTTTAGCGCCGCTCTTTGCCATCTGTCGTGAAATTTCCTTAGCCACAACATCACGTGGTGCTAGATCGGCAAGTGGATGAACATCTTTCATAAATCGCTCGCCGCGATCGTTAACCAGGATTGCACCTTCACCACGGACTGCTTCACTAATTAGCGGTTGTTGGCCACGCGAGTTCTCACCCATGTAGAGAACGGTGGGATGGAATTGAATGAATTCAACATCTGCGACATCAGCTCCAGCGCGAAGTGCAAGCGCAACGCCATCACCGGTTGAGACCGAAGGATTTGTAGTTTGCGAATAAACCTGACCGAGTCCACCTGTCGCTAGCACAACTGCGCGCGCCATAATCTGGCCGACGCCATCGCGACTTCCTTCACCAATAACGTGGAGCGTTACGCCACAGACTCTTCCGCTTGCACTCTTGAGTGCATCGAGAACGAGAGCATGTTCGATAACTTCAATACCGGGATCTTCTGAAACCGCCGCTAAAAGTGCGCGCGATACTTCAGCGCCAGTTGCATCGCCACCTGCATGCAAGATGCGATTACGAAGGTGTCCACCTTCGCGAGTTAACGCAATCTCACCAGTCTCTGACTTATCAAATACCGCGCCACGGGCGATCAGCTTTCGCACCGCTTCTGGTCCTTCTGTCACCAATACTTTTACCGCCGGTAAATCACATAAACCTGCACCGGCAACCAAGGTGTCGCGTTGGTGATCTTCGGGTGAATCACCCGGGCCGAGCGCCGCAGCGATTCCACCTTGAGCCCACTTAGTTGAGCCTTCATCGACTTGGGCCTTAGTTATAAGCATTACCGAGAGGTTATGTGAGCGGATCTGTAGCGCTGTGGTTAGCCCAGCAACACCGGAGCCAATCACAACAACATCAGCCGATGCGCTCCAACCAGGAAGCGGCGCACGAAGTCTCATGCACGCACCAATCTTCGACTCATCGCTTGGTTATCAATCAACCGAACGCCATCTACCCAACCCGCAACTATTGCACGCGGTCTCGTGGTGTACTCATTTGCCAACTCAAAGGTTTCTTCATCAATAATCTCGGCATAGTCGAGTTCAAAACCAGCAGATGCATTAAGTACAGCTAACTCTGCTTTCATTTCTGATAGAGAATCTTTGGCTGCAGCCACATTGAGAGTTTTCGAAATAACCTCTGCTGTCTTAATACCAATCTCACTAAGTCGGACATTGCGAGAAGAAAGGGCTAGCCCTGATTGTTCGCGGATTGTGGGCGCTGCGATGATTTCAATCTCGGGGTGAAGCTCGGCAGCCATCTTTCGAATCAGAAACAATTGTTGAAAATCCTTCTCGCCAAAAATCGCATACTTTGGTTTAACTAAATCAAACAATCTATTTACAACTGTAAGAACGCCATCAAAGTGTCCTGGTCGGCTCGCTCCTTCAAAGCGCGTACCAATCTCACCCGCACTTAACTTAACTTCATTCCCCGGATAAATGTCAGTCACATCAGGACGCCATAAAAGAGTTGCACCAGCTTCGCTAGCCAATAATTCGTCGCGCTCTGGGGTGTTTGGATACTTAGCTAGATCATCTTTATCTTCAAACTGGAGCGGATTAACAAAGACAGAAACGACTACTTCATCAGAATATTCACGCGCTATCTTGATGAGAGATTGGTGGCCAGCATGAAGCGCGCCCATAGTCGGCACGAATGCAGATGGGCGTGCCAGGTCGTTAATGACCCGCTCTACTCTCATTTAAAGCTCCAGTCCGCTTGGGGTACCAGGCCTGCGAAGTCTACTTTCTCAAGTTAAAGCGGCCAAAAGTTCGTTCACCGTACCTCTTCCGGGAAGGTGCGCCTCTGGATCAATCTCTAACCAGGGCTCCAAAACAAAGCGTCTTTCATGGGCTCTCGGGTGAGGCAGAGTCAACGCTTCACTCTCCATAAATAGACCACCTAAATCAATAATATCGATATCAATAATCCGTGCTGCATTTTGAAATGAACGGGTACGTCCAAGTTCATTCTCAAGATCTAGAAGAGCTTTCATTAAATCAAGTGGCTTGTGCTCGGTATCTCCAATTAGGACAGCATTGATGTAATTGGGCTGTGCATCTGGAACTCCAAATGGTTCGGTCTCGTAGAGTGAGGAAACTGCTATAACTTTCATTATCTCTCTAATCGCATCTACCGCGCTATTGACTTGAGAGCGGGGTTCGCCAAGATTGGCGCCAAGTGCGATTACTGCTTTCATCGTTTCTTCTTGAGAGTTACCGAGACATCATCAAATGGAACTGAGATGGGCGCTTTTGGTTTATGGACGGTTACCTTTACCTCTTCAATTAAATCGAAGGAGTGCAAGATGCGTGTGGCGATTCGGTCGGCAAGCGCCTCGATTAAATTCAAGGTTGGACCTTTGATTACTTCAACTACTAATTTGGCAACTTCGTCGTAATTAACAGTTTCACTTAAGTCGTCTTCTTCGGCAGCTTTTTTCAGATTAAGTTCTAACTCAATATCTACGAAAAAAGGTTGAAATGAGTTCTTCTCTTCTTCGAGGACTCCATGCTTACCCTCTGCTTTAATGCCAGTAATTTTTATCTTATCGCTCATATTTAGGAGTTTATCTCTTGCCTAGCGCGCTGATAGTTGCGATTACATCACGATGTGGCTTTACCGAATGAGTGCGCACGCCCCAAATACCCTGCTTTGCCATGGCTGCTGTAATTGCGAGGGTGGCCGCCTCTCGTTCATCAGGGTTTCTGCTGTTAATTAGCTCGCCCAGGAATCGTTTTCGTGAGGCCCCGATGAG
>JBEARJ010000039.1:0-6464 GCA_041163285.1 Actinomycetota bacterium | reverse complement strand
GAAGTAGGCAGAGTTAAGAGACGCCCTTGAGCTTTCGTCGGACAGCGAGCTCATCCTGACCCGAACCCGGTAGGACACTTCCATCCTCGAGGTCTTCGCCCTGTAAGTGTGTGAGTGAACCTTCAACCTCATGCCAAACTTTTCCAACAGCAATACCAAAGACACCTTGTCCGCCTTGAAGGAGATCAAAAATTTCCTCCGAGTTAGTGCACTCATAAATGGATGAGCCATCGCTCATCAGGGTAATGCGGGCTAAATCCTCGATCCCCCGCCCGCGAAGATGGGTCACCGCACTTCTAATATTCTGTAATGAGACTCCGGCATCGAGTAGCCTTTTTACTATTTTTAGGACAAGAATGTCTCTAAAACCATAGAGGCGTTGTGAACCCGAACCACTTGCATTCCGTACCGTCGGTTCAACCAGACCGGTGCGCGCCCAATAATCGAGCTGACGATAAGAAATCCCGGCAGCAGCACATGCGGTCGCTCCGCGGTAGCCGATTTCAGAAGAAGTCACAGGGGAAGCCTCTCACTTGAGTGGCTAAACGGTAAGTCCTCAATTCACAGACATCAATCACCGACACACTCTAAATCTCAACTTAGGGTTTAGAGTTCTAGGGTTGAAAATCCTCAGGATTTATCCCCTCCAGAAATTCCTTGAATTTCTCCACTTCCTCCTCGGACTGATCCGGGATCTCAATTCCGGCTTCCTGGAGCAGATCCTCGCTACCCAAGATAGGTGAACCTGTCCGAAGGGCGAGCGCTATCGCATCACTGGGCCGAGCCGAAACTGAAACTCCCCCTTGGAGATTGATCACAGAATAGAAGACGCCATCTCTCAACTCAGTTAGATGAATTGAATCAACGTTGGTATGTAGCGAGACGAGCACATCCTTCATTAGATCGTGCGTCAGTGGACGAGGAGGTTGTACTCCCTGTTGTGCAAAGGCAATCGAAGTTGCCTCTACCGCTCCTACCCATATTGGGAGGTAACGAACCCCGCCAATCTCCTTAAGGAGAACTATCGGTTGGTTTGACGGCATCTCTACCCGAACACCGATCACATCAAGGGCATGGAAATTCATCGGGCTCGATGGAGTCCCGTTCTGACCAGGGAAGCATGAAGGCGAATTGAAAGAGAGGCGATCTCTCGCGCTACCTCCTCAGCTCTTGCCCTGGAATCTGTATTTTTCTGTCGCAAGAGCGGGGTAATTACCTGCTCTACCAAACCAACTTCGCGATCGGCGGCTGCTTTGAAGGCGCGCAAATGCCTTCCTTCGATTCCAAATGCAGCAAGCTCTCCTACTACTTTTGCAACCATCAGTGCATCACCATCAAAGTGTTTGCCTCTCGATTGAACAAGCCCATAACTTTCAAGTTCGCCTAATTGTTCCTCATTAATTCCGGAGCTCTTCAAAAGCTCCTCGCGCGAAAGTCGCAAATCGCTCTGTTCTGCAAAAGCTGATGGTGAGACTGCAGCATCTACAGGAATCATCCTCGGCGACGGCAGCGCTCCAGGAGATTGAGAGGGCTCGAGTCCTCTATCCAACGCATCAAGATTCTCTTTAATTACCTTGAGTGGAAGATATTGATCTCTTTGAGCAAGCAAGACATAACGCAATCTCTCGAGATCTGGTGTTGTGAATTTTCGGTAGCCGGAAGGAGTTCTCTGTGGTTCAATCAAACCTTCGGATTCGAGAAAACGAATCTTTGAAATCGTTATATCCGGAAAATCGCCCCGCAATTTCGACAGAACTTCTCCAATACTCAAATAGGCACGTGCCGGAACGCTCATGATCTAACCTTTCCACCAGTAAAGAAATGCATTCTGAATTTTCCAACTTGCAACTCATCCCCATCCGATAGAGCAGCTTCATCTACAAGCGCGCCATTTAAGTAAGTACCGTTGAGGCTTCCTAAATCCTTGAGTGAAAAAATCTTGCCATTTCTTAGAATCTCGGCGTGCTTTCGTGAAACGGTGACATCATCCAAGAAGATTTCATTATCTGTGGCCCTGCCAATTCGCGTCGCTTCAGAATTCAAAAGGAAGCGCGCTCCTTTATTAGGACCTATGAGCGAGACCAGCATCGCCGAATCCGAAGCAAGTCCATTGAGAACTTCGACTAACTCCGGGCCGGCATCTTGAATTAGTCCGGCGAGTGAGCTCTCTACGGATCTGAGAGCTGTCAGATGAATCGTGGTCGTCAGATCCTTCTTATTATCTGGTGCAGCAACCACTTTCCCTCCCTAAACCTAAGGTTTTACTTCAGGCTCACCCTATGGTGGCGGTTTGGGCGAGTCAAGCCGTCAGAGCGCTATATGAATCAGGTGTCAATAAACCTGCTAACTCTGAAATCGCTGTTGCCTCAATCTCAAAGAGCCAGCCACTTCCATAGGGTTCGGCATTAATTTTTTCCGGAGCCGCGTCAAGCTCTTCATTTATTGCTATTACCTTCCCGGATAGTGGCGAGTATATTTCCGAGACGCTCTTAGTTGACTCAACTTCTCCGCAAACCTTGCCCGCATGTAAAACTTCTCCAACTTTTGGCATCTGAAGGTAGACAATATCTCCGAGAGCGCCTTGGGCATAGTCGGTTATGCCGACTCTGAAAATCCCCGGGGATTTCTCCTCAATCCATTCGTGTTCCTTTGTATAGGTGAGATTACTCGGAACATTGCTCATCGAGGTACCTTCTTCCCTTCAGCTATTCTTTTTATGTTCTTGGTCAACAGCGCCTTAACCGCTAATGAGGACCCATCCGGAGACTTGCAAGGCCAGTTCTAGCGTATTGAATCCCAGTCCACAAATAAAGGCCAATCCCCCAACCGGCAAAGGCCCACCCAAAGATGAAAGCTATCTCGGCGATTTCATTATTGGACGAGATTGTTAGCAATAGAAGCGGGAGCGCGTACAGAAGATTGAATGTTGCCGCCTTGCCTAGATATGTAACTTTAAATGGCGGAATTTGGGCTCGCTTCATGAATATCAAAAGCAACCCAAGTGCTAAGTCTCGAAGAACGATGGTGAGCAAAAGCCAAATCGGAACCGCCTCAGAGAGATACATCCCAATCAATACGGCCGCAATGTAGAGACGATCAACTGCGGGATCTAGTAGTTCACCGAGGCGGGTTTCCTGGTTAAGTGCTCTCGCCACCTTCCCGTCTAGATAGTCTGTCGCCCCCGCAAACATCAAGGTAATGACCGCTAATGGATAGTTCTCTATCCAGATAAGAACCAGGAAAATCGGTATGCCGAGTGCCCGCATGAAGGTTAGAAGATTAGGCAGGGTCAGCATGAAATTCCCTTCATTAGATTAGTTACTCTGTCGGGACGACAGGATTTGAACCTGCGACCACATGACCCCCAGCCATGTGCGCTACCAAGCTGCGCTACGTCCCGTGCTGAAATAGTACCTCGGGCGTAAGGAGCTTTATTGTCGATCGCGGAGCCGCACCGAGATCCGGATTGGTGATCCAGAGAAGCCGAACTCTTCTCTTAGACGTCTCTCGATAAAACGTCTATAGCTCGACTCAAGGAAATCACTTGCAAAGATGACGAAGGTTGGAGGTTCGATGCCAGCTTGGGTAGCAAAGAGAATCTTTGGCTGTTTTCCTCCTCGTACCGGTGGTGGCGTTGAACTAACAAGCTGGCCCAGAAAGGCATTTAGACGACCTGTCGGGACTCTGAATTCCCAGCTTTGGAGAGCTCTTTCAACTGCTGGAATCAAACGATCCTTATGCCAGCCAGTCTTGGCAGAAAGATTTATCCGTTCCGCCCAAGCGACCTGATCGAAGTTTCGATCAACCTCCCGTTCTAGCTGCATTCGGCGATCGTCATCCAATAGGTCCCATTTATTCATCACGATAACGAGGGCCTTGCCCGCTTCTTCAGCCATGGAGATGATTCTCAAATCTTGTTCTGTCATTGGAACCGAGGCATCAAGAACAATTACGACAACTTCAGTGTTCTCGATTGCTCGCTCAGTTCGAAGGGATGCGTAGTAATCAGTACCGCTGGCTTGATGCGCCCGGCGACGTATTCCGGCTGTATCGATCAGCCGCCAAGTTTTCCCATCTACCTCAACTAACTCATCGATTGGATCTCTAGTCGTGCCTTCAGCATCATCAACAAGCGCACGCATACTCCCAGCAAAAGAATTAAGCAAGCTGCTCTTGCCTACATTTGGCCGTCCAACAATTGCAATTTTTCGGAATCCGTCAGAGATTTGTCCTTTACCTACCTCGGGTAATCTTTCAACAATCTTGTCTAACAGATCACCTGAACCGCGACCATGTGCAGCTGAGACAAAGTGAGGCTCCCCTAAACCAATATTCCAAAGTTGGTGCGCATCCAATTCGTCTCGTTCAGAGTCGACCTTATTTGCGATCAACATTACTTCTATCTTGCTTTTTCGGAGAATTCCAACGAGCTCTTCATCTTCACTTTGAGCTCCGACATGTGAATCGACTACGAAAAGAATTAAATCTGCCTCGCCAATAGCGCTCTGTGCCGCATCAGAAATTTTAAGAGCTATGCCTTCGGCGCTGGGTTCCCATCCACCGGTATCCATGAGTGTGAATCGTTTACCGTTCCACTCAGCATCGTATTTGACGCGATCCCGAGTGACACCGGGAGTATCTTCAATAATTGCTTCTCGCCCGCCGATGATTCGATTTACCAGGGTTGATTTTCCAACGTTTGGTCTGCCAATCACTGCAACAATTGGCAACCCAAGTAGTGAACGTTGTTTCAGGATGTTCCATATGTATTCGATTGTCTCTTCTAGACTCAAATGCGTGGAATCGACCAGAATAGAGTCGGCCGACCTTTTCAACGGTGAAACCTCTCTTGAGCTATCTATGGCATCACGAGTTGCAAGACTCTCAGCTACAGATGAATCAGCTCTTCGCTCAACACTCAAGCTCTCAAGCTCGTTTTCGCGACGTCTTGCTCTGGCTTCGATATCTGCCTGAAGATAGATTTTGAGCTGAGCCTCTGGCGCTACAACAGTTCCAATATCTCTTCCCTCAACAACAATTCCTTTTTTTGCCTGAGAGATAATCTCTCGCTGTAAAACAAGAAGAGCCTTGCGAAGTTCTGGCCAGGCGCTTACACGACTTACATTTTCTGTAATAATCTCTTCTCGAATTTGCTTTGATAAATCAATATTCCCGATGAAAATTTTCGGATCTCTTGGATTCGTGATAAACCTAATTCCATTTTTCTTGAGCTCAGTAGTAAGAGCATCGGCGCTCTCTAGTTTCTTGTCCAAACTTAGCCAGGTTGCTGCGCGATAAAGTGCTCCGGTATCTAAGTACTCCCAGCCAGCCCTTTCTGCAATTCCTTTTGCCGTTGACGATTTTCCGGCTCCACTGGGTCCATCCATTGCAACAACTACTTGATTTCGAGTGATCATTGGAGATACACAGTCCATCCAGATTCAGTTAGATGACTATGCAATCTCGCTGCATCATCTTTTGATAGGGCAAGCCGAATCAGACCACTCTCCTGTTGCGGCGAATGCTCCAACGACAAGTCTTCAACATTTGCAGAAATTGCAGCACATTCATTGAATAGCGCTCCGAGTTGGCCTGGTTTATCTTCAATGATTACGTTCAAATATGAATATTCGCGGGGTCGAGCCCCGTGCTTGCCGCTCAATCTTGCCTGTACTTGATTCGCTCTTGCAAAGATCGCAACCAATTTGGTCGCATTTCCTTTTTTAAGAGCATCTCCTATTTCATCCATCTCCGCGTGAAAAATCTTTAGAGAGTTAAGAACTTCCTGCGAATTTGAAAGGAGTATTTCGCTCCACAAGCTCCCATCCGAGGCAGCTAAACGCAACATATCGCGCAGGCCCTGTCCAGAGAGATCTATCGCACTACCAACCTGATCAATTGAAGAGGCCAGTGCGGTACTTAGAATCTGTGGCAGGTGTGAAACTCGAGCCAACAAAAAATCGTGCTCAGACGGGCTCATTCGGTAGGGGGTAGCTCCCATAACTCTTATGAAATCTTCAACTTGTGCAACGGTGCCCTGGTTAGCATCAGGTCCAGCAGTAACTATCCAGGCCCGACCATCGAAGAGATCGCTCCTTGCCGACTGAGGGCCGCCAACCTCGCGCCCGGCAATCGGATGCGTCCCTATGAAGCGCTTTCTCAATCCCGATATTTCATCGACTTCTAGTTGAAGTTTAGTTTTCGTACTAGTAACGTCTATAAATACGGCGCTTGGGTTCTTTTTGAACTCGGCTTTAAGAGCTGGAATTACTTCGTTCGGAGGTGTTGCAATAACAACTAAAGTCGGGGTGGAAAGTTCGGAAGAATCTTCCGCTGGAGTGCGGAGCAAGTCATTAGCGATGCCATTATTGGTGCTATCCAAATCAGATATAGAAACTCTCCAACCACATTCTCGTAACCGAAGGGCGATGGATGTTCCTATGAGTCCCGCTCCCACGATACGG
>JBEARJ010000038.1:0-6514 GCA_041163285.1 Actinomycetota bacterium | reverse complement strand
TTTCGTCTGCCCAGACAACGATTTCATTCGCTGCATGTGCAGGAGTAACAACACCAGCGCTGAGCGCTAGGGCGGCTGCTACTGCAAACCCTTTGAACAATTTTTTCTTCATTTGTACTCCTATTTATCCTGCAGGGATCCTGTAGCGAGGGGCTACAGAGGAGGCGATTACATAACGCCCAAATCGGGCAGTCAAAGGTTTTGAGTGGGCAGTTTGGAGATTATCGTTTTGTTATAAAGGCCCTATTTTTTCACGACACCTTTACAGCCGCTGAACTAGTTGTGAAGCATCCCCACAGTCGAATCCCAGCCATCTACCGCTTCGGGCTTTCGTGGGCCCTTGCCAACATAACGAGCAGATGGACGGATCAAGCGACCAGTTCGCTTCTGTTCTAAAACATGTGCAGACCAACCTGCAGTTCGCGCAGATGTAAACATTGGAGTGAACATATGCGGTGGAACTTCTGCAAAATCGAGAAGTACGGCAGCCCAGAACTCAACATTTGTCTCAAGAACTCGATCAGGGCGACGTTCTCTCAATTCAGCAAGAGCCGCTTCCTCTAGCGCCTTAGCCACTTCATATCGAGGCGCACCTAGCTCTTCGCAGGTGCGGCGGAGTGTGCGCGAACGTGGGTCCTGTGCGCGGTAAACACGATGGCCAAATCCCATCAACCGTTCACCTTTATCAAGCAATTCCTTTACATAAGCTCTTGCATCACCACTTTGTTCGACAGCTTGAATCATATGAAGAACTCGCGATGGAGCGCCACCATGTAGCGGACCACTCATCGCACCAATTGCACCAGAAATAGATGCTGCAACATCTGCACCGGTTGATGCGATAACGCGTGCCGTAAATGTTGAAGCATTCATTCCATGTTCGGCAGCGGATACAAAGTAAGCATCGATAGCGCGAACATGTTTTGGATCTGGTTCACCGCGCCAACGGATCATCATTCGCTCAACAACGGTATGTGCTTTATCAACTTCACTCTGTGGCACCGCAGGAACAGTTCCACGAGCGGATTGCGCAACATATGAAAGAACCATGACCGAAACTCGAGCAAGATTTGAACGAGCTTCTTCATCTGAAATATCCAAGAGCGGCTTCAAACCCCATGCCGGAGTAAGCATCGCAATTGCAGATTGCACATCTACCCGAACATCGCCAGAGTGAACTGGGATTGGGAATGGTTCTGCCGGTGGAAGGCCTGGATTGAATTGATCATCAACGAGAAGTCCCCAGACATTTCCGAAAGTCACGCGACCAACTAGGTCGTCGATATCGACACCGCGATAGCGAAGTGCACTTCCCTCTTTATCTGGTTCTGCGATCTCTGATTCGAAGGCGATGACGCCCTCAAGGCCGGGCTTAAAGTCATCTGACATGGCGCGTATTCTGCCCACAACTTCACCTAACCGGAAACCCAAGATGACCCGGCGCGCTAAGTGACGTTAGATACACCTATGGCAGAAATGGATCGGGATGAGATTTCCAAGATGCGCCGGTCATATGGCGAAATCGGCCTACGCGAGTGCGATTTAGATTCAAATCCAATTGTGCAATTCCAACTCTGGCTTAAGGAAGCCGCTGCTAACCCGGTACTGGTTGAGGCAAATGCAATGGTGCTCTCGACTATTTCAGGCGATCAACCGACTACTCGTACTGTGCTTCTCAAAGATGTAAGTGATGGCGGCTTCACCTTCTTTACGAATTACAACTCTACAAAGTCAAAGACCATTTCAAAGAACTCGAAGGTTTCACTTCTCTTTCCTTGGTATCCCTTGGAGCGACAGGTAAAGATTCTGGGAAGTGCTTCGCGGATTAGCGAATCCGATTCTGATTCATATTTTGCAACTCGACCCTGGTCTAGTCAGATTGGCGCTTGGGCGAGTGATCAATCAGCTCCACTTTCATCTCGGGAAGAGTTAGAAGAACGTTGGGCTGAATTCGCCGCGAAGTTTCCCGAGGGTTCAAAAGTTCCTAGACCTTCACATTGGGGTGGATTCATTGTGATACCTACCATGATTGAGTTTTGGCAAGGTAGATATTCGCGCTTACATGACCGGATCCGCTTTACCAGAAGCGCTTCCGGCTGGAGCATGGAGCGCTACTACCCATAATTTCTAGATAGGCTTACCACTCTATGGCTGATATAAAAATTCCTGATTCACTAAAACCGCGCGATGGTCGATTTGGTTGTGGACCATCGAAAATCCGAGGTGAGGCGCTCGCAAACCTTGCTGCTAGTGGGACTTCCATCCTGGGAACATCTCACCGTCAAAAAGCGGTGAAGAATGTAGTCAATCGCGTTCGCACCGGATTGAGTTCGCTCTTTGAACTTCCCGAAGGCTATGAAGTTATCCTGGGAAATGGTGGCTCTACTGCGTTCTGGGATATCGCAACCTTCTGCTTGATTGAGAAGAAATCACAACATTTAAGTTTTGGTGAGTTCTCATCGAAGTTTGCTAGCGCTGCAAAAGAGGCTCCGTTTCTTGATGATCCTTCGGTAATAAAAGCTGAACCAGGTTCTCACCCACTTCCAGTTCTGGAGGCCGGGATTGATAGCTATGCGTTGACTCATAATGAAACTTCAACTGGCGTTGCAATGAAGATTCAACGCCCTGCCGGAGGCGATGGTGCACTTGTTCTTGTTGATGCGACTAGCGCAGCTGGCGGTTTAGCGGTTTCAGCCAAAGAATTTGATACTTATTACTTTGCTCCACAAAAATCATTTGCTTCTGATGGTGGGCTTTGGATTGCACTGATGAGCCCCGCAGCCATCGCGCGCGTCGCGAAAATCAAAGCAAGTGGTCGCTGGGTCCCCGCATTCTTCGATCTCACAATCGCAATCGAAAACTCGCGCCTTGACCAGACCTACAACACCCCTGCGGTTGCAACTTTGATGCTCTTGGCCGATCAACTTGAGTGGATGAATTCAAATGGTGGCATGTCATTTGCTGCGGGTCGAAGCGCTAAGTCCGCAGAGATCATGTATTCATGGGCCGAAAAAACCTCTTATACAACTCCATTTGTGACCGATCCTGCAATGCGCTCAAATGTTGTTGCAACAATTAACTTCGAAGACGGAATCGATGCGCTTGAAATTGCCAAGACTTTAAGAGCAAATGGCATCGTTGATACAGAGCCATACCGCAAACTCGGTAAGAACCAACTCCGCGTCGGAATGTTTCCTGCGATTGATCCAGAAGATATTAAGTCGCTTACTTCTTGCATCGAGTATGTTGTTGCGGAGATGAAGAAATAATTGCAGACAAGTTATAGGCGTGACCGTGTTTTTTGGCTGGTATCGCTACAAACCGGAATTTTTGGCTTCTTTATGGGTGGCTTCGGCCCGGCTCTTCCCCTACTGCAAGCTGATCAAGGAGTTTCTGGGGCGATAGCAGGGTTACATGGCACAGCCCTTGGTATTTCTTCAATTTTGGCGGGTGCACTTAACTCAAGAATTGTCCATAGATTTGGGCGATATCAATCTGCTTGGTTAGGAATAGCGCTGTTTCTTGTTGGAGCAATCGCATTTGTAATACTCCCAGATCCGTCACAAACAATTCCTGCGGCTTTCGTCATCGGGATGGGTGTATCGGTAGCAATCGCAAACACGGTAACTTATTTGGCGGGTCACTATAAAACTCAAGCGCAGCGTGCAGTCTCGCAGAACAATGCTGTCACTTCAGCCTTCAATTTAGTTGGGACGGTAACAATTGGATTGATTGCTACCACTGCGATCTCGTGGCGATTTGGTCTACTTGCCTGTATTCCATTTGCTGCAATTCTTTATTTTCGTTTTGCTCGGAAATATAAGCCAGAGCATTTACCTGCTGATGAAGGACACCAGAAAGGTTCCTTGCCTATCTCCTATTGGTTAGCGTGGTTAGGTCTTTTCGCATCAATTGCAGCAGAGTTTGCGGTCATATTCTGGTCAGCTGCTCTGATTCGTGAGCGAACCTTTATCAGTCCAGCTCTCGCAACAACTATGGTGCTCGCATTTCCACTCGGAATGTTTCTCGGGCGTTGGTTTGGGACAAACTTCTTCCCTAATGTCTCTATTGATCAAAGACTAAAAGTATTTATCACCTTACAGATTATTAGCTTTTTCGTATTTTGGACATCGGAAATTGTCCTAACTAGCTTTATTGCACTTCTATTTGTAGGTCTGGGAACTTCGATTCAATTCACTTTGACTACTCTTAGGCTTTTAAATTTAGGTAGACCTAAGACCGACCTGGCTATGGGGCGCTCTAGTTTTGCGGCCGGGATAGCGATCGCCGGTTCGCCCTTGCTACTTGGAGCACTTGCCGATCAGTTCGGAATAACAAAAGCTTTCTTAATCGTGCCGGGCTTTATGGCGTTGGCGCTTCTGATTATCTATCTTGTCCCAGTAAAGGAGAGCGCAGATGAACTATAAATTTAGAAGAACGGTTACTCTCGTAATTCTCTTTGGGCTAATCCTTTTTGTCCTCGTAAGCGGCCTCTAGGACATCGCTCACTAAAACGCTATCTGGCGCATTCCCCTTATCCTTGAATTTTGAATAAGTGATCGCAGCAGCCGTAAATGAAATCGCGCCGCAGATTGTGATAGTGGTTCGAGTCCCTAACTCTTGGGTCATCCAACCAATAAATGGCGAGACGATCGGGGTCCCACCCAAGAAGACAGTTAAGTAAATTCCCATTACTCGACCACGAATGGCTGAGTCAGTTCGAAGTTGGACCATCGTATTAGCAGCAATAAAAGTAACTAACGCAATAAATCCAATGACTGGTAGCAAGATTGCATAAATCAGGTAATTGGGAGCGAAAGAAGAGAGAATTAATACAAGGCTGAATAACATGGAGCCACGCATCACAAATCTCGGATCGCGTTTCTTCTCTAGTCGAGCAGAAACGATTGCACCACTGAGTGATCCGATAGCGAGGATGCTTCCGAGTAACCCATATTCTGCAGCGCTCTTATCAAAGACTGCGGTGGCCATCATGGTGTTGAAGATATTGAAATTTAGCCCAAAGCTCGTTGCGAAGAAAACGGTGAGCATCACGGCAATGATGTCAGGGCGGGCAGAGACATATTTAAAGGCTTGGCGAATTTTGGTCGAGGTACGTTTGTGATCTTCGATGAAGAGCTCACGCTCTCTGATATTCACAAGAGCGATCATTACGCCCAGATAAGAAATTCCATTGAGAATAAAGGAAAACCCGGTTCCATAAGCTGCGATTAATACCCCAGATAAACCAGGTCCAACTAGTCGGCCAATATTGAAGTTTGTGGAGTTAAGACCCACAGCGTTAGGTAAATCTTCTTTTCCAACTACTTCAACATTAAAGCTCTGACGAGTTGGGGCATCTATGGCATTACCCATGCCGAGTAAGAAAGCGAAGAACATCACGTGCCAAATCTGAATTTGATCTAGAAGAACTAAAGTTCCAACCGAAAGCGCTGAAGTTGCTCCGGTTAAGTTAGTAAGAAGTAGAACTTTTCGCTTATTGAATTTGTCTGCAATCTTTCCCCCCGAAATACTGAAAAAAAGCATTGGAGCAAATTGCAGAGCGGTAACAATTCCAAGGTATGAACCGCTATTTGTGAGTTCGAGAATCAACCAAGCTTGGGCAACGCCCTGGGCCCAAGTTCCGATATTTGAAACAAAGTTAGCTGCAAAAAGTATTCGAAAGTTGCGATGGCGAAAAGATCGCAACGTACTCACTACTAGAGTCTAGTATGCTTTATGTCATGCGCAGTGCGATTCCGGTGATCATCATTGGAATAGTTTTATGGACAATTGCACTTGTAATTGCAATTATTGCAAATGCGATGGCTAAAGTGATTCTTGCTTGTGTACTTGGTATCACCCTTGGGTTTATTGGAATTACCTACACAAAACGGCGCGCTAAGCGCGAAGGAAATTAGCCCTCGATTTCTTGTGCGATTCCGCGCAAAACTTTTGCTACCCGCGCAGCTTCAGCTTCATTTGGATAACGACCATGACGAAGGCCATTACCAACCCGGTCAAGCATTTTGATTGATTCCTCAATTATTACCGCAAGATCTTCAGCGCCTGATTTCGAAGCTGCAAGTGATGGTGGCGCTTCAACAATTCTCACCGAAAGAGCTTGTGGACCTTTACGTCCTTCAGCAACTCCGAACTCCAACTTTGTGCCAGGCTTTAAAGTTGTGACGCCATCAGGAAGAGCAGATGATGCGATATAAACATCTTCACCTTCATCGGAAGAAATAAATCCAAAACCCTTTTCGAGGCTAAACCATTTAACGCGGCCGGTTGGCATGAGGGGAGCCTCCTTGAAGCAAATTCCGTTTTGGTGTCGTGTGCGCCGCGCTTTGCGGACAGGCGGCTAGTTTATCGCCTCGGAGTGTGCGCCGCACCCATGATTTACAGAGACCACACGCGCATCCTCAGGTGAAATCGCATTTGCGCAGGCGCCGAAGGATTGGCGGAGCGAGCCACTGATCGGAAGATAAAAACCACAAGTTCCACAATTCTT
>JBEARJ010000037.1:0-8104 GCA_041163285.1 Actinomycetota bacterium | reverse complement strand
CAAACTCCCGACGGAGAGCGACTTAGCGCAGAAGAAATCTCTGATGAAACCTTGACGCTGATTTTGAGTGGCCATGAAACCACAGCGAATGTTCTTACCTGGGTTTTCTCTTATCTAAGTGAGAATCCAAAATACTGGGAGAGTTTGGCTGCAGAGGCGGATCAAGTCCTTGCTTCTAGAGGTAGTGAAGATTTTGCTTCCAGGTTATTTTCGGCCCCAATCAGCTCTGCAATTTTCAATGAAGTTCTCCGCCTATGTCCACCAGTTTGGGTAGCGCCACGAAGAGCTCTTGAAGATGTTGAGTTAGGTGGAAAATTCGTGCCAAAAGGAGCGCATGTTCTGATTAGCCAATATGTAACTCAACGCGATCCTCGATATTTCAAGGAACCTGATCTCTTCAATCCAGATCGTTGGAGCAATGACTTCGAAAAGAGCCTGCCCAGAGGCGCCTATTTCCCATTTGGGGCTGGAACGAGAAAATGCCTAGGTGACCAATTCGCAATCCTGGAAGGACGGGTGATAATTCTCGAAATAGCGCGACGCTTTAGGCTCGAATTAGTTCGAGGTTTTCCGCAACCCCAACCCCGCGCTACTTACCGACCCAAGGGTTCCGTGGCGATGAAAGTCAGCGCAGTTCGCTCTTAATATCGGGGTTATGGCGGAGCACCGCTCGCCAGATATCAGCCGGCTCCATCCCGATACTGAGCGCCTGCTCAATTGTCTGACCACCTAATTCAGCAAGAACAATGTCCTTCGAATAAGAAGGAGCCCAATCTGCTCCGAAGTGTTCGGTAAGTCGCCGGCGAAGTTCGGTAATTCGCATTAAAAATTAAAGAATTGATGCGATGCGATTTGCTTGTTCGCGCGAATGCTCATCAGAGAGTGGCGCTGTAATTTGACCCATCAACCAACGAAGAATTAATCCAACTCCCACAACATCGGTTGCAAAAATCTTTGAAAGTTGTGTATAGATCTCGACCCAGACTTTATGATCCCGAGCGGTTAGCGCAGCAGCCATTAAATCACCGTCGCGTTCAATCGCTTTTCTTAAACCATCATGCTCTGAAATCTCACGTGAGATTGTGTAAAGGGCTTCAGCGCGAGATTGGGCAACCAGCGCAAGAGTTGCGACCCGTTCAATCTCAGTTTCGACTAGCGCTACAAATACTTCATGCTTATCTCGGAAATGGTTGTAAAGCGAGGCCCGAGAAACTTCAGCTCGATCAGCAATATCGATCATGTTAGTTGCGCTAATTCCACTTTCACCGAGTAGCGCTTTGGCAGCGCTCATAATGGCGCCCCTAGTGCGGCGATGAACCGTGGATTGGTGTTGATAGTTTGTACGTGCGCTCGACTCGACCACAGCCAAACCCTACGCGGCGTTTGTGTCGACGACCGTAAGTACGGGGGTTTCGTGAAGCTTTATTTGCGTCGCTACTTCAACGAGTACTGATGAGAGATTTAGATTTAGCGCCATACAAATTGAATTCAATAACTCGGATGAGGCCTCTTTCTGCCCACGCTCAACTTCAGAGAGATAACCCAGCGAGACCCGCGCTTGCCGCGCTACATCTCTAAGGGTCCGTCCCTGGGTGGTCCGGGCAGCACGGAGCGCGCTACCTATGTGGGTACGCATCAACTCCATCAGGCAAGAATACGCGCGAAGGTAGCCAGAGCGCTCGCTACCGCGCCGGCTCTGATCTCACTTCGGTCACCTTTTAGGTTGAGATGCTCAACTTCTCTCACATCAGCCCCCACTATCGCGATCCAGATGTTTCCAGCCGCAATCCCATCTGATTCTCCGGGGCCGGCGACTCCGGTAGTAGCAATCGCCCAATCGCTGCCGAACCTCCGTTTCACGCCCTCGGCCATCGCAATCGCGGTATTCGAAGAGTAGACGCCATTGTTATCGATGATCGATTGGGGAACATCTAAATCATGAAGTTTGCTCGCCACCGAGTACGCAACGACTCCCCCAAGAAAGGCATGCGAAGCGCCCTCGTTATCTGTGAGCGCCTTCGCCAATGATCCACCGGTAAATGATTCGGCGATGGAAACAGTCTCGCCTCTTGATCTAAGTGATGCGATTACTTTTTCGCTAGTTGTCATTAGTTCAGACTTTCCTAAGCGCACTACGGAAATACTCGTAGCCAGTCCACAGCGTCAACAACACAGCTACTCCTAAAAGGATATCGCGTGGGATAAATAAATATTCCGGAAGCGGGAGAATATAGAAACCAACTGAGAAATTCTGCAAGAGCGACTTAATCTTTCCACCTCGGTTTGCTGATATTACTTCTCGCTTTAGGACTGCAAATCTCAGAACAGTCACTCCCACCTCACGGATCAAAATTATCGCGGTTATCCACCATGAGATTTTTCCTAGTACTGAAAGTCCAATCAGCGCAGTTGCGATAAATGCTTTATCTGCAATTGGATCGAGAATGATTCCGAAATTAGAAATTTGGTTTCGCTTTCGGGCGATTCGACCATCCAAAATGTCTGTCATTCCAACAACAAAGAACATCAACCAAGCAATGATTTGCCAGGTTGGATCATCGCCACCTTCTCGAAATAGCGCCCAGGCACAGAAGGGCAGCGCCAAGATCCTAAAAACAGTCAGCGCATTGGGAAGGTTCATAGTGGTTGCGCCACCAAATCTGCTCCGGCTACATCGCTCACGATGGCATCCACATATTCACCGATTCTGAACTTTGTTCGCGGTGAGGATAGGAATGTAGTGGAATCAACCTCCGGGCCCTGGTGTTCTGCCCGACCTTCGCCCGTTTCGTTATCCTCTACTAGAACTCGCACCCGCTCGCCGATCCGCTCTTGAGCCCGTTCATAACTCAGCTCCTCGGCGATTCGGCGCAACGATTCAGTCCGCTCTGCAATCACTTCTTCATCTAGTTTGCCTTCAAGCGTAGCCGCTTCGGTTTTATCTTCATCCGAATAAGGAAATATTCCGATTGCATCAAGACGCGCTTCGCTCAAGAAATCTACTAACTCCTGATACTCACTCTCAGTTTCACCTGGAAATCCGACAATGAAGTTCGAACGTATTCCAGATTCTGGATTAAGTGCTCGCACTTGGGTAAGTAAGTGTAAGAATTTCTCGCCATCTCCAAAGCGACGCATTCTTCTGAGAAGCGAACCCGAGGCATGCTGAAATGAAATGTCGAAGTAAGGGACTACTTTTGGAGTAGAGACCATAGCCTGAAGAAGCGTTGGTCGAATTTCTGCAGGTTGAAGATAAGAGAGCCTAATTCGCTCGATTCCATCAATCTCAGCTAAATCAGGTAACAGGCGCTCTAATACTTTTAAGTCGCCAAAATCTTTTCCATATGAGGTGGTGTTCTCGCTCACCAAGAAGATTTCGGAAACGCCATTTTCGGCTAACCACTTTGCCTCTTCAAGGATCTCAGTTGGACGTCGAGAGAGAAAGGCGCCGCGAAATTGTGGGATAGCACAGAAGGTGCAGCGACGGTCACAACCAGATGCAATCTTGAGCGGAGCCAACGGTGCGCTACCCAGTCGCTTTCTTGAAAATGCACTTCCCTGCCCCATTGAGGTTTTAACTTCCCGCTCACTTTGGCGAGATACTGGAGAAATGGGAATAAGTGAACGACGATCTCGCGGCTTATGTGTCTCTACTTTTGCTCCATCAAGAATGCCTCTTAGCCGATTTGAAATATCTCTGTAATCATCAAATCCCAGAATTGCATCCGCCTCCGGCAGCGCCTCAGCAAGCTCATTTCCGTAGCGTTCAGCCATACATCCAACCGCAACGACAGCTCGGAGGGTTCCGTCGCTCTTCAAGGAATGCGCCTCAAGAAGTGCATCTACTGAGTCTTTTTTCGCCGACTCGATGAAACCACAAGTATTAACTAAAGCTATATCGGCGCTACCTACATCGCTGGTTAGCTTCCAGCCATCTTCAGCGAGGCGGCCAGCTAATTCTTCTGAATCAACTTCATTGCGCGCACAACCAAGCGTTACTAAGGCAACAGTTTTGAGATTTTCGCGAGCAGCTGACACTCGCAGATTCTACCTAGAGAGGTGTTTAACCCTGGTTAGCGAGGGCTTGTGGGCCAAACTCCAGGCGTAAGACTTCGCCAACTCTTCCTGGAATACCTAAGTTCTCACCATTCACAACTAGTTGGAGCGCTCCAGCATTTCCAATCACAAGATAAAGGAGTTGATCGTCCTTAAAAGTTAATTCTTCGCCCTGTCGAATTCTGCCACTGTATTGAGTCGCACCGGAGCTATCACTTATTGCAACCCAAGAGAGTCCATTGACTCCTTTAAGGGTTACCTCTACACCCTCAACTTTCTTCGCGACTGGAGCAGATTCTTCAACCTGTTCTTGCGAAGTAACTGTAATCTCTTCGCCATCTCCAGATGTAATAACCGCACCACCAAATACCAATAGTGCAACAAATCCTGCAGCTACTCCAGTTAGACCCCTCCATGAAATTGGCTTGCGGACCTTTTTAGATGTCGTGGCATTAGTGTCATTTAAGAGTTCGCGAATTGATTTGTTTAGTGGAATTGTCTGCGATTCAAATTGCGAAAGTATCGCTTCAGCACTTGCGCCACATGCATTTGCGATATTTCTAATGTGGCCACGTGCATATGCTGGGCCACCACATGTACTGAAGTTATCGCGCTCTAAATCTTCAATTACGCTTTCTGGTATTCGAGTACGTTTGGAAAGTTCGCCAGTAGACAGATTTGCTGTCTTGCGAACTTCGCTTAATGACGTACCAACCGACATTTCAACCTCACAGAATTAGAGAGCGAATTTTACGCTCCTTAATTCCAGGTAACAACCCCTAAAGTCAATTAAGCCTCAATCTCACCCCTGTAATACTTCAAGAACAGAGGCTAAATCCTCAGGCTTTACCAAGACTGTCCGCGCTTTTGAACCTTCAGATGGACCAACAATCCCACGGCTCTCCATTAAGTCCATCAACCGCCCAGCTTTGGCAAAACCAATCCTTAGTTTGCGCTGAAGCATTGATGTTGAACCAAATTGAGTTGAGACAACTAACTCCACTGCTTGGATCAATAGATCTAAATCATCACCAATCTCATCATCGATAGAGCGCATATTTGTTACTGGCTTCAGTATGTCCTCACGATAAACCGGTTTTAGCTGTGATTTCACATGGGTAACAACTGATTCGATTTCACGTTCAGAGACATAGGCACCTTGAATTCGAATTGGCTTACTTGCCCCCATAGGTAGAAATAGTCCATCGCCCTGGCCCACCAATTTTTCAGCGCCTGGTGAATCCAAGATAACTCTTGAATCAGCAAGCGATGAAGTGGCGAATGATAAACGAGAAGGTACATTTGCCTTTATTAATCCCGTCACAATATCAACGCTAGGTCTCTGGGTAGCAATTACCAAATGAATTCCAGCCGCTCTGGCAAGCTGAGTAATTCTTACTATGCTGTCTTCGACTTCTCGAGCAGCGACCATCATTAAGTCCGCTAACTCGTCTACAACAATTAATAAATATGGATATGGTTCAAGAGGCGCCTCGGCATCTGGTGCGGCTGTTAGTTTTCCGGAACGGACCGCTTTATTAAAGTCATCAACATGTCGGAATCCATAAGTTGAGAGATCGTCATAGCGCATCTCCATTTCACGAACTACCCAAGCAAGAGCTTCCGCAGCTTTCTTGGGATTTGTGATGATTGGCGCAATAAGGTGCGGGATTCCGTCATATGCATTTAACTCAACCCGCTTTGGGTCTATCAAAACTAAACGGACATCATTTGGGGTAGCTCGCATCAAGATTGAAGTAACGAGTGAGTTGACCATTGAAGATTTTCCAGCGCCAGTAGCGCCAGCAACCAATAAGTGAGGCATTTTTGCAAGATTGGCACAGATGAAATTACCTTCTACATCCTTACCAAGGGCTATCACCATCGGATGATGATCATTTCCGGCCACGCTAGAGCGAAGCACATCACCGAGTGAAACTATTTCGCGATCGGTATTGGGAATTTCAATACCGACAGCAGACTTTCCAGGAATCGGCGAAAGAATGCGCACATCACTACTTGCTACGGCGTAAGCAATATTTTTGGAGAGCGCCGTGATAGCTTCCACTTTTACGCCGGAGCCGAGTTCAACTTCGTATCGCGTCACGGTGGGTCCGCGCATGAATCCCGTTACTTCACAATCAATATCGAACTCTTTAAAGAGCTCAGTCAGGGCCTGCACAATTGATTCATTTGCTTTGCTCTTACCTTTTGATGGTGGACTGCTTCTAAGCAGATCCATACCGGGCAAGGTATATGAATCGCTAGATGAGAGCACTAGTTGGACTGGTCGCGCCGGCTTAGCCGGTTTTGCAGCCTCCGTCTCTCTTCAAGCGCATCATTGACTTTATCTTTTGCACCGCTAAAGAGCCCTGAAATAGAAGAGATGACTGATGCGAAAGGAGTTGCGGTGATTACCAGAATACTAAAAAGAAAAATAAGTATCAGAATTGGAATAGCTAGAACATCAGTTACCAGCCCCACAAGTGGAGTCGATATTCCGTAACCAATCCAACCGCCACCTTCACGCATAGCGGTTGCGCCGGTATTTATTGAACTTGGATTGATGATATGGACCAAGCCAGTCGAACTTAGGACTAGCAAGAGCGAGCCAATAATCAATCTACCGTTAGCGGCCTTGTCTTGAGGAGTTCGAAATAGTCGAAAGGCAAAATAACCAAAGAGGATCGGGGTAAATATCGCGAGCCTTCCGAAGCCACCATAGAAGAATGAGTAGGCAGCATCGCCAAACCAGTTATCTAAACGCCACCAAGATGTTGCTGCGGAAACCAGAGCAACAATCAACAAAAGTAATCCGAAGCCGTCTCGCTGATGTTCTGGATCAAGATCTCGGGCTCCCTTAGTAATAGTGCGGATAGTCGCGCCAAAAGCCTTTGCGATTCCACGCCAAAAACTTGTGAGTGCGCGCGAAATTAAGCTAAGGATGCCATTTGATTTTTTACCACTTTTTCGCGCCACAACGAAAAATCGTATGACAATTGAAAAAACAAGAGAGTGAGGCGCGCCGTTATACCTCTATTACAACCGGAACAATCATTGGACGTCGGCGATGTTCCCCGCCAACCCAACTTCCCACCGTACGGCGCACTACTTGAGAGAGTTGATGAGTTCCATTGATTCCACTCTTTACAGCGCCAGCAAGCGCTTGCTCTATTCGACCTCGAACTTCATCAAATAGCTCAAGATCCTCAGCAAATCCGCGAGCGTGAATATCGGGGCCCGCAACTATCTTTCCAGTCTGCGAATCAATGACCACAATCACAGAAATAAATCCCTCTTCGCCAAGTATCCGACGATCTTTCAATGAATCTTCAGTTATGTCTCCGATACTTTGACCATCAACATAGACAAAGCCACACGGCACTGCACCGACGATCTGAGCTTTGTTGTTTGCAAGATCAACCACAATTCCATTCTCAGCAATGACGACATTTTCGCGTCGGACTCCGGTTGATATTGCTAGATCTGCATTGGCCTTCATGTGGCGCCATTCGCCATGGACTGGCATAACGTTTTTTGGCTTTACGATGTTGTAGCAATAAAGCAACTCTCCGGCTGCAGCATGCCCAGAAACATGTACCAATGCATTTCCTTTATGAACTACCCGGGCGCCAAAACGAGTCAATTCATTTATTACTCGATAGACCGAATTTTCATTTCCGGGGATCAAAGATGAGGCAAAGATGACCGTGTCTCCGGGGCCGACTTTTATCCGATGATCACCATTAGCCATTCGCGAAAGCGCAGCAAGAGGTTCGCCCTGTGAGCCAGTACAGATTAGAACTACATCATCGCCATGGTCATCAATTTCATCTTCATTTATCAGCGTGTTTGGTGGGATGTGTAGAAACCCCAGTTCTGAGGAGAGCGACATATTTCGAACCATGCTTCTACCAATAAAAGAAACTTTCTTATTGTGCGTATATGCAAGATCTATAACTTGTTGTACTCGATGCACATGCGAAGCAAATGAAGCCACAATTACCCGACGCTTCGCACTTGCGATAACCCGATCCAAGACGGGCAT
>JBEARJ010000036.1:0-6628 GCA_041163285.1 Actinomycetota bacterium | reverse complement strand
GCAACACGACCTTCCTTGAGAGCATCAAATAAGGCAGCCTCATCAAGAACTCCACCACGGGCTGCATTGATGATGCGAACCGAAGGTTTTACTTTCTTCAGCGCCTCGACTCCGATGAGATTTGCAGTCTCTTTGGTCTTTGGCAGGTGAATTGTTACGAAATCGGATCGCTTCAATAGATCATCTAATGAGACTAAGTCGACTCCAAGTTGTGCTGCACGCGCTGGTTGAAGGTAGGGATCGTAGGCAATTACATTCATACCGAAAGACTGCATCCGGCTTGCCACAAGTTGGCCGATTCGACCAAAGCCAACAATTCCTAAGGTCTTTTCAAATAGCTCGGCTCCGGTGTATTTGGATCTGGCCCACTTTCCACCTTTAAGTGCGACATTTGCAGGGACAACAAAACGTGCCGAAGCAAGAATTAGCGAGATTGCCAATTCGGCTGCGCTGACAATGTTGGAAGTCGGTGCATTTACCACCATAACGCCAGCGGTAGTTGCGGCAGGAATATCGACGTTATCCAAACCAACTCCGGCTCGCGCAATCACTTTCAAACCCCTTGCAGCGCCAATCGCTTCTTGATCCATTTTTGTGGCAGAGCGGATCAAAACAGCGTCAACCCCACTACCAAGTGCATCAAGTAATTCCGCTCGGTTTGCGCCATCGCAATTTCTGATTTCAAAATCAGGACCTAGCGCATCGAGCGTTGCCGGACTTAATTCTTCAGCGATTAGAACGACTGGTTTACTCACGTGCGGCAGAACCTTCCTTGTAATCATCTTTATTTGAAGCCTTTACCCAGGACATCATCGAACGAAGATCGCGACCGACCTTCTCAATTGGATGGCTCTCGCCCTTTGCGCGCAGCGCCTTAAATTCTGGCGCGCCCGCATCTTGATCATCAATGAAACGCTTTGCAAAGGCGCCACTCTGTATATCGGCCAAGACAGCTTTCATGTTTTCCTTGACGCTCGGATCAATTACTCGTGGTCCTGAAATGTAGTCGCCGTATTCCGCGGTATCTGAGACAGACCAGCGTTGCTTCGCGATTCCGCCCTCGTACATCAGGTCAACAATCAACTTGAGCTCGTGAAGGCACTCAAAGTAAGCAACTTCTGGCTGATATCCAGCTTCGATCAGAGTTTCAAATCCGTACATAACTAGTTGTGAGGCACCGCCGCATAAAACTGATTGCTCACCGAATAGGTCAGTCTCAGTCTCTTCGGTAAACGTGGTCAAGATTGCACCGGCGCGTAACCCACCCATAGCTTTTGCATAAGAGAGAGTCAGTGGCCATGCGCCACCCGTTGCATCTTGTTCAACTGCAACAATATCTGGAACGCCTCGACCTGCTGCGAATTCACGACGAACTAAGTGACCTGGGCCCTTTGGCGCAACCATGCAGACATCAACGTTTGCAGGTGGCTTGATATAGCCAAAACGTATGTTGAAGCCATGTCCAAAGAAGAGCGCATCACCGGCTTTGAGATTTGGTTCGATTGACTCCTTGTAAATGTGACGTTGCTTGTGATCCGGAGCAAGCAACATAATGACAGTTGCTTCTTTAACAGCATCGGCCACCGAGAGAACTCGAAGACCTTCTTGCTCCGCTTTAGCGCGTGACTTTGATCCTTCGGCTAAACCGACTCGAACATCAACACCGCTGTCGCGAAGATTAAGAGCATGGGCGTGACCCTGTGAGCCATAACCAATTACCGCGACCTTTCGTCCTTGAATCACCGATAGATCAGCATCTTCTTCGTGATAGATGGTTGCCACGTTTCTCTCCTTTATCTGCTTTCGCTTCTTAGTTCTGATAATCCTGGGTTTGTTGATGGCTATCTGAGGTTGCCAATCCGGTCTCTATCGCAGTCTGTTCTGCCAAAGTCTTCGAGCCGAATTCAATTGCGATTGCGCCTGACTGGACTAACTCTCTAATTCCGAATTTCTCTAACTTCTTCACGAGCAGGACTAGGTCTTTGTTGTTAGCTACCGCTTGGATGATGCAACTTCCCTCACGTTCATCAACTATCTCAGCAGGGTGACCGTTTAGGACTGCCTCAATCTCGTTTCGTGCTGCAGAAACCTTTACAAAGAGCAATTCACGCTGGCGCGAGCCACTTTCTTTCATCTCCTGAATGCCAATTACATTGACTAATTTAAAGAGCTGGGCGCTAACTTGGTCTAGAGCATGTCCTTCTAGATTTAGCACTATCGTCATTCGGGAAACCTTTGGATCCTCGGTAGGACCAACTGCAAGTGAATCTATGTTGTAACCACGGCGCGAAAAGAGGCTGGCGACGCGAGCTAGTACGCCCGGGCTGTTTTCAACTAGTACAGCGAGAGTGTGTTGGGTCATCTTTATAACTCCTGAGAATCCCAGTCGGGTGCCATCTCACGGGCAATCATGATGTCATCATTAGAAGTTCCAGCAGCAACCATGGGCCAGACCATTGCATCTCGATGAACGCTAAAATCAACGACTACTGGGGCATCATTAATCGCATTTGCTTCTTTAATAATCTTGTCAACATCACCCTTTGATTCACAGAGCAAACCCACGCAACCCATTGCTTCGGCTAGTTTTGCAAAATCAGGAACGCGCTTTGAATTTAAATCGGTATTTGAATATCTTCCTTGGTAGAAAAGAGTCTGCCATTGTCGAACCATGCCGAGTGATTCATTATTGATAATTGCGACTTTGATTGGGATATTGTTGAGTGCGCAAGTTACAAGCTCTTGATTGGTCATTTGGAAACATCCGTCGCCATCAATCGCCCAAACCGGTGTATCAGGTAAGCCAACTTTTGCACCCATGGCCGCTGGAACGGCGTAACCCATAGTTCCTAGACCGCCTGAGTTAAGCCAAGTTCTTGGTTTCTCATATTTAATGAATTGAGATGCCCACATCTGATGCTGACCTACTCCTGCAACATAAACGGCATCTGGACCAGTCAATTGTCCGATCCGTTCGATCACATACTGAGGCGAGAGTGAACCATCACTTGGTTCGTTGTATCCAAGTGGATAAGTGGAACGAAGCGAGTTCATCTGGCGCCACCAAGTTGTTAAATCTGGCTGGTTCTTCTTGAACTCTGCTTCGACTGCCGGGATTAATGCCCGAATTGTTGGACCGAGATCTCCAATAACGGGGACATCGGCATAACGATTCTTACCAATCTCAGCCGGGTCTATATCTGCATGAATAATCTTGGCATTTACTGCAAAGGTGCTTAACTTTCCAGTCACTCGATCATCAAATCGAGCGCCAAGAGTTATCAATAAATCAGCCTTTTGGAGCGCGGTTACGGCAGCAACTGTTCCATGCATTCCAGGCATGCCAAGATTTTGTTGGTGGCTATCAGGGAATGCGCCCCGCGCCATCAAAGTAGTCACAACAGGTGCGCCGATTAATTCAGCGAGTTTTAGAAGATCTTTCGCAGCGTTAGCTTTTATTACTCCGCCGCCAACGTAAAGGACCGGTTTAACAGATTGAGCGATCAGGGCCGCGGCGTCACGTATGGCCGATTGATTAGGTTCAACCTGTGGACGATAACCACGTAGTTCAGCACGTTTCGGATAATTGAAAGTTGTCATTTTTTGCAGAGCATCTTTGGCGACATCAACCAACACCGGACCGGGACGACCCGAATTGGCGATGTAGAAAGCCTCAGAGATTGCGCGGGGGATGTCTGCTGGATCAGTGATCAGATAATTGTGCTTTGTGATCGGCATCGTAACGCCACGGATATCTGCTTCCTGGAATGCATCCGTGCCAATTGCCGGGCCGGGAACTTGACCAGTAATTGCAACTACCGGAACAGAATCCATGTGTGCATCAGCAAGCGGTGTAACTAAGTTTGTTGCGCCCGGACCAGAAGTTGCGATGCAGACTCCAGCCTTACCGGTCACTTGGGCATATCCGGTTGCAGCGTGACCCGCGCCTTGCTCATGTCGTACCAAAATGTGACGGATCTTTGAATCGTAAATGGGATCGTAAGCAGGAAGAATCGCGCCACCTGGGATTCCAAACATGACATCAACGCCCGCTTCTTCCAAGGCGCGCACTAGTGACTGTGCTCCGGTTATCTGTTCGCTCATCTTCCACTCCTTTCCTCAATCTTTTCTTTGCTTTTATTTGGCCCAGTAATGCAAAAACCCTCAGTTACCTGAGGGTGCGCGTGATCTTGAAGTCAGATCACGCGCAACGAATCACCACCACTGATGAAGAGAAGGTGTTCGTTGACATGCCGAGAATTATTCCGTCACGAAATGGGGGTAGTCAACCCCTGAGATATCCATCTCAGATTATGGAATCAGATTCTGGTACTAGTCGCAGACTGCGCCACGGGAGGCCGAACCGACCAATTTCACATACTTTGAAAGGACGCCATATGTATATCTAGGGGGTAATGGAGCAAAACTCTTTCTTCGCGAGGCAAGTTCATCTTCTTCAACCAACAAATCTAAGGTTCGCGCCTTAACATCGATTCGAATTCGATCGCCATTCTTTATAAGTGCAATCGGTCCCCCATCAACAGCTTCGGGTGAAACGTGTCCAACGCAGAGCCCAGTAGTTCCGCCAGAGAATCTTCCATCGGTAATTAATAGAACAGATTTTCCTAGCCCCGCTCCTTTAATCGCCCCGGTAATCATCAACATCTCGCGCATTCCTGGTCCGCCTTTTGGACCTTCATATCGGATCACCACAACATCGCCAGCGTTGATGGTTCCATCTTCTAAAGCATCCATGGCGCCTTGTTCGCGATCAAATACTCGTGCTGGTCCTTCGAAAACATCTACACCGACTCCGGCAACTTTTGTAACAGCTCCTTCTGGTGCAAGAGATCCACCCAAAATAGTGATTCCGCCACTAGATGCAAGCGGTGATGAAACTGCCTTGAGAATCTGTCCGTCTGGATCTGGCGGAGCAATCTCTTTCAAATTCTCGGCCATGGTCTTTCCGGTTACCGTTAAGCAGTCACCATGAATTAATCCAGCGTCAAGGAGCGCCTTTAGAACTACTGGAACTCCACCGATCTTGTCGACATCGTTCATCACAAATTTTCCAAAAGGCTTTAAGTCACCAAGTAAGGGAACTTTAGAACCAACGCGATGAAAGTCATCCATTGTTAAATCGATCCGTGCTTCGTGCGCAATCGCAAGGAGGTGTAGGACTGCATTAGTCGAGCCACCAAGTGCCATGAGAATCGTGATTGCATTCTCAAAGGCTGCTTTGGTGAGAATGTCGCGCGTCTTAATTCCTTGGCGAATCAAATTAACAACCGCGGCGCCTGAGGCAATAGCGTAGGAATCTCTTCTCCGATCTATGGACGGAGGCGCAGCCGAACCAGGTAGCGAGAGACCTAGCGCTTCGCCAATAGATGCCATTGTGTTTGCGGTGTACATACCGCCACAGGCGCCTTCGCCTGGGCAGATAGCGCGTTCAATCTTCTCTACTTCTTCTTGAGAAATTAGACCGCGAGCGCATGCTCCAACAGCTTCAAATGCATCGATAATCGTTACATCTCTACCATCAACTTTTCCGGGCATGATTGATCCGGCATAGACAAATACAGAGGCAACATTGATACGCGCTGCTGCCATCATCATGCCAGGAAGTGACTTATCGCAACCCGCAAATGTAACCATTCCATCTAACCGTTCTGCTTCCATAACGGTCTCGACAGAGTCAGCAATAACTTCACGTGAAACTAGGGAGAAATGCATTCCTTCGTGTCCCATGGAAATTCCATCCGAGACAGAAATAGTTCCGAATTGCATCGGAAATCCACCAGCTTCAATCACGCCTTTCTTAGAAGCTTTAGCTAGGCGATCAAGAGAGAGATTGCATGGAGTTACTTCATTCCAAGAAGATGCGATTCCGATCTGAGGTTTCTCCCAATCAGCGTCAGTCATGCCAACTGCGCGGAGCATTCCGCGAGCAGGTGCGCGCTCTAAACCATCAGTTACAAGATAAGAACGTGGTTTCATCGGATTCTTACTCATAATCTCAACCTTGTCCTAAATGTTTAAGTAGCAACTCTCTAACTTTAGCCGCATCGGCCTGCCCTTTGGTCTCTTTCATTACCGAGCCGATCAGAGCGCCAGCGGCAGGTATATGACCATTACGAACCTTCTCAGCAACATCTGGTTGTGCAGAGATCGCTTTTTCAATGGCTTGTAGTAAAGCAGAATCATCAGAAACTACTTTGATGCCCCGCTTCTCGATGATTTCACTCGGTCTACCTTCGTTGTTGATTACACCTTCAACGACTTGACGTGCCAACTTATCGGTGAGCTCCCCCCGAGATATTAAGTGGACAACCTCAGCTACATCTTTAGGGGTAATCGCTAGAGATGCCGCCGGAACCTCCCGTTCATTTGCAAGGCGCGCAATTTCACCTAGCCACCAACTTCTCGCCCGTGTGGGGTCAGCCCCCAGCTTTACCGTCTCCTCGACTTGATCAAGCACATCTGCATTGATCATGGCCGCCATTTCTTTGTCGGGAACTTGCCATTCATCCTGAAGTCGTTCTCTGCGAACTGAAGGTTTCTCTGGAAGTGAGGCGCGAATCTGTTCAATCCATTCGGTAGCCGGAGCAACTGGAACTAGATCAGGTTC
>JBEARJ010000035.1:0-6635 GCA_041163285.1 Actinomycetota bacterium | reverse complement strand
TTCATGCTTTCTTCTCCTAAGTTTTTTGGTTATCTGACTTGTCAGATAAGCCAATGTGGTGAGAGAGTCTGCTCCGCAGGTAACTGCTTGTCAATGACTCAGAGCGAGTTTTCAAAGTTCGAGAAAGCGAGTTTTGGTGGAAAACTTCTCAGGCAGGTGCATCTTGGTCACAGGTGCTTCAGGTGGAATCGGAAAGTCTGTTATCGATTTGTTATTGAGTCTGGGCGCCCGGGTAATCTCGATAGATAAAGCGCCGGCTTCTACCGAATACAAAGATTCGAACTACCGTCACATTCAGGCAGACCTCACAAGAAATTCAGATTTAGAGCGGATTGTTCAAGATGCAGAAGTCGAGAAACCTGATGCTTTGGTTGCGCTTGCTGGAATTGTTGTGAGTGGAAATCTGACCGAACAGAGCGATGCGGATGTTGAAAGCGTTATCCACTTGAATCTAACCTCACAAGTAAATTTATCTAAGCGGATAGTTTCTAATTGGCTCACCCGAAAAACTAAAGGAAACATTGTCTTCGTTAGCTCCTGGGTCGACCATGTTTCCTGGCCCGGAATTACTCCTTACGCCGCCTCAAAAGCTGGACTCGTTGCGCTCTGTCGGGGAATTGCTCGCGAATACGCCAGTAATGGAATCCGCACGAATCTAATTGCCCCCGGCATCGTGGACGTTGGTATGGCAGCAAAGCAATGGCGGGAAGAGCCCGACTATCAAGCACGAGCAAAGCGCGCAATTCCTCTCGGAAGACTGCAGCACCCTGCTGAAGTAGCGAAGGGAATTGCTTTTTTGCTATCTGATGATGCTAGCTATATGACCGGATCAACTCTCTTGATGGATGGCGGTGCGAGCCTCTATCCGCTAGATCCTGAGGATGTCTCGTGACATTAAGAGCAGCACAGAGGCGAGTTGGAATTACTCAAGATGCGCTCGCCCAGAGCCTTACGGAGCGATTTATTTTTGGTGATGAAGCCGTTGGTGGGATGATGCCATCGGCTCGAATCTTGGCTGAAGAATATGGAGTTTCCCGGCTTTTTCTCCGAGAAGTTCTGGCGGGATTACAAAGACAGGGCTTGATCGAAACGATACCGGGCAAAGGCGTTTACATAAGAAAGCCCAATATGTTGAATGCCGCAAGGAATGTTCATGCCACGATTCGCCAATCATCTGCTACCGCTCGTGATCTGATTGAAGCTCGTGGAAATCTGGAGGAGCAGTGCGCGGCACTCGCTGCAACAAGGGCTACTGACCAAGACATTGAACAAATGGAGGTCGCACTTCGTGCTTTTGATGAAGCTTCATCGCTTATTCCTCGAGCCCAAGCAGATATTGCGTTTCACTCGCTAGTCGCAAAAGGTACACATAATCCAGTCTTGCAGATAATGTTCGGAAGCATTACGACTCTGGCATTTGACACAATGCTCCGCAGTTTGTCGGATCCCTCAATTTTTAAAGTAGGAGCACCCCTACATCATACAATTTTAAAAGCAATTAAGAACAAAGATGAGGATGCGGCTAGGCGAGCGATGTCAAAACACATTCATCTTGCAGAAAAATCTTATAAGTCAGATTTAGATCGTGAGCTCCGAGAAATCGCAGAAAGAATTGTAAAAGATGTACTCCAATCTAATCTTACCGTTGATGAAATACTTGATTCTGCCCTTCAAAACTATGAAGTGGAGTTGAAGCGGACATGAGAATAAGTTCGGTAAAGCCTTTTGTGCATCCCGATTTTCCTAATCTGGTTTATGTTGAAATTACTACCGACGAGGGAATCGTGGGCCTTGGTGAGAGTTACTATTTTGGCTCAACAGTTGCACACTTTATAAATGAATTTGCTGGTCCTTCAATACTTGGAAAAGACCCGCTCAAGCGAGAAGATATTTCAAAAACCCTCACTACGTATGTTGGATATAACGGCTCCGGTGTGGAAACTCGTTCCCGTTCAGCAATCGATATCGCGCTTTGGGATATCGCTGGCAAAATCTCCGATAAACCCATCTATGAGTTGCTGGGCGCAAAATCATCTCGGCCGCTACGGATTTATAACACTTGTGCAGGCAAGGAGTACATGCGCAAGTCCAATCAGAGTTCGAAATCTTGGGGTCTCGACCATGAATCAAGTGAATACGAAGATCTGAAGGCCTTTATGAGCGACTCTGGATCGTTGGCTCAAGAACTTCTTTCTGATGGAGTTACGGCCATGAAGATTTGGCCATTTGATTTATTTGCTGAGAAGAATTGGGGAAGCGAGATTTCTCCTGCCGATCTGAAGACTGGCCTCCTTCCAATTGAAAGTATTAGAAATGCTGTCGGGGAACGCATGGACATTATGGTTGAACTTCATGCGCTCTGGTCACCCAAAGCTGCAAAAGAGATCATGATTGCTCTGAAGGACTTTGGGATTTTTTGGGTTGAGGATCCGATCTACCCAGACAATCTCGAAGAACTTGAATTGTTACGTGGTAATGGAATGCCCAAGATTGCACATGGCGAGACAATCGCAAGTCGAAAGCGCGTAGAGACGCTGGTGAAACGTAACTTAATCGATGTTCTAACATTAGATCTATCTTGGTGTGGTGGCTTGACTGAAGGGCTTCACTTTGCAGAGTTAGCAAAAGCAAATGGAGTCCGCATTGCACCGCATGATTGCACCGGCCCGGTGGGTCTAACAATTGGTGCTCACCTCTCTACGGCAGATGAAAATGCGCTCATTCAAGAAACAGTTCGCGCTGCTTATCGAACTTGGTATCCGCACCTGGTTGAAGGGATTCCACAAATAAGTGGTGGGACGCTCATTCTGGGCGATGATGCGGGTTTGGGTGTGAAGATGCGCGAAGATTTCCGAAAGGATATTCAAACACTGAGGCTTGCTTCTAATTCATGACTAACCACAATCTGAAGCGAGTCTTTCCTAGTCCCAGGGCTCTACGGAGAACTCTGCGATTTAAGAGACTAATTCTTAATGGGAAAAAGCGACGACTCTCTAGGGCGCTCACTATCTCCGATCTTCGATTGATTGCGAAGCGGCGCACTCCAAGAGGACCATTTGATTACACCGATGGAGCGGCTGAATCTGAGACTTCTCTTGCGCGAGCCCGCAAGCGATTTGAAGAGATTGAATTTCTTCCAAATATTCTTCGAGATGTCTCCAACCTTGATACATCAACGGGCACATTGAATGAAAAATTCGCGCTGCCTTTTGGTATAGCTCCGACGGGATTTACCCGGATGATGCATTCAGAGGGCGAATTAGCGGGTGCGCGAGCAGCGGAGAATTTCGGCATCCCTTTTGTGCTCTCAACTCTTGGCACAACAACTATCGAGGATGTCGTTGCGGCAGCTCCAAAGGGTAGAAATTGGTTTCAGCTTTACATGTGGAAGGACCGCGAAGGTTCGATGCGGCTGGTTGACGCAGCTTGGCGTTCCGGAGTTAAGAACCTCGTACTTACCGTTGATGTTCCAGTAGCTGGCGCTCGCCATCGAGATACTAGGAATGGTCTTACGATTCCGCCTTCGCTGACCCTTGGAACTTTATTGGAGGCAGCTCCGAAATATGAGTGGTGGTGGAACTTTCTTACCACTCCAGAGCTGCGTTTTGCCTCAATGTCAGAGTGGAAGGGTACGGTCGCCGAACTACTTGACTACATGTTTGATCCAACCATGACCTTTGAAGACTTGAAATGGATAAGAAGACAATGGAAAGGAACTCTTACCGTTAAAGGTATTCAGAACATTGAGGATGCAAAAAAGGCAGCTAAATTCGGCGCTGATGCGGTCATTCTTTCAAATCACGGCGGGCGACAACTCGACAGGGCTCCAATTCCGCTTGAGATGGTTAGTAAGTGCAAGAAAGAGCTTGGAAAAGATCTAGAAATTCACATTGATACTGGAGTCATGAGAGGTTCTGACATTGTCGCCGCTCTTGCTCTAGGTGCAGATTTCGTTTATATAGGTCGCGCCTACCTATATGGATTAATGGCAGGTGGTCAACAAGGAGTCGAGCGGGCGCTGGAGATTCTTTCCGGCGAGTTGAGGAGAACCATGAAGTTACTTGGGGTTTCGTCCGTTGCCGAACTAAACCCCAAGCACGTCAACTTCTTGTAATTCCCAACTCTTGCATCACTCGAGAGACCACAAGGCCGGAGAATCCGCGCCTAGAGAGGGCTCCGTGGAGCCTTCGGTAAGCAACTTCATTCTCTAACTTCGCGTAAGAGCGAGCCTTCCGTTCCGCAAACTTCATGGCATTTTCGAATTCGGCTTCATCAGAGATATCGCTCGTGATCCATTCAATGATCTCATCGCTTACTCCTTTTGATCGGAGTTCGCCGATTATGATTCTTCGTGAAACTTTCTTAGTTCGCTGGCGCGATTCGCTCCAATACCGGGCGAACTCGTAGTCATTTACGAATCCTTGTTCTTGAAGACGGAAGAGGACTGCGTTTGCAGCCTCTTCTGGGATTCCTCGTTTTTTTAGAAGAGCAAAGAGCTCGCCCCTACTTTTCGCCCGACGACCTAGCGCAGTTAGCGCGATCGTCGTTCCTACTTGGTAGGGGTCGCTCGCTACTTCTTCTTCGAGGAGTTCTTTACCGCTCAACTCTAGAACTCGACATCAGCAGCTGCTTCATCGATTGCGGCAACTAGCGCAGGATCGATATCGGCGGCGGCGTAATGTGCGCGAATCTTCGACTCAATCTCATTTGCGAGATCTGGGTTATCGATAAGGAATTGGCGAGAGTTCTCTTTACCTTGACCGAGTTGGTCTGCTTCATAGGTGAACCAAGCGCCAGATTTCTTTACGATTCCAAGATCGACGCCAAGATCTAGCAAGCTACCTTCACGCGAGATGCCTACACCGTAGAGGATGTCGAATTCAGCTTGTTTGAAGGGGGGCGCCATCTTGTTCTTCACAACTTTGACGCGAGTTCTATTTCCGACCGCTTCTTGGCCATCTTTCAAGGTCTCGATACGACGGATATCCATTCGGACAGAGGCGTAGAACTTAAGCGCCTTTCCGCCAGTAGTCGTCTCAGGAGAGCCGAAGAAGACTCCGATTTTGTCGCGAAGTTGGTTGATGAAAATTGCAGTGGTCTTTGATTGACTTAAAGCGCCAGTGATCTTTCGGAGGGCTTGGGACATAAGTCTTGCTTGAAGTCCCATATGTGAATCACCCATCTCGCCTTCGATTTCAGCACGTGGCACGAGGGCTGCTACTGAGTCGACGACAATTAGATCAAGCGCACCTGAGCGGACCAACATGTCAGCGATTTCAAGTGCTTGTTCGCCAGTGTCTGGTTGGGAGACAAGAAGCGCATCAATATCAACGCCGAGTTTCTTGGCATATTCAGCATCAAAGGCATGCTCTGCATCGATAAATGCCGCGATACCACCAGCGCGCTGGGCATTTGCGATTGCATGGAGAGTGAGCGTTGTTTTTCCGGATGATTCAGGTCCGAAGATTTCAATGATTCTTCCGCGAGGTAGGCCGCCAATTCCGAGGGCGACATCAAGGGCGATTGATCCGGTTGGGATTACCTCTATCGGTTGTGAGGTCTTCTCGCTCATCTTGATTACCGAGCCCTTACCAAACTGACGTTCAATCTGGGCAAGCGCGGTATCTAGGGCCTTCTGCTTCTCAGGGGCCGAGTTATTGTTATTTGCTTCAGTTGGATCTTTAGCGGGTTTAGCCACTTTTCTTGCCTTTCTCTCTATCGTTGTTTGGTCCAGAAGGTACGGACTACCACCGACGGCCTGATCGAAATCGGGCGGAAGTGTGGAACCGCTCTGGTTGGGCTAACAGCTCAGCGCTGTTATTGACGGAAAGTTTACCGAACATTTGTTCTAATGACTTTAGGACACGCGGCGCCCTACGGTTTCCTATGGCCACAACCCCCTTCACCGCGCCCCGGCCGGCCGAATATGCGCCAATTCCCAAACCTCTAAAGCGCCGTTTGGTGAAGACTGAGCTTCCACCCGGGCCACGTTCGCCGCTATTAACCCTGCAATTTCAGAAGGACACCCCCGGTTTTCTTCGGAACGCACGGGATCAATTCGGTGAACTGACTTCCTTCTTCCTCGGCGGCCAACTCTTCTATGGGGCATTTGCACCTGAGATGGTTCATGAAGTTACGGTTAGTAAACAACATAGCTTTATCAAGGGCGTTGGCTTTGAACGGATGCGAAAAGTTCTTGGCACTGGGCTACTTACAAACGAAGAGCCGATTCATCTCCGTCATCGTAGATTGATGCAATCGCCATTTCACATCAGCAAAATCTCTTCATATGCCGAGACGATGCTTGCTCTAACTGAAAAGCACATTGCAAAATGGCAGATCGGAAATGAGATAAAGCTAGGCCCAGAGATGATGTCGCTTACCTTTGACATCGTCGCAGAAATTCTCTTCGGCACTGATATCTCGAAAGATACCGAAAGAGTCCAACGCTCCATGCATATCGCTATTGACCGAATTGAACGAACGATGTTACCCGGACTAGATCGATTAGATAACTTGCCAATCCCCTATTTCCGCAAATTCCACTCTGCTGCAGATGACCTAAATGAAGTTGCAACGAAGATTATCCGCAATCGAATTGATCAAGGAATTAAGCGCGATGATTTACTAGGCAT
>JBEARJ010000034.1:0-8145 GCA_041163285.1 Actinomycetota bacterium | reverse complement strand
CGAATTCATTATCTCGCTCGCACTCAAATTGACCTTACTGGTTCTTCCGGCTCCGGAAGTTCCACTTGCCGCCACTACAACAATATCCCCAACCTCTATAGCCTTATTGGAAATCGCCGGAGATATAGAAAGCGAGATTGCAGTCGCATAACAGCCAGGATTTGCGATGCGATTAGCTGAACTTATTTGAGCACGTAGTCCGGGCAATTCTGGAAGTCCGTATACCCAAGTCCCAGCATGTAATCCACCGTAATACTTGTTCCACTTCGCTGAGTCTTTCAATCTAAAGTCAGCGCCAAGATCTACAACCTTAATGTGGTTACTTAGCTCCTTGATGAGATGCGCTGATTCACCATGAGGCAGGGCGAGAAAAACAAGTTCACATTGATTTAGAGCCTCAAGTTCAGTTTTTTGGAATTTCTGACCGGAGTAACCTGTGAGATGTGAATGTATCGATGTAATTTCTTCGCCCGCATTAGATCCTGCAGCTATATAAGTTAATTCAAAATTCGGGTGACCTGCTAGGAGCCTTAGTAGTTCTCCGCCGGCATAACCGCTGGCACCTACTACCCCTACGCGCATCTGGATATGGTACCCGGATATGCATAATTATGCAAATGAGTGCATAAATATTCGTTAGCTACGTATGGTCGCCTGGAATCTCCGAACGACTTCTGCGCCCGCACTCTCGCGTAACTTTGATACTTCTTCACTCGTCAAAGTCCGATCCGCAGCGCGGAAAGTCATCGTGAAAGCAAGTGAGACTTGATCCTCGCCCTCTCTTTGGAATTTATCGAATAGCTTTACGCTCTCAAGCAATTCGCCAGCTCCCTCCTGTAGAGCTTCGGTGACTTCTGCGGCAGTGACACTTGATGGAACGAAGATCGAGATATCTTGAATTGCTGCGGGCATGGTTATTACCTGTTTCGCCTGAATTGCGAGTTGAACCGGAATCGCATCAATAACTAAAGCAAAGAAAATAGTTCGCTCTGGCAACCCCAACGAAGCGGTAATTCGCGGATGGATCTCTCCGGCGTGGGCAACCGGCTTTCCATCGATAGTGAATTCCGCGCATCGACCTGGGTGCCAAGGGGCCAAATCAACACTTTTGACTTGAAAGTCACTTGTTATCAAACCAATTAATTCGCTGGTAATGGCAACGGCGTCTTGCCACGATGCTTGTCGACCTTTGCCCCACCAGCCTGGAAGCTCAACATCTCCGGAGATTACAGCGCCGATGTGCTGAGTTTGAAAGGGTACACTCTCGTAAATTTTCTTGATCTGAACTGAAGTAGGACGCTTAGCGGTACCGATACCAGTTGCTTTCTCTAATTTCTTGATATCGCGAAATACCATTCCACTTTCGAAAAGCGCAACTGATGGTGCGCCACGAGCAATATTTCGCGCAGCGCTCTCTAGTAGGCCAATTGAAAGATGGGTGCGAAGAAGTGGATTCTGTTCGGATATCGGATTAGCAATTTTGAATGTTTTAGCACGATCTCCTGTAAAGCCAAATAGTTCCATCTGTTCGCTATTAACAAATGGGTAATTGTGAACCTCGGTGAAACCCTTATTTGCCAGGGCAAGGGAGAAGTAACGGCGACGTTGCTGTAGCGCGCTTAGACCTGTTTTACCTGAGCGAGGAATCTTTGGAGTTGGAATCCGTGAAGGTATTCGCTCATAACCAAAGTACCGAGCAACTTCCTCGGCGAAATCAGAGATATGGTTTAGATCGCTTCGCCAGCTGGGCGAGGTTACTTTCCAATTTTTCCCAGACTTTACGATGCGACAACCGACCGCAGTAAGCGCTTTTGTAACTTCGGCACTCGAATAATCGGTTCCAATCAATCGCGAGATATCGACCGGGTTGATCGATGTGACGGTTAGCTTAGGCACCAAACCCTTAGAAGAAGTGCCATGGTATTTGGCGCAACCATGATCGATTAGCAACAATGCGGCGCGAGCAGACGCAACCTCAGCCAAATTTGGATCTACCCCCCTTTCAAAGCGTCTTGATGCTTCCGAAGAGAGAATGTGCCTTCGGGAATTTTGGGCGACCGCAATCGGATTGAAATGCGCCGCCTCTAATGCGATCCGTGAAGTCTCAGAACCGACCTCACTATCAAGCCCTCCCATGGTCCCGGCGAGTGCCAAGGGTCGTTTTTCGTCAGCTATTAAGAGATCATCCTTACTTAATTTTCGATTTTGATTATCTAGAGTCGTTATTGACTTAAAGCTCCCTGCACGTTGGACTCGCAGTTTCCCGTTTATCTTCTCGGCATCAAATGCATGCAGCGGCTGTCCTAATTCAAGCATCACATAGTTGGTGATGTCGACAGCCAGCGAGATAGAGCGCATCCCAGCTTGGGTAAGCCGTTTCGCCATCCATGCCGGAGTGTTAGCAGTCGAATCCAGTCCGCTAAGGGAGCGTACGAAAATTAAGTCTGCGCCCGTTTTATCCTTCAACTCAACTGGGATTGTCTTGCCGGATTTCTTCAATTTCGCCAATCGGTTCTTTAGCGATTTGCTATCAATATCTTTAAATGTGTAACCCAATGACATAGCAAGTTCCCGCGCTGCCCCCCTCACCGACATTGCATATCCACGATCCGGGTTTACGGCGATATCAATAACAGGATCATTGGCACCGATGGCGGCTAATGCGTCACTTCCATTTTTGAATTTGCCATCAAGAACGATAATTCCGGTGTGGTCATCCCCCATGCCCAGTTCGCGAGCCGAGCAAATCATTCCGTTACTCAATCTGCCATAAGTTTCTCGCGCAGAAATAGCGAAATTCCCAGGCAGTATTGCCCCGGGCAGCGCGACAACAACTTGGTCCCCAACTTTGAAGTTAGTAGCTCCGCAAATAACCTGGCGTACGGAATTTTCTGCGAGGTCTAAAGAAACAAATCGGATTGGCTTCTTGTGGCCGGTGAGCTCTTCAATCTCTAGGACAGTGCCGACTTTAAGCGGTCCCTTAATATTAGCTGCGGGATTTACTACATTTTCTACTTCAAATCCGACCTTTACAAAACCGGCAACTAACTTTTCAATGTTCTTAGCGGGATCGAAATTCTTAGGAAACACAATGAACTCGGCGAGCCAGGAGACTGGAAGTTTCATTTGATTCCAATTCCAAATTGGCGCGAAAAGCGCTGGTCGCCCTCGACAATATCGTGCATATCTGAAATTCCATTGCGGACCATCAAGGTACGTTCGAGCCCCATTCCAAAAGCAAAACCGCTGTAGATGGTTGTGTCGATTCCGCAGACCTCTAAAACTTTTGGATTTACCATGCCGCAGCCGCCCCATTCAATCCAACGTCCGTTATAAAAGAAGTCGACTTCGGCGCTCGGTTCGGTAAATGGAAAGAACGAGGGTCTGATTCGAGTAGTAACTTCTGGACCAAATATCCTGGCTGCAAACAAATCGAGCGTTCCCTTGAGGTCAGCCATCGTTATTCCCTTATCGATAACAAGACCTTCAACCTGATTGAAAACTGGGGTATGCGTTGCATCAAGTTCATCCGACCTATAAGTCCGGCCTGGGCAAATCACATAGATTGGTGGTTCATTCTCGAGCATGGTTCTAATCTGAACTGGTGAGGTGTGAGTTCTAAGTACAAGGCCAGAGTCGACTGGCTCTATGAAGAATGTATCCTGCATAGTTCTGGCCGGATGATCTTCCGGAATGTTCAGCGCATCAAAATTAAGCCATCCGGACTCAAGTTCTGGTCCCTCCGCTACTTGATAACCCAGGCCTACAAAGAGATCTTCAATCTCAAATCTCAAGGATGTAAGTGGGTGAAGTGCTCCTTGATGAGTTCTTTGAGTCGGAAGCGTGACATCAACGCGCTCCTCTAGAAGCGCTCTTGAGTCTCGCAATTGAGTTAACTCTCGTTCCTTGTCATCAAAAGCTTGATTGATATTGGCCCGAGCTCTGCCAATCAGTTTTCCGGTAGCTGCTCGTTCTTCCATCGGAACTTGTCCTAGGGACTGATTTGCTCTGGCAATCGGTGAACGATCTCCAACGTGGGCTATCCGAACTTCTTTAAGTTCATCCAGGTTTTTTGCCTTACCTATAGCCGCGACCGCTTGATCAAGAATCTCGGTTATTTGGGCCGGGTCTATGGAGATAGGTGATGAAGACACCCCGGGATTCTACTTAAGCGGTAATCAAAATTACTTACTATTTATCAGCGTTTGTTACTGCGTACATAACCACAGATGCTGCGGTGGCGAGATTCAAGCTCTCGGAATTGCCTGCCATCGGTATCGAGACTGACTTTGATCCAAGGACTCTTTCTACGTCAGCCGGCAGCCCCCGGGCTTCATTTCCGAAGACCCAGATAGAGGGTTTACCAATAGCTGTTGGCGCCGCCGCATTTAGAGGGGTCGTGCCATCAGCCTTGGTGGCGAAAATTTCACTTGAAGTTTTGGCGGCAAATTCCTTTAGATCTTCAATGGATATCTCATCAATGACTTTAACTTGCCAGAAAGAGCCGGCGGTTGAACGAATCACTTTTGGACTATAAATATCAACAGAGTTATCGGAAAAGATAACCGCATCAAAGCCAAATGCGTCCGCTGTTCGAATAATTGTCCCGGCATTCCCAGGATCTTGGATCTGCCAAAAATAGGCAAACTTCCCATCCTTGATCCCATTTAACTCTGAGACGGAGCGGGCCTTCAATTTGGCTACAGCTAGAACTCCTTGAGGCGAGACTGTATCGGTCATCGCCTTCATTACTTGAGGTGAAACTTCTACCAAATTTGAATGATAAAAAGATCCGAGACGTTCTATGCCTTCTTGGGTGTAGAAGATCGTCTCAATCTCTGTATCTATTGAATCAAGTGCCGCTTTAATGTTCTGCACATTCTCAATAACGTACTGACCGCGAGCGCGTCTCTCTTTGACTCCCCTGGAACCGAGAAGAGCCTTCACCGCCTCTACATGAGGCGATTGAAGGCTCGTAATCACTTTCTCGCTGTTTCTTAAGTCAAAGATTTCTCTGAGTTAAGAGACTTTCACATTCTTCTTCGCGACCTCCACCAGATTGGCAAATGCCTTTGGATCATTGGTGGCTAGGTCGGAGAGAACTCTGCGATCTACCTCAATACCGGCGGCCTTTAGGCCCTGAATGAAACGGTTGTAGGTGATCCCATTTTCGCGCGCTGCGGCATTGATTCTGGTAATCCATAACTGGCGGAAATCGCCTTTCTTATCTTTGCGATCATTGAACGCATAGATCATCGAGTGAGTGACTTGTTCCTTTGCCTTTGTGAATAGGCGGGAACGCTGTCCTCGATAGCCACTGGCACGCTCCAAAACTGTGCGGCGCTTCTTCGCTGCGTGAACTCCGCGTTTTACTCTAGCCATTTCGCGCCCCCTTACTTCATTCCAAGCAAACGCTTGGCTGAGAATGTATTACGGTCATTTGCGGTCGCATCCTTCGAGAGGCGGCGAGTCACTCTTGATGACTTACGCTCGAGCAGGTGGCGCTTGCCGGCGCGCTCATGCATAACCTTTCCGGATCCGGTGACGCGGAAGGTCTTTTTCGCACCACTATGAGTCTTCATTTTTGGCATATGTAGCTCCTTTACTTCTGCTCGTTCTTTACGGCAGCTGCTCGACGCTTTGCTTCTGCAACTGCATCGCTCTTCTTCTTAAGCGGTCCAAGCACCATGGTCATGCTACGTCCCTCGCGCTTTGGAGCGAATTCAACAAATCCAGTTCCTGCAACATCTTCAGCAAGACGTTGTAGCAACCGGAAACCTATTTCCGGACGAGTCTGCTCTCGACCTTTGAATTGGACCGTCACCTTCACCTTATCCCCGCCAAGAAGAAACTTTTCAATGTGGTTCTTCTTTGTCTCGTAATCATGATTCTCGATCTTCAAGCCCATCCTGATTTCCTTAACCACAATGTGGGTCTGGTTCTGACGAGCTTCCCGCGCTTTCTGGGCGATCTCATACTTGTACTTTCCAAAGTCCATGACTTTGCAGACTGGAGGTTGTGCGTCTGGCGCAATCTCAACTAGATCTAGTCCAGCTTCATCAGCTAGCCGTAGAGCTACATCGATTGCAACGACTCCGACCTGTTCTCCGCCTGCACCAATCAACCTAACTTCAGGTACGCGAATACGATCATTAATTTTCGGTTCTGTGGTGCTGATAACTCTTCCTTTCAAATTTTCGCCTTCGATTCAAGCACAAACTCGAATCATGACTCGTAAGTTTTAGCCAAAATTTAGAGAGGGCCGCTTCAAGGCATACGGGAGATGAACCCCGACAATCTTGACCATCTCACTAAATCGTGAGGGAGGTGGGAGCGGCTAACTCCACTTCATCTTGGCTACCAGCCCTTTCAGGCAGGTGCTGAGGTAAGGGTACCCGCCCATCTGAGAGCTACCAAATCGGGGTGCAGGTATCGACCAAGCCATCTAGCGTTAGCACATGAAAAAGCGCGGAAATGAAGAATTCCACCTGTTTTCTATTGGCAGTTTTCACCCCAAGTCCTTATCGCTGGTTCTTCTTAGTTGGCGCAGTAACACTTCCATACATCTCAGTCATTGTCGCAAATGCCGGTCGGGAGACAATCAGGGGTGAAGCAAAGTTACTTCGCTCTCGAAATCGCGAAATTGGTAGATGAAACGTATAGCTGGTGCTTCACTCCTAGCATTAATACTAGTAGCCCTATGTATTCAAGGAGCGCGCTGGCAATTCGATCGACATGAAGTTAGACATGCCAAGAATGAATTAATTCGCGCAAACATCGTCAAAGACGACTTAACTGAACCCCAATTGAGTCAGTTGAGTTTAAATGAGATTGCCTGGCGTACCGTAAGAATGGATGGTCGTTTTATACCAACAGCTGAGATTCTTCTTCGTAACAGGTATCACCAAGGAAAATATGGATTTGGAGTTATTACTCTTTTTGAAAGTAATTCTGGCAAAAAATACTGGATCGATCGCGGCTGGGTAGTTGCTGGAAAAGATGCGCTAACTCCCCCAGATGTTAACCCGGTATCAACTGCGCTAATTTCAATTGAAGGTCGAGTCAGAGCAGAGAGCCTAGAGGCACAGATATCAGGCACAGTCTTTGCTGTCCCGCGAAATAATGGAAGTTCCCAGTTAGCCCGGTGGAACAATGAAACTAATATTCAAACTGAACCGGTTTATCTGGATTTGATAAGCGCGAGCAATGTTGCATTCAATCCTGACGTACCGGCAGCCCTTCCTGCGCTAAGTGATGGTCCGCATCTGGCCTATTCGGTTCAGTGGATTCTCTTCGCCGGATTGGTGTTATTCGGCTTATTTCTCGTCGTCCGCGAAGAGCGGAAAGTTCAAGCCGAAAAAGATTGACGGTTATACAGATCAGCGTAGAGTCCATTTCGGGCAAGAAGCTCCTCGTGAGTTCCGCGCTCCTTAATTTCACCGGCCTCGATCACCAGAATTTGATCAGCTCTGCGGACAGTTGAGAGTCGATGTGCAATAACGATGCTAGTTCGATTCTGAAGGGCCGTGGCAAGGGCCTCTTGGACCAGAGCTTCATTCTCAGAGTCGAGATGAGCGGTAGCTTCATCCAAAATCACGATTCTGGGCGCCTTTAAAAGTAATCGTGCGATTGCTAAGCGCTGTTTCTCGCCACCTGAGAGTCTATGACCACGCTCCCCTACGACAGTGTCAAAACCATTTGGCAACGCTTCGATCATCTCCCAAATTTGCGCTGCTTTACAGGCGTTCTCCATTTCAGCTTCTGTCGCATCAGCCTTTGCATAGCGTAAGTTAGCTGCGATTGAATCATGGAACATATGAGCATCTTGAGTAACAACGCCAATTGAGTTGCGTAGTGATTCAAGTTTGAGATCACGGATATCTTCGCCACCAACTTTAATTGCTCCGGAATTTACATCGTAAAGTCTTGGGAGCAGAGAGCTTATAGTCGTCTTGCCAGCACCAGACGGCCCAACTAACGCAGTCAATGTTCCTGCTGGCGCATCAAAACTTATTCCCTTGAGAATCTCACCACTTTCAATCATTTCGGGCTTTGCTGCAGACTCAAGAGATGCCAAAGAGATTTCATCTGCCTTTGGATACGCGAAGTGAACCTGATCAAATTCAACGCTAAGCGGTCCTTCCT
>JBEARJ010000033.1:0-7393 GCA_041163285.1 Actinomycetota bacterium | reverse complement strand
AGAGTGAAAGTAGAGTTCAAATTAATGTTAAGAACTCGATTCCATTCCTGATCTGTTGTGCGAAGAGTTTTAGCCATCTTCTCGCTCATGACTCCATGAGCCAGGACAACAATTTGAGGGACGCCGTACTTCACCAGCATTTGTTCCGAGAGAGTTCTTGCTTGGGTTTGGTTTTCAAGGTCAGCAATTTCGAATTCTGCATTTAATTCTTGGGAAGTTGCGGTGGCTCGATCGCGGTCTTTAGCGATAATCACGACGCGATACCCTTGCTTTACAAGTGCGCTCGCGACTTCTTTACCAAGGCCACGGCTGCCACCTGAAACGAATGCCAACTTAGTCATTGCTTCGCCACCTCAACTTTTTCGTAGCCCCGGAGAGTAAAGGAGTCTCTTCGTTTTGGCCCGCTGGAAAGCTTTAATTCCGGGAAACGCTTGATAAGGGCGGGAAGAGCGATTGACATCTCAAGTCGCGCAAGCGGTGCACCAATACAGAAATGAATTCCGCCACCAAAACTGATGTGAGGATTTGGGGTGCGGGTTATGTCCATCGAATCTGGATTTTCAAAGACGCCTTCATCTCGATTAGCAGCGCCCAGAAGACTTGCGATTTTCTCGCCCTCCTTGATCAGCACCCCACCAATTTCTACATCCTCTTTTGCTGTTCTATCAAAGAGCTGTAACGGCGAATCAAATCTCAAGAACTCTTCAATAGCGGTATCTCCATACTTTTCGGGACTACTGAAAAGCAATCGATACTGTCCCTCATCATTAAAGAGAGCAACCATGCCATTTCCAAACCCATTGACGCTTGCTTCGTGGCCAGCATTTAAAAGTAAGACGCAGGTTGCGATTAGCTCGTTGGTGGAGAGTTTCTCTCCTGCTTCTTCAACTTGAGCAAGCTCAGAGATTAAGTCGGCCCCGGGTTTTGCCTTTCGCTCCAACATAAGGTCGTGGACATATTGAGAGAATTCAGTGGCAGCTTGTTGTGCAGCTCTCTTCGCTTCTTCAGTAGATCCCACTTCATACATTTTTACGATGGCTTGAGACCACGGGCGCAGTAGGTGCTCTTCATCTCTTGGAAAACCAAGGAGCTCAGCGATAATCCTTACTGGAAGTGGTTCTGCGTACTGCGAAATCAGATCAAAGTTTTCTTCGCCCTCTGATATCTCATTGAGCAGCTCTTCTACGATTTCTTCGATTTTTGTACGCAGTGATTCAATTCGACTTCGATTAAATGCCTTCGAAATTAGACTACGTAAGCGCGTATGTTTCGGTGGTTCACTCTCGAGTATTGATTCGGAGTGGAGCCAATTAAATGTCTGCCAATCAGCTTCTGGAGACCTCGCAATATAGATTCGGCCCAATGATTTGCTTCTAAGCACTTCGCTCGCATCTTGATGCGTGGCAGCCAGGTACATTCCAAGTTCGGGATGCCAGACCGGTCTACCCTCAGCTCGAAGTTGGGCTAGTGATGGATACGGGTTTTCAATAAATTCTCTAGCCCGTAGGTCAATCATCAATTAAGTATACGAGTACCCTTTAGGACTGTGGCAATAGATAAATCAAAGCGCGAGAACTACTTCCCAGCTATTGAAAAGAAATATGGCGAGCCCATGAGTTATTGGTTTGCCGAGATGAAAAAATTGTCAGGGAAGAAATACCCTGAACAGATGGCATTTCTACAAGATAATTATGGATTCACTCGTGCCCATGCTAATGCCGTAGTGATGTTTTCGAGGGGCTCAACGAGCTCACGAAGATATGAATCGCCCAAGGATTACTTTGCCAAACTTGAAAAAGAGAAGGCAAAGACGATGCGCAAGATCTTTAGCGTCATTCAAAAGAAGTATCCAAAACTCGAACTTGTGATTTCGTGGAATCAACCCATGCTTAAAAATGGTGAGAAGTATATTTTCGGCTGTTCTGCTTCGAAGAATCATTTAACCATCGCGCCCTGGGATCCAAAAGTCTTGAAGAAGGTTGCCCCGATGCTTGAGGGCTACGTTGTTAATAAGAAGACAGTGCGTGTGCCTTCAGATTGGACTGTAGATGAGAAGCTTTTGATTGCGATGGTCCGTGAGAACTTAAAGAGTTAGTGATGAATCTCAATCGCTCTTAATTTTCGCTTCTCATTTATAACTAGTAATTCCTCTCCCTCAGTTGTATCAATTAGGTCAACGAGCTCTTGGAGATTCCAGGGCGAGCCAGAATCGGGCGAGACCCAGAGTTGAACATTTCCACCTAGCTGCTCTTTCAAGAGTTGAACTATGTGGGCGTCACTAGGTCCTACGAGAGTTATATGCCTTCCTCGACGGAAGATCTCAACCGGAGTGTCGCGCTCACTCTTGTAAATGGTCCAGTGATATCCGGAAATAGCCGCATTTGTAATCAGGATTCCGAACGCAAATCTCATATCCCGAAAAGTAGTTTGAGCTAATTCGGAATTTAGAAGGTCGTCAAAGAATAAGAAGATTGCTGTAATTAGCGAAACTACAGCAGCCACGCCCGCTACTCCGAAAAGCATCAAAAGATAGATTCTTCGCGTCGGGGATGAAAGATCGGATTGATTTTTTAAGACAGCTCTCTCAAGCCGATTCCAGAAACCCCACCAAAAAGGTGCGCCAACAATTAAAAGGGTCATTGCCAAAACTAATGAGTTCGTTCCTTCGCTAGCGCTTGCAATATCGTTCGGAGTTATACTTTCAATTGCCGCGACGATAATCATCAAGATTCCAAGTGATGCGGCAATCAGACTAACTCCGGTAACTATGTATTCATAGATGCGTCTAAGTTCAGTTCGCTCACTCTCTTCTTGAATTAGTGCACGGTGATAACTCCAGATTGCTAATCCACTAAGAGCTGCTCCAACGGCATTTGCACTAGTAAAGAAATGCTGAGTTGCTGATTCGTTGCCGGTATCACCAAAAAACCAAACCAGAACGTCATAGAGAACGACGCTAAACCCGACAACTGTTGTTATGAAGCTTGCTGCAATCCCTGCAAGAAAAATATAGGCATGCCATAGGAAATCACGCGTGAAAGAAAGCGCACCCCTAAGCCAGTAGATAACCCAGACTGGGGCGCCCAGTAGCACTGTTATTGAGCTGTTTACGATCGGATTGGTTCGCTCTATCGAGATGACCTCTTTACTTGTATTTATAAGTGCTTCTAGTGAGTTGGCGATTACCCCACCGAGGCCAACGGCGAGAATAGATAGTCCTATTACTGAACCAATCAAGTATTGAGCTCGATTAGCCTCGCCGGCTTGAGCTGAGAGGCGTAGATGGAAAATCCAAATTATTGACCAGACCAAGAGTTTCGAAATTGCATCTCCCCGATATGGATCATTACCAATTAACCAGGAAAGGGTGTCATGTAATCCATTTAGCGCAATCACAAGTGATGTGATTGAGGTGATTGTTAAATAGGCCTGCCAGGCTAGAGAGCTTCGCTCAGTTGAATCATCTCTGAGGTTTTTACTTGACCAGCGCGCAAATAGATAGACGAGTGGAACTCCTACGATTGCAAAGGAGAGATTTCGGGCAAGATCCGTCCTACTCTCTGCAATCACTTGACCGAAATCCAACGTCCTGCCCAAAAGTCCGCTGACGCCAAAGCCAGCTACGATTACCGAAAAATATAGAAGTGAGTAATGAAAGAGACGTCGGATGGAGAATTCGCCACCTCCGCGTCTTCCTCCTCGGCTAAATAACTTGTAGGCGCCGAAAAAAAGTAAACCGAGAAAGAGAACTTGAATGAAAATCGCGGCAATCATTTGTTTAAAGTCCCACAATCCCAGAGTGGCCAGGGAATTCCTTCAATCCGCCAACTCCCAGACTCTCTAGTCAAGCGGTAGGTATGAGATTCTGTGTACCCATCATCGAATGGACCGCTGGAACCGGTATTTGCATCAATTTTCACGTAAGCGTTATCGCCATCGATGGAAGTTGAAACTAGATTGACTCGAAGCGTTTCGGAGATATACGTTCGATCAATATCGGAAGCGTCACATGTTGAGTCGATAGCAAAGTAAGAGGCGGCTTGATCATTCTTACCTTCTATGAGTGTAGTCAAATACATCTGAACAACGCCCTCAGGCGAATTCGCCGAGAATTTCACATCCTCTCGAAGCGCAGAGACCAACGCTGAGACAGCGCTCAAAATCAAAGCGGAAATTATCACTAAGGCCAAGATGCGATTCGAGGTTGCTCTTCCCATGCCCCTATTATCAACCTCAATGCGAAATTAACCTCGTATAAATCTCGCAACCGCTGAAATAGAGGATTTTGCGAGGCCATTACAATTCTCGGGTGAAGACAGAGTTGCAGAAAATCATCCTTTACTACGGCTTTGCTCCCGTAACTGATCCAGAGGCCGTGCGCCTTTGGCAGACAACGTTGTGCGATTCCCTTGGACTAAAGGGGCGAATCCTCATCTCTAAACATGGAATAAATGGAACTTTGGGCGGCGATATGTCAGCGCTCAAGAAATATGTGAAACAAACTAAGCAATATCCTGGTTTCAAGAAAATAGATTTTAAATGGTCCGACGGAACTGGTGATAATTTTCCAAGACTAAGCGTTAAGGTCCGCGATGAGTTAGTTTCCTTTGGTGTAGCCGATGAGATCGAAGTAGATTTAAGTGGCGTGATTAATGGCGGTACTCATTTGACTCCAGAAGAAGTCCACCAGTTAATTGATGCTAAAGGTGATGAAGTGGTCTTCTTCGACGGTCGAAATGCCTACGAAGCCAAAGTAGGAAAGTTCAAAAATGCGGTTGTTCCGAATGTTAAGACTACTAAGGATTTTGTAGCTGAAATTGAAAGTGGAAAGTTTGACCATCTAAAGAAGAAACCGATTGTCACTTACTGCACGGGTGGAATTCGCTGTGAAATTCTTTCAACTGTGATGAAGAAGCGCGGCTTTGAAGAGGTTTATCAGATTGCTGGAGGCATAGTTCGCTACGGTGAGAAGTTCGCAGATAAGGGATATTGGGAAGGCTCTCTCTACACCTTCGATGGTCGGATGACTGTGGACTTTTCAGATGACACCAAAATTATCGGCGAGTGCGATCAGTGTGGCTCCCCCACTAAGTCATTTACGAATTGTGCGAACCAGTCTTGTCACCAGCTATACCTACTCTGCGATGAGTGCCTTTCGAGTCCAAAGAATCTAGAGTGCACCCATGTCGCGGCGGAAACTCTCTCAAACCGATAACAAGTACAGACGCGGTGTGGTCGCGGTCTCTGCCGGCTCTAAACAATATCCAGGAGCTGCGCTTCTTGCCGTCGGTGGCGCTCGTCGTGGGAATGCCGGTTTTGTAAAGTACTTGAATAGTGATGCTGTACTTCGAGATCTGATTGTTAGTCATTACCCAGATGTTGTACCGATAACAAAATTAACCAACGAAAAGGTGGATTCGCTAGTCGTCGGCCCAGGTGGAGCAACTCTCGCTGCAATTCCAGACATTCCATTAGTCCTAGATGGCTCAGCAATTGCAGAGATAAAGTCTCAAAAGAAACGCTCTGCCCTCACGGTAATCACGCCGCATGAGGGTGAGCTAAAACATCTTGGACTTCAATTGGCCGGACCAAGAGAAGCCTTTGCTCAGGAAATTGCAAGAATGTTCGGAGTGATTGTTGTTCTTAAAGGACCAGGAACCGTAGTTGCAGATAGCAATCGCATATTTGTTGACTCCATTGGTGGACCAGAATTAGCTACAGCTGGAACGGGTGATGTCCTAGCAGGTCTAATCGGATCATTTCTAGTCTCCACCAAGGATGGAGAGGATGCATTCAAACTCGTCTGCGATGCAGTCGCATTACATTCGAAAGCCGGGCGCCAGGCTGCGAAGAAATTCACATCTGTAACGGCCCTAGAAGTCCTCCAAGAACTACGTAGTGTTTGAAGCAAGCCGGGGCAAGTGATTAGATTGCTATATGTCTGAGATTCCTTCTAACCCAGCACGTGGCAAAGAAGTATTTGATTTAGATAGAAAGTATGTCTTTCATTCTTGGTCAGCACAAGCACAGATCTCACCCATGCCAGTTGCTGGTGGAAAAGGTTCCTACTTCTGGGATTTTGAGGGTAAGAAGTACTTAGATTTCTCATGCCAGTTAGTTTTTACAAACATTGGATTCCAACATCCCAAGGTAATTGATGCCATTAAGAAACAAGCAGATCTGCTTGCAACCGTTGCACCACAGGTAGCAAATGACGTTAGAAGTGAAGCAGCCAAAAGAATTGTTGAGCTAGCAGGTTCTAAGTTTTCTAAAGTTTTTTTCACCAATGGTGGAGCAGATGGAGTTGAGAATGCAATTCGCATGGCTCGACTCTTTACCGGACGCCACAAGATTCTCTCTTTCTATCGGTCTTATCACGGCAATACCTCCGCAGCCATCTCGGCTACCGGAGATCCGCGCCGCTGGCCCAATGAGTTCGCTTACGGTCATGTGCATTTTTTTGGACCTTACCTATACCGCAGCGCATTCTGGGCAAATTCAGAAGAGGAAGAGTGTGCTCGTGCGCTCGAGCATTTAGAGAACACGATCATTTTCGAGGGCGCTAAGACTATTGGCGCCATCCTTATCGAATCTGTTGTGGGTACTGCTGGCGTTCTTATTCCGCCAAAGGGTTACTTAGAAGGCGTTCGTGCCCTCTGTGATAAGTATGGAATTCTCTGGATCGCTGATGAAGTAATGGCTGGTTTTGGAAGAACTGGAAAGTGGTTCGCTTATCAGCACTCATCAGTTGAACCCGATTTAATCGTCTTTGCCAAGGGTGTGAACTCTGGTTACGTCCCACTTGGTGGAGTAGTTATCTCTACGCCGATCTCGGAATCCTTTAACGACCGGGTTTTCCCAGGCGGACTTACCTATTCTGGACATCCACTCGCCTGCGCCGCTGCTGTAGCAACTATTGATGTAATGAAGGAAGAGAAAATTGTGGAACAGGCTGCCGAAATTGGTGAGAAAGTCATCGGACCAGGGCTTCGTGAACTTCAGAAAAAACACAAGTTAATTGGAGAAGTCCGTGGCCAAGGCGTTTTCTGGGCGATGGATCTAGTAAGTGACCGCACCACACGTGCTCCGCTCGCTCCTTACGGCGGTACTAGCCCGGCGATGAGTGAATTAGTAGCTGAATGTAAGAAGCGTGGCCTTATGCCATTCACCAATTTCAATCGTATGCATGTTGTCCCTCCTTGCAATATCACTGAGGCTGAAGCTAAAGAAGGAATTGCGATTATTGATGAAGCGCTAGCCAGCATCGCCAAGTACTACGAAGGTAAGGATTGATCTTGAGCACAAAGCGAATCACTCATTACATCAATGGTTCTTCCTGGAGCGGTAGCGCTCAACGAAGCGGGGAAGTATTTAATCCTGCCACCGGCGAGGT
>JBEARJ010000032.1:0-7594 GCA_041163285.1 Actinomycetota bacterium | reverse complement strand
ATGAAGCGGGCTTGATATATCGCGCCGAGCGGATAATCAACTGGTGTCCTCGTTGTCTAACTGCCTTGTCCGATATTGAAGTTGATTACCAAGAAATTGATGGCGAGTTTGTTCAGATACGTTACGGTGAATTAGATGGCGATCACATCTTCATAGCGACTACACGCCCTGAAACAATGCTTGGTGATGGAGCCGTAGCAGTCAACCCTAATGATGATCGTTATAAGCAAATGATTGGCAAGAAGGTAAAACTTCCTTATGTGAACCGAATGATTCCAATTATTGCGGATGAGCTTGTGGATCCTGATTTTGGAACTGGAGCCGTAAAGGTAACTGCCGCGCATGATCCAAACGATTTTGAGATGGGAATGAGGCATAACGTCCCAATGATTATCATCATGAATGAGGCCGGTGTAATGGAAGGTACCGGAACTCAATTCGATGGTATGGATAGATTTGCAGCGCGCAAGGCTGTTGTCGAACAACTTCGCACGGATGGATTACTCGGCTGGGAAAAGCGCCCTTACAAACATAGCGTTGGCCACTGTTCGCGCTGCAGCACAATTGTTGAACCAAGGCTTTCCATGCAGTGGTTTGTAAAAGTTGCTCCACTTGCGAAGTTAGCTGGCGATGCTGTTAGAGATGGCCGAGTTGAGATTTCTCCAAAAGAACTGGAACCACGTTATTTTGACTGGGTCGACAACATGCATGACTGGTGCATCTCACGCCAACTGTGGTGGGGACATCGAATTCCCGTCTGGTACGGACCAAATGGTGAAATGGAAGTCGTTGGACCCGATGAGAGTGGACCTGAAGGATGGGTTCAAGATGAGGATGTATTAGATACTTGGTTTTCCTCAGCTTTGTGGCCATTTTCGACTCTGGGTTGGCCTGAAGAAACTGAAGAGTTAAAGAAGTTCTATCCAACAAGCGTTCTTGTCACCGGTTATGACATCCTCTTTTTCTGGGTAGCACGCATGATGATTTTTGGTTTGTTTGCCATGGATGGGAAACAGCCATTTGAAGTAATTGCACTTCATGGACTAGTGCGCGATAAGCACGGAAAGAAGATGTCTAAATCAAAAGGCAATGTGATTGATCCACTTGAGTTTATGGACAAATATGGCTCAGACGCACTCCGCTTTGCGCTTGCGCGAGGCGCAAATCCTGGAGCAGATCAAGCGTTAGCCGATGAGTGGATTGCTGGAGCTCGAAATTTTGCAACGAAGGTCTGGAATGCGACTCGTTTTGCGATAATGAATGGCGCAACTATAAATGGTGAGCTTCCTGCTCGTTCAGAGCTAAACCATACTGATAGTTGGATTCTTGATCTCTTGGATCGAACCATTGAAGAAGTCGATTCACTTTATGAGAACTTTGAGTTCGCAAAGGGAAGTGATGCGCTCTACCACTTCGCCTGGGACGAAGTCTGTGATTGGTACTTAGAACTCATCAAGGATACTTTTGCAAAGGGCGGAGCCGAAGCTGAGAAATCGAAACGAGTATTGGGACATGTTCTAGATCAACTGCTGCGCTTGATGCACCCGAGCATGCCATTTATCTCCGAGGCGCTCTGGACATCATTAACGGCCGGCGAAACTTTGGTAATTGCTGCATGGCCAAAAGCATCCTCGAGTGAATCAGATAAGGAAGCCTTAGATGTGGTTGAGGATATGAAGCGCCTTATCACTGAGATACGTCGTTTCAGGAGTGAACAGGGCATTAAGACTTCGGCTCGAATCAAGGCTGAAATTCAAGGGATGAGCGGCGCACTTTCACAATATGAAGATTCCATGCGGTTCTTGGTTCGCCTCGATCGGCCAGATTCAAATTTCAAGCAAAGCGCCAAGATCGAGGTCGGCAAGTTTTCGGTTACCTTCGATCTTTCTGGCGCGATAGATGTAAAGGCAGAACGTGCTCGATTAACAAAAGATTTAGCAACAGTCGAGAAAGATCGCGAGACTGCAAAAATTAAACTAGAAAATGAAAACTTCATGGCAAAGGCTCCCATGGATGTTGTTGCCTCCATCAAAGAACGTCTTGAGTTCTGTGATGGCGAGATTCTTCGTATTAAGTCGCTGCTGGATTCACTCCCTAAGGAGTGAGCACTGTGGATAAGAAGATTGAAGAGATTGAAAAGGCGCTTCTAAATCGTTGGCCTGAATCGCGTATCAATCCGACGCTAGAGCGAATCTCTCTACTAGCTGATCTGCTTGGCTCACCACAACTTTCTTATCCAACAATTCACATCGCAGGAACTAATGGCAAGACCACCACAACTCGCCTAATAGATTCTCTCTGCTTTGAGTTAGGTCTGCGCACTGGAAGATTTACGAGCCCGCATTTAGAGAGTTTTCTAGAGCGGATTTCCATAAACGGTGAGTCAATATCTGAGGAAGCGATGATCGCCACTTTCGAAGATGTAGCGCCATATTTTGGATTAGTAGATGAACGTATGTCGCATCGCCTCTCTTTTTTTGAAGCAATTACGGGACTTGCTTTTGTTGCATTCGCTGAACATCCAGTTGATGTGGGAATCTTTGAATGCGGCATGGGGGGCGAGTGGGATTCAACCAACGTTATTGAGGCAAAGGTTTCAGTATTAACTCCGATCGGACTCGATCACATGCAATACCTGGGCGATACCTTAGGAGCGATAGCCGCCACAAAATCAGGGATTATCAAGCCTGGTTCATTCGCAGTATTGGCGCGACAAGAGCTAGATCCAGCTCAAGTATTGATGCGTAAGTGTGCCGAAGTTGAAGCAACTCCTATCCGAGAGGGCATGGAATATCAGGTTTCCAGCAGATCTATCGCTGTTGGTGGACAACTTCTGAGTATCAAAGGTGTGTATGGTGAATACGAAGATCTATTTTTGCCACTTCACGGTGAACATCAAGCCAGTAATGCTGCGACAGCGCTAGCGGCTGTTGAAGTTTTTGCTGGCGAACAAAAATTAAATGAAGCAATCGTTCGCGCAGCATTCGGTAAAGCCTCTTCGCCCGGAAGGTGCGAGATTGTCCATCGAAACCCGACGGTCATTATTGATGCAGCCCATAACCCTCATGGCGCCAAATCGCTTCGAAGAACTATCGAGAGCGAGTTCGATTTTGATTTCATAATTGGAATAGTTGCGCCGATGGGCGATAAAGACACCGATGGAATACTCGAGGAATTTGAGGGGATAATGACTACGGCAATTATCACGAGAAATTCATCCCATAGGGCTGCGCCAATCGAGGAACTTGCCGCACAAGCTCGTCAGATCTTTGGTGACAATAGAGTTCTCACCAAAGAGTCTCTCGAAAGCGCGATTGAAGCTGCGGTAACCCAAGCAAAATATGAAGTCGAAATGAACGATAAGAGCTGTGCCGTCTTGATTGCTGGCTCAGTAATATCTGCAGGTGAGGCTAGAGCATTCATTAGAAAGATGTTAGAAAAGTGAAAATGCTGGCAAGAAGTGTTCTCTCAATGGAAGTCCTATTGATTGGATTCGCGCTATTACTGGCGAAAGATTTGACTTCCAATGCGGGACTTTACTTCGGGTACGCAATACTCTTCTTAAATATTTTGGCCCTTGGCACACTTCGCAATCGCCTCGGTTGGGCTCTCGGTTGGATACTTCAATTCGCTTTGATTCTCTACGGTTTCTATCTCTTCATGATGTTTTTCATGGGAGCCCTATTCCTGGGGCTATGGATTACCGCGATAGTGGTGGGGCGAAAGGGTGAGGCGATCAAGCGGGCTCGCGAGTCAGAAAATCCACAATAGACTTCTCCCGTGACTTCCACCTCTACCGGTATCGAACGGACATTAGTCTTGGTAAAACCAGACGGTGTTCGTCGTGCACTTGTTGGTGAAATCATCTCTCGAATTGAATCTAAAGGTTACAAAATTGCAGAACTTCGAATGTTGAACGCTGATCGATCAATACTTGAAGCTCACTACGCAGAGCACCAGGGCAAACCGTTCTATGAACCACTTATGGAGTTTATGCAGAGTGGTCCAATAGTTGCTCTAATCGCAGAAGGCAACCGCGTAATTGAAGGATTCAGATCTCTGGCTGGTGCAACAGATCCCACCGTCGCTGCCCCAGGAACAATCAGAGGAGATTTGGCTCGAGACCAAGGAACAAAAGTTGTACAGAATTTGGTTCATGGCTCAGACTCAATCGAATCTGCTGAACGAGAGATAAAGATTTTCTTCCCTAATTTATAAGGAGTAACGCGATGGCAAACCAACTCAATCGTTGGACCTTTTTAGGTCGCGATATGGCAATTGACCTGGGAACCGCAAATACCTTGGTATATGTTCGCGGTAAGGGAATTGTTCTAAACGAGCCAAGCGTTGTTGCCGTTAATCAAGATACCGGTGCTGTCTTGGCGGTTGGCGCTGAGGCAAAGAAGATGATTGGGCGAACCCCAGGAAGTATTGTCGCAATTCGACCCCTGAAAGACGGAGTTATCGCAGACTTTGACACAACTGCATTGATGATTAAGTACTTCATTCGACAAGTTCATAAGCATACTTACCTTGCCAAACCTCGAATCGTGATCTGCGTTCCCTCCGGCATTACCGGCGTTGAACAAAGAGCTGTCAAGGATGCTGGCTATGAAGCCGGAGCTCGAAAGGTGTACATCATCGAAGAGCCTATGGCTGCTGCAATTGGAGCTGGTTTACCTATTCATGAGCCGACAGGAAATATGGTTGTAGATATTGGCGGTGGAACCACAGAAGTCGCTGTTATTTCTATGGGCGGAATCGTTTCAGCCGGTTCAATCCGCGTTGGTGGCGACGAGCTTGATCAAGCGATTATTAGCTGGGTGAAGCGCGAGTACTCACTCATGTTAGGAGAGCGAACTGCCGAAGAGATAAAGATGGCGATTGGATCGGCCTATCCACTTCGCGATGAACCAGATGCAGAAATTCGCGGCCGAGATATTTCTACAGGATTGCCGAAGACGATTGTTGTTTCTTCAGAAGAGATAAGAAAAGCCCTGGAGGAACCTGTCGCAGCAATTGTGAACGCGGTTAAAGCGACGCTCGACAAAACTCCTCCTGAACTATCTGCAGACTTAATGGATCGCGGAATTGTTCTTACTGGCGGTGGAGCCATGCTTAAAGGATTGGATGAGCGGCTACGTCACGAGACAAATATGCCTATCCATGTTGCAGAGCGCCCACTCCTTGCGGTAGTCGAGGGATCAGGCAAGTGCGTCGAGGAATTTGAAGCGCTAGAGAAAGTTCTTATCTCCGAGCCTCGTAGATAAGCGATGGGGCAAAGATGGCGACAAGAGGGACTAATCGAGCAAGGCTCTTACTCGTAACTCTCCTGGTCACTTCTCTACTTCTAATCACTTTAGATCTTCGAGGTGTAAGTCTTGTCTCCTCTGTTCGAGGCTTTACCCAGACTGCCCTAACTCCATTCCAAAGCTTTGGCAGCTCCTTGCTTTCACCGATTGGGCAACTCTTTAGCGATTTGTTCAATATAAACAATACCCGGGAACGGATTGCAGAGTTAGAAGATGAAAATCAAGAACTTAAGGCACAAGTTATTCTCAATGAAGATATCCAAGGTGAACTCAAACAACTCAAGGGTGTTTTGGATTTAGCTGGCAAGGCAAAATTCAGAACGGTTAGCGCGCGAGTCATTAGCAAAGGTGGAACTGCGACTATCAGCGAAACCATAGTGATTGATCAAGGGTCTAAGGCCGGAATCAAGCGCGATATGACGGTTATTGCCGCCTCTGGATTGGTTGGCGTTGTGAAGTCCACAACCACCAATGCCGCAGTTGTGATGTTGATGAGCGACCCTTCATTTCGAATTGGAGTGCGAATTGCGGGCTCTCAATTCATGGGAGTGCTGTCTGGGGAAGGACAGGGTATTTTCTCGTTACAGATGTTGAGTGCTGCTGCTCAAATTTCTGTAGGGGATGTGCTTTTGTCACGGGGGAGTTCGGGAGATGCTCCGTTTGTCCCCGGAGTTCCGGTAGGAAAGATTACCTTTGTTGAAAACGCCGCTGGTCAATTGACCAAACAAGCCCGGGTTCAATCCTTTGTTGATCTAAATTCGATAGGTGTAGTTAGCGTAGTTCTCGATTCCTTGGGGAACAATCCTGGAGATGCACTAGTGCCTGCAGCCCCTCGGCCTGCACCAACGGTAACGGTATTTGTTACACCTTCACTAAGTGAGTGAATATGTCCATCAATAGATTGCCTATCAGTGCTGGCTTGCTACTTATCGTCTTTCTGATTCAAGAAGCGTTCATAAATAGAATTAATTTTTTTATGGGAGGCTTTGCTCTCTACCTTGCTTTCACTATTGCTTGGATACTTCGAGAAGAAAGATCTTCGGCAATTCTGATTGGCTTTATCTCCGGATTGATTGCTGACTTGTCACCGACTTTAGAGGCGCCCTTTGGCCTCTGGACCTTTACGATGACTGGACTAGCCTTCATAATTTCAAATTATGTCCGCGGTGCACTTGATTCATCCATTAGCCCTTTAGCGTTAACTTTTGTTACAACGCTTTTGAGTAGTTTTGCCTTGATTCTCTTTATAATTTTTGGAGCAATTCTCGGCCAAGAAGTATCCTCACTCGGAGTACTAGCTAGGGAGTTAATTGGAAATGCGCTTTGGACCTTTGTGCTTGCTCCAATTTATGTACCTGTAGCTATTAAGACACATAAAGTCTCATTGACTGCCCGGGAAAAATAATGCGAGACAGATCAGCGCTAGCAATCGTAGTAGCCCAGATTTTCGTTGCCTCGTTAATGATTGCGCTATTTGGTCGTCTCTTTTATCTGCAAATTGCTGATGGGCCACGCTACCAACGCGCTGCGTTGGACATCCAGAGTCGAGACATTGTGACTCCAGCGTTACGTGGACTAATAGTTGATAGCGAGGGCGAACCTTTGGCTGCAAATAAAGCTGGACTTATGGTTACGGCTGATCGCTCAATCCTCGATCGTGAACCTGATAAGGGACGTAATGTCTTGAATCGTGTTGCAAAGATTCTTAAATTGAACCCAAATGATGTCTTCGTAAGAACCAGGTTATGTGGAGAGTTGCCGAGAGAAGAACAAAATGGTTGCTGGAATGGAAATAGATATCAACCAATTCCAATTACCAAGGACGGTAGTGAAGCGCAGGTACTCAAACTCCTGGAACGATCTGATGTCTTTCCAGGAATTAACGCTGAACCGGTCTCAATTAGAAGTTACCCTAGTCTTTTTGGAGAGCGTGGCACCCATGTGCTTGGTTATGTTGGCCCGATAACTGAAGCTGACTTAAATAATGAAGTCGGTAAGCGTTATTACCGAAATGAGCAAATTGGAAAAGCAGGTGTTGAGTTTGTTTACGATGAAGAGCTCCGAGGCATTCCAGGAGTTCGTACAGTTATCGTTAATTACAAAGAATCAGTAACCCGAGAATCTAGGAATGTGGCTCCAATTCCGGGTAACCACTTAATTTTGAATATAAATGCAAAATTACAAACAGTCGTGGAGCGAGAGCTAGAGGCTTCAGTCTTACGTGCTCGCTCAAATGGCTATCGTGGCGATGCGGGAGCTGCAATTGTTACAGACCTACAAGG